>NZ_CP134228.1:0-350000 GCF_031656215.1 Mesorhizobium koreense | reverse complement strand
CGGCGCCTGCGCCATCCTCTTGGCGACGGGCTCCTCAATCAACGTGCTCACCATGTTCGCCATGGTGCTCGCCATCGGCATCCTCGTCGACGATGCCATCGTGGTGGTGGAGAATGTCGAGCGCATCATGGCGCAGGAGGGTCTGCCGCCCAAGGAGGCGACGCGCAAGGCGATGTCGCAGATCACCGGCGCCATCATCGGCATCTGGCTGGTGCTGACCGCCGTCTTCGTGCCGATGGCCTTCTTCCCCGGCGCCGTCGGCGTCATCTACCGCCAGTTCAGCGTCACCATGGTCGGCTCGATCCTGTTCTCCGGTTTCATGGCGCTGTCGCTGACGCCGGCCTTGTGTGCGAGCTTCCTGAAGCCGGTGCCGGAAGGCCATCACGAGAAACGCGGCTTCTTCGGCTGGTTCAACCGCGGCTTCGCCCGCACGACGAGCGGCTATACCTCGATGGTCGGCTGGACCATCCGCCGCGCCGGACGCTTCATGATCATATACCTCGCCCTCATCATCGGGCTCGGCTATCTGTTCGTGCGCCTGCCCTCCTCCTTCCTGCCCAACGAGGACCAGGGCTTCGTGCTGGTCGATATGCAGACACCGCCCGAATCCGCCGGCAACCGCACGCAGCGCGCCGTGGAGAGTGTGGAAGCCTTCTTCGGCAAGGAGCCGGCGGTCGACCACCGCACCGTGATCGAGGGCTATTCCTTCTCCGGCGCCGGCGACAACGCCGCGCTCGCCTTCATCACCTTCAAGGACTGGAGCGTGCGCGGGTTCAAGGATTCTGCGCAGGAAATCGCCGGGCGGGCGAACGCGGCCTTTTCTCAATTGAAGGACGCCATTGCCTTCGCCCTGTCGCCGCCGCCGATCTCCGGCCTGGGCACGTCGAACGGCTTCACCTTCCGCCTGCAGGACCGCGCTGGTCTCGGCCAGGAGGCGCTTTCCGCCGCCGCCTCGCAATTGATGGCCGCCGCCGCCAAAAGCCCGATCGTGACCGGGCTGCGCATCGAGGGCCTGCCCGAAGCCGCGCAGATCAATCTGGTGATCGATCGCGAGAAAGCGAACGCGTTCGGCGTGGCATTCGGCGACATCAATTCCGCCCTCTCGGCCTATATCGGCTCGGCCTATATCAACGATTTCCCCAACGCCGGCCGTCTGCAGCGGGTAATGATCCAGGCCGGCGAAAAGGAACGCATGCAGTCGGCGGACCTGCTGAAACTCAACGTGCGCAATGCCTCGGGCGGCATGGTGCCGTTCTCCGCCTTCGCCCATATCGAATGGACGAAGGGGCCGCTGCAGGTCGTCGCCTATAATGGTTATCCGGCGGTGCGCATCAGCGGCAATGCCGGGCCCGGCTATTCCTCCGGTGAGGCCATCACGGAGATGGAGCGGCTGGCCGCCGACCTGCCGCAGGGCTTCGGCTATGAATGGACAGGGCAGTCGCTGCAGGAGATCCAGTCCGGCTCGCAAGCACCGTTCCTGATGGGCATGACGGTGCTGTTCGTGTTCCTGCTGCTCGCAGCACTTTACGAAAGCTGGTCGATCCCGCTTTCGGTCATGCTGGTGGTGCCGCTCGGCATCATCGGCGCGGTGCTGGCGGTGATGCTGCGCGGCATGTCGAACGACGTCTATTTCAAGGTCGGCCTTATCGCCATCATCGGCCTGTCGGCGAAGAACGCGATCCTCATCATCGAATTCGCCAAGGATCTGCGCGCGGGCGGCATGTCGGTCTTCGACGCCACGGTTGAGGCCTCGCGCATTCGCTTCCGCCCGATCATTATGACGTCGCTCGCCTTCTCGCTCGGCGTCACGCCGCTGGCGGTGGCGGTCGGCGCCAGCGCCGCCAGCCAGAACGCCATCGGCACCGGCGTGCTCGGGGGCATGATCACCGCGACAGTGATCGCGGTGCCCTTCGTGCCGGTCTTCTTCGTCTTCGTTCTCAGGCTCTTCGGCGGCCGCAAGGCACTGGAGGCGAAGCCTGAGGAAGAGCCGTCATTGCTGCTGGAAGCGCCGGCTGAGTGATACTCGATCCTTTGGCGATCGATAGGTGTTTCAGTGCGTCCTTCGAGGCTCGCTTCGCTCGCACCTCAGGATGAGGACGGTTGGTGCCTTGCTCCTTTGAAGATTGGCTCTTTACCCCTTACCCCTTACCTCTTCTTCTGAGACGTGGATATTTCGACGAGGTTCCGCACGCAGGACGTATCAGGAAGAGGGAAACTGGCACCAACCTTCCTCATCCTGAGGTGCGAGCGAAGCGAGCCTCGAAGGACGCACCCTGACCGCCGGACGGCCTACAGCCCCAGATAGGCCTGTCTGACCCGGTCGTCTGCGAGGAGCGCTTCTCCACTGCCGGACAGCGTCACGCGCCCATTCTCCAGCACATAGGCGTGTTTGGCGAGTTTTAGCGAGACGGCCACGTTCTGCTCGACCAGCACGCAGGTGATGCCCTCGCGGTTGAGGTCGACGATCGACTGCAGCACGTCGTGCACCAGCGCCGGCGCCAGACCCAGCGACGGCTCGTCGAACATGATGAGTTCGGGGCTGCCCATAAGGCAGCGGCCGATGGCGAGCATCTGCTGCTCGCCGCCCGAGAGGGTCCCGGCGGCCTGCGTCCTGCGCTCCGCGAGCCGGGGGAACATCTGGTAGACATGGTCGAGATTGCGTGCCTTGCCGGCGCGGGCGCGCGGCAGCATGGCTCCCGTTTCGAGGTTCTCGGTGACCGTCATGGAGGGGAATATCTGCCTTCCCTCGGCCACCTGGCCGATGCCGAGATCGCAGACCTTGTAGGTCGGCCAGCCGGCGATGTCGGTTCCCTTGAAGCGGATATGGCCGCTGGCCGGCTTCTGCATTCCGGCTATGGTGCGGATGAGCGAGGTCTTGCCGGCGCCGTTCGCTCCGACGATAGCGACGATCACGCCGGGCTCGATCGTGATCGACACGCCGTCGAGCGCCCGCGCGTCGCCGTAGAAGACGTCGATGCCGTCGACCTCCAGCATCAGGAAAGCTCCTCGGCGCCGAGATAGCAGGCGAGCACGTCCGGATTGCGCGTCACCTCCTCCGGCGTGCCCGCGGCGATCACCTTGCCGTAGTTGAGCACCACGACATGATGCGACAGCGCCATCACTGCCCGCATGACATGCTCGATCAGGACGATGGTGACGCCGGTCTCCTCGTTCAGCCGGCGGAAGGTCGCGACCATGCGATCGGTCTCGGTCGGACGCAGGCCGGCCATCACCTCGTCGAGAAGCAGGAGCTTCGGCTTCGTCGCCAACGCGCGCGCCACCTCCAGGCATTTGCGGTCGGGAAGGGTGATGCTGCCCGGCAGTGCGTTACGCTTGTCGGCGAGACCGAGCAGTTCGAGCATGTCGAGCGCGTAGCGCCGCGCCGCCGCCATGTCGTTCGTCCATGAGAGCGCGCCGACAGCGACATTGTCGGTGACCGTGATATCCTTGAACGGACGCACCACCTGGAAGGTACGGCCGACGCCGGCGCGGCAGATCTCGTCCGGTCGCTTGCCGACCAGCGAATGCCCGTCGAGAGAGACGTCGCCGCTCGTCGGTTTGAGCGCGCCGGCGATCATGTTGAAGGTCGTCGTCTTGCCGGCGCCGTTCGGGCCGATCAGCGCATGGATGGCGCCGGGCGGCACCTCGAAGGAGACGTTGTCGACGGCAGTCAGCCCGCTGAAGCGCCGCGTCAGCCCCTCGACCTTGAGTGAAGCGGAGTGGCGAGCACTCATCGTCCGCCTCCGTTCGCGCTGCGGCCGTCGAGCTTCAGGAGTCCCGCCAGCCACGGCCACACGCCGGACGGCCGGAAGAGCACGATGGCGACGACGCAAAAGCCCCAGAAGAAGGTCTTGATGCCGTCGATCTGGAGCCCCGAGGTGAGTTCGGTCAGCAGTTCGCCGAGCGGGGTGAGGATGAGCGCGCCGAGGATCGGTCCGAACAGCGTGCCCACACCTCCGACGACCGTGCCGAGGATGAGTTCGACCGAGCGTCCGGTGGCGAAGGTCGATTCGGGGAAGAGGTTGTTGTAGTAGAAGGCGTACCAGACGCCGGCGATGCCGGTCAGCGCGGACGAGATCGCCACCGCGATCATCTTATAGCGGAAGAGCGGCACGCCGGCAGCCTCCGCGGCCTCCTGGTCGTCGCGGATCGCCTGCCAGTAGAGGCCGAGCTTGCTGTTGAGCAGGAAGCGGCAGAGCACCAGCGCTCCGCCGGTCAGGATCAGGATCAGGTAGTAGAACAGGATCGGCGGGCCGCGCAGATTGAGGAAGTCGATGCTGCCGGCGTTCTTCACCGGCAGGAAGAGCCCCGCCGATCCGCCGAGCCAGGCTGAGTTGTCGACCATGATGCCGGTGAATTCGGCAAACGCGATAGTGAGCAGCGCGAAATAGACGCCGCGAATCGAGAAACGAAAACCGAGATAGCCGATGACGCAGCCCATCAGCGTGGAAAGCGCCACCGCCGCGATCACGCCGGCCCACGGGCTGACGCCGAAATGGGTGAAGAGCGCCGCGCTCGTATAGGCGCCGATGCCGACGAAAAGCGCATGGCCGAGCGACAATTGCCCGGCGAAGCCGAGCATCAGGTTCCAGGCCTGCCCGACAAAGGCGAAATAGAGCGAGATGATCAAGACGCTCAGCACATAGTCGCTGGCGAAGAAGGGGGCGACGGCCATCACAACCGCGAAAGCCGCGAGCAGCGCCAGCGCGCGCGGCGGCAACCCGTCCGTCAGCCGCGCGATCATCGCACTTCCTTGCCGAGCAGGCCCTGCGGCCGAAGCAGGAGAACGAGGATCAGGAGCCCGAAGGAAACCGCGCTTTTCATCGAGGGCTGGAAGACGAGCCCCGCCAGCGCCTCGGAGACACCGATCAGGAGGCCGCCGAGCAGCGCGCCGGGCAAGCTGCCGAGCCCGCCGATGATGACGATGATGAAGGCAAGCAGCGTATAGGACGGACCGAGATAGGGGTGCACGTCGATCAGCAGCACGAGGATCGCGCCGGCGGCACCCAGGCAGGCCGTGCCGATGCCGAAAGTGAGCGCGAAGAGGCGGCGGACGTTCAGCCCCACCACCAGCGCGCCGGTCTGGTTGTCGCCGCAGGCGCGGATCGCCTTGCCCGTATCCGTGTAGCGGAAGAATGCGAAGAGCAGGCCGGAAACGACGAGCGCGGCGATCCCGGCATAGATGCGGACCTTGTCGACCAGCAGAGGGCCGATCTGGAAGGAATCGTAGGCATAGGCGACCTGCACGCCCTGCGCGTCCGGCCCGAAGATCATCAGGCAGAGGCTGACGATCATGACCGCGATCGCCGCCATCAGGAGAAACTGCATGTAATCCGGCAGGTGCACGATGCGGCGCACGACGAGGTCCTGCAGGAGATAGCCGAAGGCGAACAGCGCCGCTGCAACGATCGGCACGCAATAGAGCGGGTCGATGCCGAGATGCCGGAACAGCATCAGCGTCGCGAACATGCCCATCACCATGATCTCGCCATGGGCAAAATTGACGATGCGGATGACACCGAAAATAACCGACAGGCCGAGCGCGGAAAGCCCGTAGATGAGGCCGGTCAGCAAACCGCTGACGGCGACGTTGAGATAAAGCTCGACGGGCACGGCCTGCTTCCGATGCGAGGTACGATTCCGCCCCGGTCGCGCCGGCCGGGGCGATGCGGGATGCGTCTCAGCGCTTGTCGTAAGGAGGCATCGGCCAGACCGCCTTGGCGACGGCCGCTTTCTCGGGCGCAACCACGACGAGCTCGCCGCCGACGTTCTGGATGGAGGCGTCGCCGACGGTGTCGTTCTGGCCCTTGGCGTTGAAGCGGATGCCTTCGCCGATCGAGACGTTGTCGGTGATGTTGGTGGAGCGCACGGCTTCCGTCAGTTCCTTGGAATTGCCCGTCCCGGCGCGCTTGTAGGCGTCGGCCGCCACCAGAAGCGCCTCGAACGTATAGACATGGTTGGTGTTCATGTTGACGTCCGGATAGGCCTTCTTCATGGCAGCCTTCAGCGTCTCGCTGAGCTTCTTCTTCGGGTCGTACCACGGCACGAAGGAGATCGGGCCGTCGGAGAGCTTGCCGAGCGTCTTGAAATACTGGTCCTCGTACCAGCCCGGCCCCATGGAGAGGATGGCTTCCGGCGTCCAGCGCTGCTTGACCAGTTCGCGGGTGAGCAGGATGGCGTCGTTCAAGCGGCTGACGACGAGAAGCGCGTCGCCTCCCGTCGCCTTGGCTTTGGCGATCTCGACGGAGAGATCTCGCGCCGCGCGGTCGTAGGCGATGGTTTCGGCCACCTTGTAGGGCATGTCGAATTTCGGCATAACCTTGCCGATGCCGCCTGCCATCGCCGAACCGAACGTGTCGTTCACATGCAGGAAGACCACCGATTTCGGCGCCGAGCCAACCTGCTTGAAGATCTCCAGCTGCTGCTTGAAGGCGTCGGTGAGGATCGTCACCGCCGTCGGGAAGTTGCGGAAAACGTATTTATAGCCCTGCTCGGTGATCTGCGGCGCCGCGGCGATGTTGATGACGAAGGGGATGCCCTTCTGCTCGGCGACCTGCGCGATCGCCGCGCTCTGGCCGGAATCGAACGCGCCGACCAGAAGCTGCGCCCCGTCACCGATCAGTTTCTCGGCCTGGGCGCGCGCGGTCTGCTCGTTCGATTCGGTATCGCCGTTCATGATCTGGAGTTCGGGCAGGCCGAGTTCCTTGAGGATCGGCGCCGCGACTTCCACGCCGCGCTGGCAGTCCTGGCCGATGCCCGCCTGCACGCCCGAGCGCGGCAGGAGCACGCCGACCTTGAGCGGGCCGCCCGCCGCACGCACGATCGAGAAGGGCGACGTGCCGGCGACGATGCCGGCCGCGCCGATGCCCGCGACCACTGTACGGCGCGTCACGCCCCCGACGGCACTGGCGGCGGCCATTTTGATATTTTTGTCAGTCATCCGTTTTCCTCCCTTCGGGAATAGCCTGGAAGCCGTCCCGTAGCCCTTGTTTCCCGCGCCGATGAGGCGCGCCGGTCCGACCGGTTCAAGCCCGGCCGGCGATGGGCGGCATTCTTAATGGGTCGCGCGGCAGCGTCAATGCGAAGGGGCGCGATCTCTGCCTTCTGGCACACCCTGACTTTCGTCGAATGCGGGACAGGACTGCCTACAGGGTAAAACCTTCGCCGAGATAGAGGCGGCGCACATCGGCATTGCCGACCACTTCGGAGGGCTCGCCATGGGTGAGCACCTTGCCGGCGTGGATGATATAGGCGCGGTCGATGAGGCCGAGCGTCTCGCGCACATTGTGGTCGGTGATGAGGACGCCGATGCCGCGGCTGGTCAGATGCCGCACGAGTTGCTGGATATCGAAGACGGCAATCGGGTCGATGCCGGCGAAAGGCTCGTCCAGAAGCATGAATTTCGGGCTGGAAGCCAATGCGCGGGCGATTTCCAGGCGCCTTCGCTCGCCGCCGGACAGCGAGATAGACGGCGCCTTGCGCAGATGGGTGATGTTGAACTCGTCGAGCAACTCGTCGAGCCGACGCTCACGCTCCTTGCGGTTCTTTTCCACGACCTCCAGGACGGCACGGATATTCGCCTCGACCGACAGGCCGCGGAAAATGGACGCTTCCTGAGGCAGGTAGCCGATGCCGAGCCGGGCACGACGGTACATGGGCAGCGTGGTCACGTCGTAGCCGTCGATGGAGATCGTGCCCTTGTCCACCGGCACCAGCCCGGTGACCATGTAGAAGCAGGTGGTCTTGCCGGCGCCGTTCGGCCCGAGCAGACCGACCGCTTCGCCGGCTCTCACCCCGATCGACACGCCGCTCACCACCTGGCGGCCTTTGTAGCTCTTGGTCAGGCCGCGCGCGATCAGCGTACCCTTCAGACGTTCAGGGTCGATGGCGGCCGTTTCGCCTTTATCGGAGAGGGCGCGCGCGGAAATCTTCGAGACCGCCGTCAAGCTAGTCAGCCGCCTTCTTCTTGTCCGGCGTCAGCAGCACCTTGACGCGGCCCTTGTCCTTGGCGCTGTTGCAGCCGTCGAGCTTGGACAGGCCGGTCTTGAGGTTGGCTGTCAGCTTGCAGCCCATGACGACGTTGTCGCCCTGCGTCAGCACCACCTCGTTGCCTTCGAGCACTAGGACCTGGCTTTGCATGTCGAACGTGCCGTGATCGCCGGTGGCGATCTGATCGTTGGACTTCACGTAGACCTTTCCGTCGACGTCGATGCTCTTGATGTTGCTGGCGCCGCCAGCCATCATATTGCCGACCGCACCATCTGTCTTCTCGCCGGCGCCGGTTTTCTGGCTGGCGTCATTCGCCTTCCCGGCATTGTCCTTCGCGCCCTTGATGTAGTGGACGACCATGCGGCCGGCCTTCATCGTCGTCGTACCCTGCACGACATTGACGTTGCCGGTGAAGATGGCCGTGCTGTCCTTGTCGTGGACCTCGAGATTGTCGCTTTCGATCTGGATCGGCTTGTCGTTTGAAAGCTTCATGCCGGAGAAGCTGTTGCTCGTCCCGGCCTCTGACCCGTTCTGCTGAGCGAGCGCGGGCCCGGCCGCAAGTACGGAGAAGCCGGCAAGGAGACTGTATGAAATCGCAAGGAGAAGGCTAGCGCGGCGCATCGGCCGCTCCATGATTGTCTCCAGTGGAGTTTTTCTTTTCCGGCATCATCGTCACCCGAACTTTCCGGTCGAAGACAAGTACCTTGCCCCGATCCTGTACAGTCATGCTATCGGCAGTGATATGCGATCCCCTTAGAGTAATATCGACCGGATCGGAAGTCTTCAAATCTCCTGTCGCGATGTTGACGAAGGCGGAACTGAGCTTGGCGACGAGGCCGTCCGTCGTCGTCACGGTCATCTCGGTCGGAACGTCGAGCGTATCCTTCTCTTTGTTATAAATGCCTTTGGGCGCGCTGACATTGGCCCAGTTGTCGTCACTGACGGGAAGCTTCGCGGTAATGTCGTCCAACTGGACGACATTCGTATTCGTCACGTCCTGCACGGCGCGCGCGGCCTTGAGCGAATAGGGGCGGTTTTCCTTGGTAAAGCCCTCCAGCCTCGGATTGGCCATCGTGAGTTTGCCGTCGCTATAGCTGGAGCCGAGGATGTCGACGGCAATCCCGCCCGGCGTCAGCAGATAGGAGTAGATCGTGAATCCGGCGGCGATGAGGATGGCAAGGCCCGGCAACAACACCTTCAACGTCCTGACGGCCGTGGAATGCCGCTTCGCCCGCCGGAACGCCTGCTCGACCGAGCGGCCGCCGGCGCTGTCCGCCGGGGGAACGGCCGGATCGGGTCGAAGGGTTCTGCGCTCAGCGTCTATCGTCGTCACCGGCTCGATCCGATCGAATTCCATCTTTCGTCGCGCGTCGGATGCCACGCGATATCCACACGCTCCGATCGTGCCCGGCCGAAGCGACCGTCCCAAGTCTGCCCTGATCCTACTATTTTTGATGCGCCTTTCTGCGAGGCGCTCGGCAATTTTCATTCCAATATGGTGATTTTGCGGTCGAACGCCAGTGTGATCTTTGCCGGAAGCACGGCCTGCATCGCGTCGTGGAAAGCGGTGGCGGCGAAGAAGCGCATGGCATAGGAATGGGGTTCCAAGCGGCAAATGCGGGAAAGAACGATATGGCTACACGGGCCGACGAACTGATCGACCGCCACCGCCTGCGGCGGAAACTGACCTTCTGGCGCGTCGTGGCGCTTGCCGTCATCGCGCTTGCGGTGGCATGGGCCGGATCGAGGTTGTACCAGGACGAATATGGCTCCCTTGCGGCCAATCATATCGCCAAGGTCAAGATCGCCGGTACGATCACCCAGGACGACGACCTCGTCGACCAGCTCGAAAAACTGCGCGATTCGCCCGCCGTGAAGGGGCTGATCCTGGAGATCAACTCGCCCGGCGGCACGACGGCGGGCGGCGAACAGCTTTACGAGGAAGTGCGCCGGGTTGCCGCCGAGAAGCCGGTTGTCGCCGAGATCACCGGTCTCGGGGCCTCGGCAGCCTATATGGTGGCCGCGGCGGCCGACCATATCGTGGCGCGCCAGACCTCCATCGTCGGCTCGATCGGCGTTCTGGTCGAATTCCCGAACGTCACCGGCCTGATGGACAAGGTCGGCGTCAAGCTGGAGGCGATCAAGTCCTCGCCGCTCAAGGCCGAGCCTTCGCCCTTCACGCCGACGACGGACGAAGCGCGCGCCATGGTCCAGAAGCTCATTTCCGACAGCTATGACTGGTTCGTCGGGCTGGTCGCCGATCGGCGGGGGCTTCCTCGCGACCAGGTGCTGAAGCTCGCGGACGGTTCTATCTTCACCGGGCGCCAGGCCGTCGCCAACAAGCTGGTGGATGAGGTCGGCGGCGAGCGCGAGGCCGTCGTCTGGCTGGCAAAGAAGGGCGTCGATCCGAACCTGAAAGTCATCGAATGGAAATCGCCGAGCGGCCGCAGTTTTCTTTTCTCGAAAGCGCTTGCCCGTCTTGTCGGGCTGCCGGAAGGAACGGCTGGCTTTTTCGAGCGGATTGGCGCCGACCGCATCTTCCTTGACGGTCTCCTGTCGGTCTGGCACCCTTGACGGCATAGCTTGAGCAATTGAAAAGCAAGCAGAATTCGATTCCGTCGAAGTCTGACTAAGCATGCCCGGGGACGCAAATCCATGATCAAATCCGAACTCGTGCAGACGATCGCCAATCGAAATCCGCATCTTTTCCTGCGGGATGTCGAGAACATTGTGAACGCCATTTTTGAAGAGATCACGCGCGCGCTGGCCGAAGGCAATCGCGTTGAATTGCGCGGTTTCGGCGCCTTTTCCGTGAAGAACCGCCCGGCGCGTACCGGCCGCAATCCGCGCACCGGCGAATCGGTCGAAGTCGAGGAGAAATGGGTCCCCTTCTTCAAGACCGGGAAGGAATTGCGCGAGCGCCTGAACGACCAGTGAGATTCCTTCGACCGTTACTTGCGGCCTGACTTGCGGCCCCAACTTGCGGCATTGCCGCACTTTCCCATTGGAACGACCGAGGTTAGAAGGAGCGGGACAGGGGTGAAAACTCCCGTAGACCGGGCGGTCGCCGTGAGATGAGGCTGCTCAGCTCGGGTTCTGACGCTACTGGGCGGTAAATGATTAAGCGGATAGTAACCATAATCGTAATTATTCCGGTGGCGATCGTGTTGATCGCTCTCGCCGTCGCCAACCGGGGCTTCGTGCCGTTCACGCTCGACCCGTTCAATCCCGGCAATCCCGGCCTGACGCTTTCGCTGCCGCTTTTCGTCTATCTTTTCCTCGCGCTTTTGCTCGGCGTCCTGATCGGGAGCGCCGCGACGTGGCTGCGTCAGGGGCGCTATCGCAAGCGCGCCCGCATGAACGCCGATGAGGCACGGACGTTGCGCGAGGAAGCGGCGCGCGCCAAGCCGCCGGTGCCGTCGACGCCGAGCCGAGCGCTCTCCGAACCGGCGAATTGATCGGATCTGTCCGCAGGGGCCGAGAATTCCGTCATGGACCGATTTTACCGCGGGCGAGCAGATCGGGAACTGTTCCGCGCCGAAAGCCGTTGAGCCGGCTGATGGAGATGCGTCGCGGACTCTTCTTGTGGTCGCTGCTTGCCGCTGTCGTCGCGGCGCTCAGCCTCGGTCCATCCTTCTCCCATGTGCTGGAGGCCGCTCCGCGCCTGACCGTCTGGCCGCCTGAACTCTGGCGTGAGACCACCGTCTTCAATCGGCAGTTCGAATTTTTCGCGATCATCGGCGCACCGCTCGATGTCGGCGTCATCATCGTCCTTGCCATCCTCACCTGGCTGTTGCGGCGGCAGCGGCGGCCCTTCCGCCTCGCACTTGCGGCAACCGTGCTCTACGCAGCGGCGCTTGCGACATGGTTCGCATGGGTGGCGCCGGCGAATGCCGTGCTGGCGACCTGGACGCAAGGGCCCGTTCCAGCGGATTTAGCTGCTATTCGTAACCGCTGGGAAACGGGCCACATGGCGGTCGCCGCCTGGAAGTTCGTAGGCTTCATCGCCCTGACCTGCGGCCTTCTGTTTATTCGCCGTGAGCCATCGGCGGATCGGCCTTGGCCTGCATTGCCTCCGCGATCAGCCGGAAATCCTCCTCGCTGATCGAAAGCAGCCCGAAGCGGAGCTTTCGACCCCAATTGGCCGCATCTGCTGCGAATTGGAGCCCGCTGAGCAGCGGCTTGATCGGCGCTTCCCGCGCCTCGGCCCGGCGGACGTTCCGGCGGAACGGCTGGAACCCATCCCCTATCCCGGCGCGATACGGCCCGCCTTCCGCCACGTTGCCGATCGCCGTGAAGGACTGCAACCCGTCCTTCACACCGGAGGTGGTCGTCGGCGAATAGTAGACGATGCCGCCGCCGGGTCGAAGGCGTCGAAGGGGAGGCCTCCTTGCCGTGGCCGAGTTGCATGAAGCCCTCGGCGCGCCCGCGCCGCACGTGTTCGGCGGAAGCGACGCCGATCCAGTACGCGGTCATTGCCGATCCTCCTCGACGGGAAAGAACACACGCAGCCGATGCCCGTCCGGGTCGAGCGCGACGAAGGTGTGGCCGAAATCCATGTCGCAGGGCCGTTGCAGGATTTCGAGGCCTTTATTCTGCCAGGTGCGGTAAACTGAGCCTACCGCCTCGCGGTCCTCGACGGCGAAAGCCAGTTCGCCGCCTCCACCGCTTGCCGTGGCTTTCGGCTCGACCGTATGGCGCGACCAGAGGCCGAACATCAGGCCGTTCGGCAGTGCGAACAGAGCGAAGGTCGGCGATGTTTCAATCGGCTCCTGACCGAGTAGGTCGCCGTAGAAAGTGGCGCTGGCGGCCGGGCTGTCGACATAAAGAAGAACGAAATTGGGATACATGGCTTCCTCCATGGTCTGCGATGGAGGCATCATGCCCGCCGGCAGTGTCAGTTTCCGGCAGCAGCCGTCAGGGCATGTCGGCCAGATCCTGCGACAGGCGCCATTCTGCCAGGAGGATAGCGTGCCGCCGCGGCGTCCGCTCATGAACCGGCGTTACGGCGGTGATGTGGTCGAGCCGGAAATGGCGGAAATCACGGCGCATCTCGCACCATGCAGCCAGCATTTCGGCCGTGTCGAAGAAGCCGACAGCGATCGGCCACACCATGCGTTCGGTCGATCGGCCCTTCTTGTCCGAATAGGAGATCTGGAGCTTCTCTTCGCGCCGAATGGCCTCCCGGATCGCCGAGAGATGACCGGATTTCCCCGAGCCTCCCGGTCCGGCGAGCAAACCGCTGGTCGCCGCGGCATCTTCCAATCCGGGCGGCAGGATAGCCTCGATCTTGCCCAGGACGTCTTCGGCGGCTCGCGCCAGTTCGTCGTCGCTCCGCTGCATGACGAAACGCAGGCCCAGGATGATCGCATCGAGTTCGTTGTCACCAAACATCAACGGCGGCAGGAAATATCCATCCCTGAGCACATAGCCGAGGCCGGCCTCGCCCTCGATGTTGGCGCCCTGTGCCTGCAGCGTGGCGATGTCGCGGTAGAGCGTGCGAAGGCCCACGCCGAGTTCATCGGCCAGGGCACGCCCGCTCACTGGCCGTCGACGCCGACGCAGGGATTGAAGAAGATTGAGTAGGCGTTGCGAACGCGACATGGTTGATTTCCGCGTAACCTGTCTTATCCGCACCGTTCCTCGCCGTACAGACCGGCTTGCCCGCCCTTGGTTGCGGACAGACTGTGGCTATGGCAGAAGCGACCGGGATTTGCCGGAGACGCCCGTAATTGAAACCTTCGCGCGACAGACGCGGCGATCATCGCTCCGAAGCTCCCGGACGTGCCGCAGTTCCGGCGCTGCGTGAAACCGGACCGTCCGCCGCTCCGCGTCCGCTTGTCCGGCGTGATGGGCCGCTGCCGCGAGAACGTTTACCGCTCATTCTCGAAGTATCGCCCAACGAGGATTACGCGCTGCTCGATTCGGGCGGCGGCGAGAAGCTGGAGCAGTACGGACCCTACCGCATCGTCCGTCCCGAAGGACAGGCGATCTGGCAAAAGGCGCTACCCGACCGTGAATGGCAG
This sequence comes from Mesorhizobium koreense, assembly GCF_031656215.1. Classification (NCBI taxonomy): domain Bacteria; kingdom Pseudomonadati; phylum Pseudomonadota; class Alphaproteobacteria; order Hyphomicrobiales; family Phyllobacteriaceae; genus Mesorhizobium; species Mesorhizobium koreense. Next base: position 335,985 of record NZ_CP134228.1, on the reverse strand, counting down.
CGCGCCGACGCCATCTTCACCGGCAACACCGACGAGGAGGGCATGGGCCGCTGGCGCTTCCCGAAGACGCCGCTCGGCGAGACATGGCCGATGCGCCATGATGGGATCGACTATCTCGGCCGCTTCACCTCCTTTCGCCATGTCGGCGTCTTTCCCGAACAGGCTTCGCACTGGGACCACATGGATGGGCTGATCCGCGCCGCCGGCAGGCCGGTAAAGGTGCTGAACCTCTTCGGCTATACCGGCCTTGCCTCGCTGGTCGCGGCGCGCGCCGGGGCCGAGGTCACCCACGTCGATGCCTCGAAAAAGGCCATCGGCTGGGCGCGCGAGAACCAGGCGATCACCCGCCTCGGCGACAAGCCGATCCGCTGGATCTGCGAGGACGCGATGAAATTCGCCGAGCGCGAGGAGCGCCGGGGTAGCCGCTACGACATTATCCTCCTCGATCCGCCGGCCTATGGACGCGGGCCGAAGGGCGAGGTCTGGCAGCTTTTCGACGACCTGCCGGCGCTGGTCGACATCTGCCGCTCGATCCTGACCCCGAAGCCGCTGACGGTCGTCCTGACGGCCTATTCCATCCGAGCCTCCTTCTTCGCCATCCATGCGCTGATGCGCGATAGTTTTGCCGGAATGGGCGGATGCGTGGAATCGGGCGAACTGGTGATCCGCGAGAAATCCGCCGGACGGGCACTTTCCACCTCGCTCTTCTCGCGCTGGGTAGTCGCATGATCCCGCAAAGTGAGGGCAAGATCATGCGCAAAGGGAACGACGCATGAACGCGAAGCCCGAGACGCGCGCGCCAGGCCGCGTGAAGGAAGTCACCAGCCTTTCCAATCCGCTGATCAAGGATATCCGCGCGCTGGCGCTGAAGAAGTTCCGCGACCGCGAAAGCGCCTTCATCGCGGAGGGGCTGAAGCTCGTCATCGACGCGCTCGACCAGGGCTGGTCGATCCGCACGCTGGTCTTTGCCAAGACGGGCCTCGGCAACCCCGCCGTCGAGAAGGCCGCCGCCCGTACGGTGGCTGCCGGCGGAACCGTTCTGGAAGTCAGCGAGAAGGTGCTCGGCGCCATCACCCGCCGCGACAATCCGCAAATGGTGCTCGGCGTCTTCGCCCAGAAATTCGTGCCCCTCGCCTCGATCCGGCCTTCCGGCCAAGATGTCTGGGTGGCGCTCGACCGCGTCCGCGATCCGGGCAATCTCGGCACCATTATCCGCACGATCGATGCGGCCGGCGCCAGGGGCGTCGTCCTTGTCGGCGATTGCACCGATCCTTTTTCACTCGAGACCGTGCGCGCCACCATGGGATCGATCTTTGCGGTGCCTGTCGCGCGGGCATCCGTTGAAGCCTTTCTCGGATGGCGGCGGGATTTCCCCGGCCTCGTCGCCGGAACGCATCTCAAGGGCGCGGTGGATTACCGCTCGGTCGATTTCAGCGGCCGGCCGGTATTGCTCCTCATGGGCAACGAGCAGCAGGGTCTGCCCGACGATCTCGCCGCCGCCTGCGACCGGCTTCTGCGCATCCCGCAGGCCGGCCGTGCCGATTCGCTCAATCTTGCCGTGGCCACCGGCGTCATGCTCTTCGAAATCCGCCGCAACGCCCTCAGGATCGATCCGGAACCGGCCAAGTGAAACTGCGCTCCTTACTGCCCTATCTCCTGATCGTGGTCGCCGCCATCGGCGTCGATCAATGGGTCAAGCAGCTCGTCGAGAACGGCATGGGCCTGCACGAGCAGATCGATCTCCTGCCTTTCCTGGCGCTCTACCATGCGCGCAATACCGGCATAGCCTTTTCGCTGCTAGCGGATTTCGGGGATGTCGGCCTCATACTGGTCGCGCTTGCGGTGATCGCGGTCGTGCTGATGCTTGCCATGCGTACGAGCGACCGGCAGGTGCTGGCCCGGGCTGGCTTCGCGCTGGTCGTGGGCGGCGCGATCGGCAACCTCATCGACCGCGCGACGCTCGGCTACGTGATCGACTACATCCTCTTCCACACGCCGGTCTGGTCCTTCGCGATCTTCAACCTCGCCGACGCGTTCATCACCGTTGGCGCCGGCCTCGTGCTGTTGCAGGAGTTCGTCGATTGGCGGCGCGATCGCCACACGAGGGAGCCGGAACCGCCCTCCGGGCGTTGACGGAAGCAAGGCAACGGTCCAAGCGGTGCTGAAAACGGAGAAAAAGATGTCCGATACGTTCAAGGCCATTCTCGTCTCGCGCGACGAGGAAAAGAAACAATCGGTCTCGACCGTCGAACTCGGCGATGCCGATTTGATGGAAGGCGATGTCACCGTCGCCGTCGAAGCGACCACGGTGAACTACAAGGACGGGCTCGCCATTACCGGAAAGGCGCCGGTCGTGCGGCGCTTCCCGCTCGTCCCGGGCATCGATTTCGCCGGTACGGTGATCCAGTCGAGCCATCCGGACTGGAAGGAGGGCGATCGTGTCGTCCTCAATGGCTGGGGTGTCGGCGAAACGCACTACGGCGCCTATGCCGGCCATGCCCGCGTCAAGGGCGACTGGCTGGTGCCGCTGCCTGAGGGCTTGACTGCCCATCAGGCCATGGCCGTCGGCACGGCCGGCTACACGGCCATGCTCTGCATCCTGGCGCTGGAGCGCCACGGCATCACGCCGGCACGCGGCCCGGTCGTGGTGACGGGCGCGGCCGGTGGGGTCGGCTCGGTCGCCATCTCGATCCTTTCAAGGCTCGGCTACCATGTCGTCGCCTCGACCGGTCGGGCCGCCGAGGAAACCTATCTGCGCGACCTCGGCGCCGCGGAGATCATCGCGCGCGACGAATTGTCGGGCCCGGCAAAGCCGCTCGGCAAGGAACGCTGGGCCGGCGGTGTCGATGCGGTCGGCAGCCACACGCTCGCCAACGTATTGTCCATGACGTCCTATGGCGGTGCTGTCGCCGCCTGCGGGCTGGCGCAGGGCATGGACTTGCCGGCGAGCGTCGCCCCGTTCATCCTGCGCGGCGTCTCGCTGCTCGGCATCGATTCGGTGATGGCCCCAAAGCCCATCCGCATCGAAGCCTGGCGGCGCATCGCCTCCGACCTCGATCATACCAAGCTTGCCGCGCTTTCCACCACCATCGGCTTCGACGGCATAATCCAGGCCGCCCACGATATCGTCGAGGGTAAGGTGCGTGGCCGCATCGTGGTCGATATGGATTGAGAAGTGTCGCTTCGCTAAAATTGTAGCGAAGGCCCAAAACCTTCCCTAATCGGTGTTCCGCTATCCTCCATGGCGAGATGGCGGAACCAGGCTTTCATTCGGATACGGCGTTTGCGACGGACGGCGGCGATGCGGCCCCCGTAGCGCGTGCCGCGCCGCATGTCGTGTCCCCGCTTCCTGTGCCTATTGCCGCGCCGCGCCCGCTCGCCGGCCGCATCTCCGCCACGCCCGGATATCTGCTCTACGCGATGACCTTCATCGCCGTCATGCTTTCAGGCCTCGCCCATCTCTCGGGCTCTCCTCATTACCTCTCCGTCGCCATTCTGATGGTCGGCATCGCTTCTTTCCTGATCGGCTGGCGTACGCGCAACGAAGCGGCCAAGGTCGGCCGCATCCTCGATGGCGAGGCCGCCAGCCGCGCCGAGATCGAGACGCTCGCCGACCGCATGTGGGAATTGCAGGAAAGCGAGGAACGCTTCCGAGGCTTGATCGACGCACTCGGCGACATCGTCGTCCACCGCGACCGGGACGGCCATATCGTCTATGCCAACCGTGTGCTGGCCGATCTTGTCGGCTGCCCGCAAAAGGCGCTTTCCGGCAAGACGCTCTCCGAACTCGGGATCGAGATCGGCGTGGTGCCCGATGCCGCCTTCGCCGAAGGCGAGTGCCTGAGTTCCACCGATGTCGCCATTCGTTCCGGCGGCGAGACGCGCTGGTATTCCTGGATCGAACTCTCCGTGCGCGACAAGGCGAGCAACGCCGTCTCCCACCGCGCCATCGCGCGCGACATCACTGCCCGCAAGCGCGCGGAAAAAGCCTCCGTGGCGGCGCGCGAGCATGCCGAATTCGCCAATCTCGCCAAGTCGCGCTTCCTGGCGACCGTCAGCCACGAGATACGCACGCCCATGAACGGCATCATGGGCATGGCCAAGCTTCTGGCCGATACCCGCCTGTCGCCGGAACAGCGCACCTATGTCGGCGCCATCTCCACCTCCGCCAGCGCGCTTCTCGCGCTGATCGAGGACCTGCTCGACTTCTCTAAGATCGAAGCCGGTCGCTTCGATATCGAGCCGCAATCGGTGTCGCCGCGCGAGATCGTCGAGAATGTTTGCGAACTTCTCGCCGCCAAGGCATACGCCAAGGGGATCGGGCTCGGCTGCTATTGCGCGCCGGACGTTCCGGCGATCATCGCGGCCGATCCGAACCGCTTGCGGCAGGTACTGCTCAATCTGATCGGCAACGCGGTGAAATTCACCGATGAAGGCGGCGTGCAGGTGACGGTGGAAGCCGCCGGGACGGCGGCTTCATCCTCGATCCGCTTCACGGTGGTCGATACCGGTCCTGGAATGCGCAAGGCCGACCTGGAACGCATCTTCCAGGAATTCGAGCAGGCGGATGGCACCTCGACGCGCAGATATGGCGGCGCCGGCCTCGGCCTTGCCATTTCGAAACGCATCGTCGAGGCGATGAGCGGCCGCATCGGCGTCGATAGCGAAGCCGGTGTAGGCAGCCGGTTCCATGTCGAACTGCCGCTTGGCCGCATGACGACGCTCGGTGCCCGGTCGAAGGTGCTGGCGGGCCGCGGGATCGGCATCCTCTCGCCCAACCGGGTCGAGCCGGAACTGATCGCGCGGGCCGTCGAGGCTTGCGGCGGCTCAGCGGTCGTCGCCGACAGTGTCGCAGCACTTGCCCGCGAGGCAGAGGCCCGGAACGTGGAACTTGACTCGATTCTTGTCGATACGGCGCTGGAAGAGCCCGATGGTGGCATCCTCAAGCGGCTTCGCCACAAGCTCGGCGGGTCTTTCGAAGCCATAACGCTGATCGCTCCTTCGGATCGGGGACACCTCGCCGAATACCGCCAGGCCGGCTACGCGACTTTCCTCGCCCGCCCGGTGCGCGGCGAGACGTTGCTGCGCGTGCTGCTCGCCGCGAAATCGGCCGACCCGATCCTCAAAACGCCGGAAAAAGCCGAACCGGCCGGTACCGGTCTGCCGGAAACCGGAGAAACCGCCTTCAACGTCCTCATCGCCGAAGACAACGAGATCAACGCCATGCTGGCGCGGGCGGCACTCTCCAAGGCGGGGCATCGCGTCCGGCTCGTCACCAATGGCCGGGCGGCGGTCGACGCCGTGATCCATGCCCAGGCCGGCAGGCGTTTCGACGTAGTGCTGATGGACTTGCATATGCCGGTCATGGACGGGTTGGACGCCATCGCGCTCATCCGCAAGCACGAGGAAGAGCACGGCGCTCCGCCCGTTCCCATCATGGTTCTTTCCGCCGACGGGCAGGAGACGACACGGCATGCCGTGCTGGCCCACGGCGCTACCGGTTTCGTCTCCAAGCCGCTCGATCCGAAGGCGCTCGCGGAGGCGGTGGCCGAACAAGCCGTTGCATGAGCGGCCGAACTCCGGCATCCTTGCCGCCAAATGCGGAACTGCCACGAAACTGTCATTCTCCTGTTGCAGGGACCGGCTAAGGGCCGGTCCGGTGACCGAATCGGGAGAACCATCGATGCGGGCGATGATGCTGGAACGTAAGAATAATCCCGTATCCGGCCGGGCGCTTCCCGCAACGCAGCGCAAGGACGTGCCGGCCGGCGGCGTGCTCGGCCGCATCGGCCGGCTGGAGGTACGCCTGGCGCGGGATGCGGAGGAAATCGCCGCCGCGCAGGAGGTTCGCTTCCGCGTCTTCTACGACGAACTCGGCGCCCGCCGCGATGCGGTCACGGCGGTTGAGCGGCGCGATTCGGACCGTTTCGATTCGGTCTGCGACCATCTCCTCGTCGTCGACACGGCTATCCACGGCCCCGCAACGCAGCAGATCGTCGGCACCTATCGCCTCCTGCGCCAGGAGAGCGCGATTGCCGCCGGCGGCTTCTATTCCGACGAGGAATTCGAACTCGAGGCGCTGATCGCCCGCCATCCGGGCAGGCGCTTCCTCGAACTCGGCCGTTCCTGCGTACTGCCGGCTTACCGCTCGAAGCGCACGATCGAGCTTCTCTGGCAGGGCATCTACGCCTATGTCGGCTACTACGATATCGCTGTCATGACCGGCTGCGCCTCCTTCCACGGCACGGTGCCGGCGGCGCATGCCGAGGCGCTGTCCTTCCTTGCCCAGAATTGCCGGGCCGATCCCGAATGGGACGTGCGCGCCGTGATCTCGCGCTACCACACGATGGACCTGATGCCGCCCGAGGCTGTCCGTTCCCGCTCGGCGCTCGCCGCCATGCCGCCGCTCATCAAAGGCTATCTCAGGCTGGGCGCCCGGATCGGCGACGGCTGTGTCATCGATCGCGATTTCGGCACGACGGACGTGTTCATCATCCTGCCGATGGAATTCGTTTCCGAGCGCTACCTGAATTACTACGGCGCCGAGGCCGAGCGCTTCAACGCGTGAATTCAGGACCTGCGGCGCAAGACCCTTGACGCGGATTGAACGGCCGGCCTCTTCGGTTTTACCGCCCATTTGATTACGCCAGCCTCCCTGTCGTAGTGTGCTTCGGCATTCATGTGGGAGGTCGCCAATCGATGCCGGACACGCGAAGCCGTTTTCTGCGCGAATTGGCGCGATGAGTTATCAGTTTGATTTCCAGGATGTCTTTGCCGCCTGGCCCGAGCTTGCCTGGGGCGCGCTCCATACCCTCGTCCTGTCAGGCATTGCGATGGTCATCGGCATGGTCGTCGCCGTCGCCGGAGCACTCGGCAAGACCTCGGGTCCGAAGCCCGTCCGCATCGTCATCGACGCCTATATCGAGCTGATCCGCAATACGCCTTTCCTGATCCAGATCTTCATGATCTTCTTCGGCCTGCCTTCGCTCGGCATCCGCCTGTCGTCCAACACCGCGGCGGTGATCGCGCTGGTCGTCAATGTCAGCGCCTATGGCATCGAGATCATCCGGGCCGGCATCGAGAGTATCCACGCCGGCCAGATCGAAGCCGGCAAGGCGCTCGGGCTAAGGCCGCTCCAGATATTCCGCCTCATCGTCCTCAAGCCTGCCATCCAGGCGATCTATCCTTCGCTGACAAGCCAGTTCATCCTTCTCCTTTTGAACTCCAGCGTCTGCTCCGCCATTGCCGCGACCGAACTGACGGCGGCGGCCGGCGACATCCAGTCGCGCACCTTTCGTTCCTTCGAGGTCTATTTCGTCATCACCTGCATGTATTTCGCCATATCCGCCTTCTTCTGGGGTGTTTTCGGCTCCATCGAGAAGAACTTCCTGCGCACGCCGGGCAAACGGTAGGGGAACGGCGATGCGCGAACTCGGTTCGGGGGATCTCTTCTACATTATCGGCGCCATCCGCTGGACGCTGCTACTCTCTCTTTTTGCCTTCGCCGGCGGCGCTTTCGGCGGCGTGCTCGTTGCGCTCGCCCGAACCGGCCGTTTCCGCTGGTTGCGGCTGGTCGCGGCCGGCTTCATCAAGATTTTCCAGGGAACGCCGCTTCTGATGCAGCTTTTCCTGGCTTTCTTCGCGCCCGGCATCTTCGGGATCAGCGTCGATCCCTGGGCGGCGGCCGCGCTCGGCCTCTCGCTGCACGCCAGTGCCTTCCTCGGCGAGATATGGCGCGGCTCGATCGAGGTCGTGCCGGCGGGCCAGACCGAAGCCGCCACCGCGCTCGGCCTGCGCTATTGGCCGAGGATGGCGTTGGTCATTGCACCGCAGGCGATTCGCATTGCCATCCCGCCGACGGTCGGCTTCCTCGTGCAACTCATCAAGGGCACGTCGCTTGCCTCGATCATCGGCTTTGTCGAGCTCACGCGCGCCGCCCAGATCGTGAACAACGCCACCTTTCACCCGTTCACGATTTTCGGGATCGTGGCGCTTGCGTATTTCGCGATTTGCTGGCCACTTTCCGTATACAGCCGGCGGATGGAACGCCGGCTTGCCGTCGCCCGGCGTTAAGCTGCCGATCGCGTGGAAACGAAAACCAAAACAAGGGAGAAACGTTCATGACAATGACAATCACGCGCCGCGGCTTCGGCATGGTGGCGGCTGCCGGCCTCGCCACCGCGGCTTTCGGCATTACCGTGGCCGATGCCGCGACGCCGGACGAAATCAAGAAGAACGGCACGCTCAAGGTCGGTGTCCTGGTCGACTATCCGCCCTTCGGCGGGACCGACGCCAACCAGCAGCCAGCCGGTTATGACGCGGATGTCGCGGCCCTCATGGCGAAATCGCTCGGCGTGAAGCTTGAGCTTGTGCCGGTCACTGGCCCCAACCGCATCCCCTATCTCCTCACCAACAAGATCGACGTCCTGATCGCGACCTTCGGCATCACCGCCGAACGCGCCAAGCAGGTATTGTTCTCGAACCCTTATTCGGCCCTCACGATCTACGTGCTGGCGCCCAAGAGCCTGAAGATCACGGGGCCGGAAGACCTTAAATCCGTCTCGATCGGCGTCGCGCGTGCCTCCACCCAGGACACGGCGATCACGAAGATCGCGCCGCAGGGGACCGACATCAAGCGCTTCGATGACGATGCGACGGCATTGCAGGCGCTCATCTCAGGCCAGGTGCAGGCGCTCGGCGCCTCCAACACCATCCTTGCGCAACTGAACAAGGATTATGCGAAGATGGAGATCGAGCCCAAGATCACGTTGAAGGCTCAGGCCAACGGCATGGCGTTCCGCAAGTCCGACACCGCGTTGCACGATTACGCCAACAAGTTCATCGATGAGATCGTCAAGAACGGCGAACTTTCCAAGATCAATGAGCGCTGGTTCGGAACCAAGCTGGAGAAGCTGCCGCCGATGCCGAAGCTTTAAATCGCCCTCGCCAGGTTCGACACAGGGCTTAGGTGCGTCCTTCGAGGCTCGCTCCGCTCGCACCTCAGGATGAGGGCGGCTGATGCTGACTCCCTCATCGTGAGGCGCTCCGCGGAGCGGAGCCTGATCGATATGCCCATGCCTCAAGAAAAGAGCGCAATCCTTCAAGGAGCGGGGCACCAACCTCCCTCATACTGAGGTGCGAGTTCCTAAGCTTGTCGAAGGGGCGAGCCTCGAAGGACGCACCATACTGTCTTACCGGGGTCGCTCAGACCCCGGCATTGTAGGCGGCGATCGCCGCCATGTTGACGATGTCGCTATCCTTGGAGTTGAGCGACACGACCTGTACCGGCTTGTTGAGGCCGACGAGGAGCGGGCCGATCATGGTCGAGCCGCCCAGTTCCTGCAGCATCCGGGTCGAGATCGAGGCCGAATGGAAGGCCGGCATGACCAGCACATTGGCCGGTCCGGACAAGCGGCAGAACGGATACTGCTTGAGCAACCGGCTGTTCAGAGCCACGTCGGCGGCCATCTCGCCGTCATATTCGAAATCGACGCGTCTCTTGTCGAGGAGCTTCACTGCTTCCTGGATACGTTCGGACCGTTCGCTGAAGGGATTGCCGAAGCTTGAATGGGCGAGCATCGCCACGCGCGGCTCATAGCCCATCCGCCGCGCGAAGCCGGCCGCCTCCTCGGCGATATCGGCGATCTCTTCCGCATTCGGCATGTCGTGCACGGCGGTGTCGGCGACGAGCACGGTCCGTCCGCGGCAGAGTGCGATCGAAACGCCGATGACCCGGTGGCCGGGCTTGGCGTCGATGACACGCCGTACGTCTTCCAGAACGGTCGAATAGTTTCGGGTGAGGCCGGAGACCATGGCGTCTGCGTCGCCCAGCGCCACCATGCAGGCGGCGAAATGGTTGCGGTCGTTGTTGATGAGCCGCTGGCAGTCCCGGAACAGGAAGCCCTTGCGCTGCATGCGCTCGTAGAGGTGATCGGTATAGACCGCGTTGCGGCGCGACAGGCGCGCGTTGATGATCTCGATGCCGGGCCGGTCGAGGTCGACGCCGGCATTGGCGGCGTTCTCGCGGATGACGTCGTCGCGGCCGACAAGGATCGCCGTGCCCAGCTTCTGGTTGGCGTAGGAGATCGCCGCCCGCATCACCTGCTCTTCCTCGCCCTCGGCGAAGACGACGCGCTTCGGCTGGCGGCGCACGCGGTCGAAGATGCGTTGCAGGGTCGAAGCGATCGGGTCGCGCCGTGCCGAAAGCGCCTGCGCGTATTTGTCGAAATTGACGATCGGCCGTCCCGCCACGCCCGAATCCATCGCCGCCTTGGCCACCGCCACCGGAATGGCTGAGATGAGCCGCGGATCGAAGGGCACGGGTATGATGTAGTTCGGCCCGTATTTCGGCCGCGCTCCCTGATAGGCGGCGGCGACGTCGTCGGGCACGTCGGCGCGTGCCAGTTCGGCGAGCGCTTGTGCCGCGGCAACCTTCATGTCGTCGTTGATCGTGGTGGCGCGCACATCGAGAGCGCCCCGGAAGATGTAGGGGAAGCCGAGCACGTTGTTGACCTGGTTCGGGTAGTCCGAACGGCCGGTCGCCATGATGGCGTCCGTGCGGATGTCGGCCACTTCCTCCGGCGTGATCTCCGGATCGGGATTGGCCATGGCGAAGATGATGGGGTTCTTCGCCATCGATTCCACCATGGTGCGGGTCAGCGCGCCCTTGGCGGAAAGGCCGAAGAAGACGTCGGCGCCTTCCATCGCGTCGGCGAGACTGCGCGCGTTGGTCTTGGCGGCGTGGGCCGATTTCCACTGGTTCATGCCCTCGGTGCGGCCCTGATAGACGACGCCCTTGGTGTCGCACAGGATGATGTTCTCCGGCGAGAAGCCCATTGCCTTCAGAAGCTCGATGCAGGCGATCCCGGCCGAGCCGGCGCCGTTGCAGACGAGCTTCGCCGATTTCATGTCGCGGCCAGTGAGATCGAGCGCGTTGATGAGGCCGGCCGCCGCGATGATCGCGGTGCCGTGCTGGTCGTCGTGGAAGACGGGGATGTCGAGCAGTTCCCGCAGCCGCTGCTCGATGATGAAACATTCCGGCGCCTTGATATCCTCAAGGTTGATGCCGCCGAAAGAAGGTCCGAGATAGCGGACGCAGTTGATGAATTCGTCGGCATCCATCGTATCGACTTCGAGGTCGATCGAATCGACATCGGCGAAGCGCTTGAACAGCACCGCCTTGCCTTCCATGACCGGCTTGGAGGCGAGCGCGCCGAGATTGCCGAGGCCGAGGATCGCTGTGCCGTTCGAGATGACGGCGACGAGGTTCCCCCGGCTCGTATAGTCGAAAGCGCGGCTCGGCTCCTCGGCAATGGCCCGGACCGGAACGGCGACGCCCGGCGAATAGGCGAGCGACAGGTCGCGCTGCGTCGCCATCGGCTTGGTCGGGTTGATCTCCAGCTTGCCCGGGCGTCCGGTGGAGTGGAAATCCAGCGCCTCCTGGTCGCTGACCGATGGTCTGGCGTTGTCCGATTTGCCTTTGGTCGCCTTGGAATCCAACATTTCCTCCCGAAACCATGCTCTTCTTTTGTGGAGCACGGTTGTTAAGGCTACACTTTGCCGGGCGGAATCGCCAAGCAGGATTAGCGCACAGGATCAAAAAGCAGTTTCGCCTTGAACGACGTAACGCCCATCAACAAAGCCGCCTTCGCGGGGATGCCGGCGCCGGAGAGCGCCGGGCAGGCCGCGCCGATGCCCGCCGCCGCAGGCGGCATAACCCCGATGATGGAACAGTATATCGAGATCAAGTCGGCCAATCCTGATTCGCTGCTTTTCTACCGGATGGGCGATTTTTACGAGATGTTCTTCGAGGACGCGGAAGTGGCCTCCCGTGCACTCGGCATCGCGCTCACCAAGCGCGGCAAGCATCAGGGCCACGACATCCCGATGTGCGGTGTGCCGGTACATGCGGCCGACGATTATCTGCAGAAGCTGATCGCGCTCGGCTACCGCGTCGCGGTCTGCGAACAGATGGAAGATCCGGCCGAAGCGAAGAAGCGCGGTTCCAAATCGGTCGTGCGCCGCGACGTGATCCGTCTGGTCACGCCCGGCACGATCACCGAGGAGAAGCTGCTTGCCGCGGCCGAGACCAGCTACCTGATGGCGCTCGGCCGCGTAAAAGGCGACGGCGGAACAAGAGGCGAGGAGCGCCATGGCGCGACGGGGACCCAGGGGAGCCTGGCGCTCGCCTGGATCGACATATCGACGGGCACGTTCCGGGTGACGGAGACCGCGCCCGCGCGGCTGCTGACCGACATTTTGCGCATCGATCCGCGCGAACTGATCGTTGCCGAGCCGGTCTTCCACGACGAGGCGCTCCGTCCTGTCTTCGACACGCTCGGCCGCATCGTCAGCCCGCAGCCGGCGATCCTGTTCGATTCTTCCGGCGCCGCCGACCGCATCTCCCGTTTCTTCGACATCGCCACGCTGGACGGGCTCGGCCAGTTCTCTCGCGCGGAACTGTCGGCGATTTCTGGCGCCATCGCCTATGTGGAGAAGACGCAGAAGGCCGAGCGACCGCCGCTGACACGGCCGGAACGCGAGGCGTCTGGCGCCTCCCTCTTCATCGATCCGGCGACGCGCGCCAATCTGGAACTTTCCCGCACTTTGTCGGGTAGCCGCGACGGCAGCTTGTTGAAGGCGGTGGACCGGACGGTCACCGGGGCCGGCGCCCGCCTGCTCACCGAGCGGCTGATGTCGCCGCTCACCGATCCGGCCGCAATCGGCGCCAGGCTCGATTCGGTTTCCTTCCTGCTTGCCGAGCCGCGCTTGAGGGACGGACTTCGCGAATTGCTGAAGGGCGCGCCGGACATGCAGCGTGCACTTTCCCGGCTGGCGCTCAACAGGGGGGGACCGCGCGATCTCGGCGCGCTCGCCGTCGGGCTGGCAGCCGCCCGCGATAGCGCCGAACTGGCGAGCCGCGAGGCGCTTCCGGCCGAACTGGAGACCGTGTGCGCGGCGGTCGCCGCGTTGCCCGCGGCCTTCGCCGAACATCTGGCGGCGGCTCTCGCCGACGATCTGCCGCTGTTAAAGCGCGACGGCGGGCTGGTGCGTCCGGGCTATAGCGCCGAACTCGATGAGATGCGCGCGCTGCGCGACCAGTCGCGGCGCGTCATCGCCGCCATGGAGCGCGATCTTGCGGAAGAGACCGGTATCCGCTCGCTCAAGATCCGGCACAACAACGTGCTCGGCTACTATATCGAGGTCACCGCCAACCATAAGGAGCCGATGACGGGGTCGGACGCCGCACGCGCCCGTTTTATCCACCGCCAGACCATGGCAAGCGCCATGCGCTTCACCACGACGGAACTGGCCGATCTGGAGACGAAGATCGCCAATGCCGCCGACCGCGCGCTGTCGATCGAGCTTTCCGTCTTCGATACGCTCGTCGGCGAGGCGGTCGCCCACGCCGACGTCATCCGCGCCGGTGCCGGGGCGCTTGCCGTCTTCGACGTTTCGGCGGCGCTGGCCGCGCTTGCCGAAAGCGGGGACTATTGCCGGCCGCTTGTGGACGACAGCCTTGCCTTCGAGATTGAAGGCGGTCGCCATCCGGTGGTCGAGCAGGCGCTGCGCAGGCAGGCGGCCGACCCTTTCGTCGCCAATGATTGCGATCTTTCGCCGGCCGGTGGCGAGAAGCTGGGCGCGATCTGGCTTCTGACCGGCCCCAATATGGGCGGCAAGTCGACCTTCCTGCGCCAGAACGCGCTGATTGCCATCCTTGCGCAGGCCGGCTCATTCGTACCGGCGAAGCGCGCGCATATCGGCGTCGTCGACCGCCTCTTTTCCCGCGTGGGCGCTTCCGACGATCTGGCGCGCGGTCGTTCCACCTTCATGGTGGAGATGGTCGAGACGGCGGCGATCCTCAACCAGGCCGGCAGCCACGCGCTCGTCATCCTCGACGAAATCGGCCGCGGCACCGCCACCTTCGACGGCCTCTCCATCGCCTGGGCGGCGGTCGAATATCTGCACGAGAAGAATGGCTGCCGCGCCATCTTCGCCACGCATTTCCACGAGATGACGGCGCTTGCCGAAAAGCTGCCGCGCCTCGCTAACGTCACCATGCGTGTCAAGGAATGGGAAGGCGATGTCGTCTTCCTGCATGAGGTCGCGCGCGGCGCTGCCGACCGCTCCTACGGCGTTCAGGTGGCGCGGCTTGCCGGCCTGCCCGAGGCGGTCGTGGACCGGGCTCGCGAGGTTCTGCACCAGCTCGAAGCCGGCGAGACTTCCGGCAAGGCGGAACGGCTGGTGGACGATCTGCCGCTCTTTTCGGTGTCGGTCCGTCGCGAGCCGCCGAAACCCAAGACCGACGACGCGCTTGCGGCCGCGATCGCCGCGCTCCATCCCGACGAGATGACGCCGCGCGAGGCGCTGGACGCGATCTACAGGCTGAAGGGGCTGACGGCCGACAAATAGTCGAACAGATTGCATTGGCGTCTTGAGGCCGGCCCGTATCCATCGCCATCTTTTCGCGCTATAGACCGCGCCCGAAAAAGGACACGCCGAAGCGGACATGGCGAAAATTGCCCTGAAGCTCGAGGATCTGATCGACGGCAAGGCGCTTCGCCGTGATCTGGCGGCACTCGCCGAAAAGACCGGCGGCGACGGTTCCACGCCGGATCTGCGGCTCAGGCAGGCGGTCGCCGGTTTCATGAAGGAAAGGCTCGCCGGCAGCCGCCGAAAGGCCGAGGAGTGGCTGCTCGCCGATCGGGGCGGGACGGCCTGCGCAACGCGGCTGTCGCATATTATGGACGAGATCGTCCGCGCGCTCTACGATTTCGCCTCGGGGTATGTCTACCGTTCGAGCAACCCTTCCGCCGCCGAACGTATGGCGGTGGTGGCGGTCGGCGGCTACGGCCGCGGCACGCTGGCGCCCGGCTCCGACATCGACCTCCTGTTCCTGCTGCCCTACAAGCAGACGCCCTGGGGCGAGCAGGTCGTCGAATACATGCTCTATGTGCTCTGGGATATGGGCCTGAAAGTCGGCCACGCTACCCGCAACATCGACGAATGCGTACGGCTCGCCCGCTCGGACGTGACCATCGCGACGGCGGTGCTGGAGGCGCGCTTCATCTGGGGCGCGAAGCCGCTCTATGACGATCTGTTGCGCCGCTTCGACCGCGAGGTCGTCGAGGACACCGGGCCGGAATATGTCCAGGCCAAGCTCGCCGAACGCGATGCGCGCCATCACAAGGCCGGCGAATCACGCTATCTCGTCGAGCCGAACGTCAAGGACGGCAAGGGCGGGCTGCGTGACCTCCACACGCTCTTCTGGATCGCCAAATATTATTACCGCGTGCGCGACGGCAAGGATCTGGTCGAGAAGGGCGTTTTCACGCGCGACGAATTCCTCACCTTCCGCAAGGCGGACGATTTCCTTTGGGCCGTGCGCTGCCACATGCATTTCCTGACCGGGCGCGCCGAGGAGCGGCTTCATTTCGATATCCAACGCGATATCGCCGAGCGCCTCGGCTATACGAGCCATCCCGGCCTATCCGCCGTCGAGCGGTTCATGAAGCACTATTTCCTCGTCGCCAAGGATGTCGGCGACCTGACACGCATCTTTTGCGCCGCGCTGGAGGAGGAGCAGGCCAAGCAGGTGCCGGGGTTCAACCGGCTCTTCCTCACCTTCTCGCGTCGCAAGCGCAAGATCGCCGGCACCAGCGATTTCATCATCGACAACCATCGTATCAATATCGTCGACGATACGGTATTCGAGCGCGATCCCGTCAATCTGATACGGCTGTTCTGGCTGGCCGACCGGCACGGGCTGGAGTTTCATCCCGACGCCATGCAACTCGTCACCCGCTCGCTCGGCCTCGTCACGCGCGAGCTGAGGCGCGACGCCGAGGCCAACCGGCTCTTCATGGACGTGCTCACTTCGGAACGGAATCCCGAGCTCAATCTGAGGCGCATGAACGAGACCGGCCTGCTCGGCAGGCTCATCCCCGATTTCGGCAAGATCGTCGCGATGATGCAGTTCTCCATGTATCACCATTACACGGTGGACGAGCATCTGCTTCGCTGTATCGGCATCCTGTCCGAGATCGAGCATGGAGGGGCGGTCAAGCTGCATCCGCTGACGGATTCGCTGATGCACGGAATGAAGGCGCATCGCGAATTGCTCTATGTGGCTCTTCTCTTCCACGATATCGCCAAGGGCCGTCCCGAGGACCATTCCATCGCCGGCGCCCGCATCGCCAGTCGCGTCTGTCCGCATATGGGGCTGTCGGCCGCGGATACGGCAACCGTCGCCTGGTTGGTCGAGCAGCACCTCACCATGTCGATGACGGCGCAGACGCGCGACTTGAACGACCGCAAGACCATCGAGGATTTCGCCGCGATCGTGCAGTCGGTGGAGCGGCTGAAGATGCTGCTCATCATCACCGTCTGCGATATTCGCGGCGTCGGGCCGGGTGTATGGAACGGCTGGAAGGGGCAACTCCTGCGCACGCTCTATTTCGAGACCGAATTGCTCCTGACCGGCGGCTTCTCCGAGGCCCCGCGCGCCAAGCGGGCGGCCGAAGCGCGCGCCGAACTGGAGGCGGCCATGAACGCCTGGCCGGAAGAGGAGCGCGCGCATTATCTCGCGCTTCCCTATGACAACTATCTTCTTACCGTCGACCTGGAGAACCAGAAGCGGCATCTGGAATTCATCCGCGAGGCCGACGCAGAGAAACGGCCGCTTGCCACCATGGTCAGGCTGCACCAGTTCGAGGCGGTGACGGAGATCACGGTGCTCGCGCCCGACCATCCGCGTCTCCTTTCCGTCATCGCGGGCGCCTGCGCCGGGGCGGGTGCGAACATCGTCGACGCGCAGATCTTCACGACCTCCGACGGCCGCGCGCTCGATTCCATCCTGGTCTCGCGCGAATTCGAGCATGACGAGGACGAGGCGCGTCGCGCCCGACGCATCGGCAAGCTGATCGAGGACGTGCTATCGGGGCGCGCCTGGCTCCCCGCCATGATCGAGAGTCGCGCAAAGCCGAAGCGAGGGGCCAAGGCCTTCCGCATCGACCCGCGCGTTGATATCCGCAACGCGCTCTCCAACCGCTTCTCCGTCATCGAGGTCGAGGGGCTGGACCGGCCAGGCCTGCTTTCGGAGATCACCGGCGCGCTTTCCGACCTCTCGCTCGATATCGCGTCGGCCCATATCACGACCTTCGGCGAGAAGGTCATCGACACCTTCTACGTGACCGACCTGACCGGCCAGAAGATCGAGAACCCGACACGCCAGGAGAAGGTGCGCGCGGTTCTTCTCGAAACGCTTCGGCACGGCACACCGGCGCGTGGCGCCAAAGCAACGGCGGCCGCCGAATGAAGGGCCCACGCACCTTGTCCATGCCCGCTCTCCCGCAAACGGAATCCCTCTCTTGTCGTCCGTAAGCCTCGTCAAGAAATTCATGACCGTCGGCGGCGCCACAATGGCGAGCCGCATCCTTGGCTTCTCCCGCGAGGCGATGATGGCGGCCGTGCTCGGCGCCGGCCCCGTGGCCGACGCCTTCTACGCGGCGTTCCGCTTCCCGAACCTGTTCCGGCGGCTCTTCGCCGAGGGCGCCTTCAACGCCGCCTTCGTCCCGCTCTTCTCCAAGGAGATCGAGGCCAACGGGCCGGATGGCGCGCGGCGCTTCTCGGAAGAGGTGTTCGGCATCCTCTTCACGCTGCTCCTCGGTCTGACGGTCCTCATGGAACTCGCCATGCCGATACTGGTGCGAACGATCATCGCACCCGGCTTCTCCGGTGACAAAGTCACGCTGACGACCGCGCTGGCGGTCATCATGTTCCCCTATCTGATGTGCATGTCTCTGGCCGCCATGATGAGCGGCATCCTCAATTCGCTGCACAAATATTTCGCCGCGGCAATCGCCCCCGTTTTCCTCAACATCATCCTGATCGGCGTCCTCGCCTATGCGCTCCATAACGGCGTCGAGCGCAGGACCGCCGGCCACCTCATGGCGTGGGGCGTGCTCGCCGCCGGCATCGTCCAGCTTGGGATCGTGGCGATTGCGGTCAGGCAATCCGGCATCCATATCCGCCTGCGCTGGCCGCGCATGACGCCCGCCGTCTGGCGCCTCCTGGCGCTGGCGGTCCCCGCCGCTGTCACCGGCGGCATCACACAGATCAACCTCGTCATCGGCCAGATGATCGCGTCCTCGAAGCCGGGCGCGATCTCGGTCCTGCAATATGCCGACCGCGTCTATCAGCTTCCCCTCGGCGTCGTCGGCATCGCGGTCGGCGTCGTGCTCCTGCCGGAATTGGCGCGGGCACTGAAGTCGGGCCACATGGTCGAGGCGGCGAATCTGCAGAACCGCTCGGTCGAGTTCGCGCTTTTCCTGACCCTGCCGGCCGCCGGCGCGCTTCTCGTCATGTCGGAAGCGATCGTTCGCGTGCTTTACGAGCGCGGCGCCTTTTCGACCGACACCACCCATTCGGTCGCTGCCGCGCTCGCCATCTTCGGGCTCGGCCTGCCGGCCTTCGTGATGATCAAGGCCTTCACGCCCGGCTTCTTCGCCCGCGAGGACACGAGGACGCCGATGCGCTTCGCCGCCGTCTCCGTTGCCGTCAACGTGGCTCTCGCGCTGACACTGTTTCCGATTATCCATGAAGCGGGCATCGCCACTGCCGAGGCCACAGCCGGATGGCTGAATGCGATGATGCTTCTGGCGGCGCTTGTCCGACGTGGCCACTGGGGGCGCGACGACGGGCTCATCCGGCGCGTTCCGCGCCTCATCGTGGCGACCGCCATCATGGCCGTCGCGCTTCATTTCGGCGTGAAGGGGATGGCCTCGTGGCTGACGCCGCAATCGCCGCTCCTGACGCAGGCTTCGGCTCTGATGATTCTGATCGCGGCGGGAATGGTGATCTATTTCGGCGCCGCCTTTGCCATAGGCGGCGCCGAATTCGGCATGATCCGCCGCAACATCGAGCGTGGCCGGAAGCCCGCCGAATAATGCGGCGGCGACACATCACGGCGTGACCGTGATGTGTCCTTTCATGTTGGGGTGGAAGCGGCAGTAATATTCGACCGCTCCCGCCTTCTTCAGCACTAGGCTCTCCGATTTCTTCGGCGGGAGCATCACGTCCCAGCCGCCCTTCACGGTCGCCGTGTGCGCGAACACGTCCTTGTTCACCCATTCGACCGTGTCGCCGACCTTCGCTTTGATGTCGACCGGCGAGAAGACGAGCTTTTCGATCGTCACCGTGATGGTGTCGGCCCGTGCCGGGACGGTCGCCGCGCCGAGCATGAACGCGCCGGCGAGCGCGACAGCCCAGCGCAGCGACCGCGCCCCCCTATTTGAGCTCGGACTGGACATGCTCGGCATGCTCCTCATGGCCCTGGAATATCTTCAGGCCGGTTTCGAGCAAGTCCTTCAGTTCCGGGTTGGTGGCCGACGGGATCAGGAGGTCCTTCAGCGCCCCGTTCACCTGCTTATGATAGGCTACTTCATTGGCGACATAGGCCTTGTCGAAGGCCGAACCCTTCAGCTTGGCGAGCTTGGCGCGTTCGGCCTTCGCCGCCTTGGTCAGCGCCTCGCTGGTGGCGTTGTCCTCAGGCTTGACTTTGAGCTTCTTGACCAGCGCCAGCGCCTGCTTGTTGACGGCTTCGTGGTCGCGCAGCATGTCCTCGGCAAACGCCTTGACATCCTTGTCGTGCGCTTTCTTGAGCGCCTGTTTCGCCGCCTCGATGTCGATCTCGCCGGCGGTGTAGGCGATATGGGCAATCTGCGGATCGGTTGGTTTTTCAGCGGCCCATGCCGGCAGTCCTGCCAGGAAAAGGCACGACGCGGCGAGCACCGCGGTCGATCGAATGGCCATGGTCTTTCTCCTTCCGTGGCATCGGCCACGGCTATGTTGCTGGTAACGCCTATCTGATGCCGGCAGGGAAGAAACGTTCCCGGAAAATCATTCCCCGAAGCCGAGGCGCATCATGACCGCGCGTGTGAGCCGTTCGCAGCGGCGGCCGGCGAAGGGGAAGGCGTCCATCAATACCGGGCCGACTTCCTTTTCGATTGCGTCGCGCACGAGGCGGCGGGCGCGGAAGAGCCTTGTCTTCACCGTTTCCGCCTTGATGCCGAGGAGTTCCGCCGTCTCCTCCATGCTCAGCCCCTCGATCACGCGGGCGACGAAGACGGTGCGGTAGATCTCGGGCAGGTCGTCCGTTGCCCGCTCGACGAGGTTGAGGATCTGCCTTTGTGCCATCGTGCGCTCCGGGTCGGCCTCGCTCGAAACGAGAGGGAAGGGGATGATGTCGGCGCCGTTGCCGCCCTCGCGATGGCCTTCGGGGACTTCGGCCGCCGCCGCCCGCCGCCGCTTGCGCAGCCGGCCGAGCGCTTCGTTGATGACGATGCGCGAAAGCCAGGTGGACAGCGCTGAATCGCCGCGGAAGGTGTCGAGATGCGCGAAGGCCCGAAGATACGCCTCCTGCAGCACGTCCTCGGCCTCGCCATCGTTACGCACGATGCTGCGAGCGAGACGGTAGAGTCTCTGGTTGTAGGTCTTGATGAGCAGGCGGCAGGCGGCCGCCTCGCGCGCCCTCGCGCGCTCGACCAGCGCCATGTCCGCCCGGAAGGCCATGCCCGTCGATGCGACGCTTGCTATTTTTGCCATGACAATCTCCACACGCGTCATTGGATGATCGTGCCGACGAAAGGTTCCGAACTTAACACGAAAAACGGTGCGGCAGGATTCCTTGTTCATGCGGCATCACTCCCCTCTTGCCGTCCTCTCCGCCATGATCCATAAGCGCCCGTCCAGGAATTTCGCCGCGCGCGAAACGGCCCTCCACAAGCCACGAGGAAAATCAGATGTCCTTCAAGCCCCTTGTCTTTTCCGGTGTCCAGCCGACCGGCAACCTCCATCTCGGCAACTATCTCGGCGCCATTCGCAAATTCGTCGCCCTGCAGGAAAGCCACGACTGCATCTATTGCGTGGTCGACATGCATTCGCTGACGGCGACGCTGGTCCACGAGGATCTGCCCGACCAGACGCGCGCCATCGCGGCCGCCTTTATCGCCGCCGGCATCGATCCGAAGAAGCACATCGTCTTCAACCAGGCCCGGGTCATGCAGCATGCCGAGCTTACCTGGGTCTTCAATTGCGTGGCCCGCATGGGCTGGCTGAACCGCATGACGCAGTTCAAGGAGAAAGCCGGCAAGGATCGCGAGAACGCCTCGGTGGGGCTCTTCACCTATCCCGACCTGATGGCCGCCGACATCCTCGTCTACCGCGCCACCCACGTGCCGGTCGGCGACGACCAGAAGCAGCATCTGGAACTGACGCGCGACATCGCCCAGAAATTCAACAACGATTTCTCCAAGCGAATCGCCGACCTCGGCGTCGGCGTCGAGATGGCGGTCGGCGAGGAGAAGGTGAACGGCTTCTTCCCGCTGACCGAGCCGCTGATCGGAGGTGTCGCCACCCGTGTCATGAGCCTGCGCGACGGGTCGAAGAAGATGTCGAAATCGGACCCGTCCGACCTTTCGCGCATCAACCTGACCGACGACGCCGACATGATCGCCAAGAAGATCAAGAAAGCCAAGACCGATCCGGAGCCGCTGCCGTCGGAGATTGCCGGCCTGAAGGATCGGCCGGAAGCGGAGAATCTCGTCGGCATCTATGCCGCCCTTGCCGACACGACCAAGGAGAAGGTCGTCGCCGAATTCGCCGGCCGGCAGTTCTCGGCCTTCAAGCCGGCGCTGGCCGATCTTGCGGTCGATAAACTCGCCCCGCTTGCCTCGGAGATGCGACGCTTGATGGCGGACCCGGCCCATATCGATGGCATCCTGAAGGATGGCGGCGAACGGGCGCGCGTACTCGCCGAGGCGACGATGAAGACGGTGCGGCGCATCGTCGGGCTTCTCGATGATTGACGCGGCGCCGGTCGGCTCGCTAGCTTCGGGGGATTGCGGGCGGTGGATTGCACTGCCCGCGACGAGGGACACTTCATGGTTTCCAAACGCCTGAGTCACGAGGCGGGCCACCGCCGAAAGTTCCTGGCCGTCATCGACGAAACGCCCGAATGCGAGCGCGCGGTGGCCTATGCCGCCTATCGCGTGAAAGCGACGGGCGGCGGCCTTGTGCTGCTCTTCGTGGTCGATGCCGGCGATTTCAAGCAATGGCTAGGGGTCGAGCAGATCATGCGCGAGGAGGCGGTCGCCGCCGCCAAGGCAGCGCTCGACAAATTCGCTTCCAAGGTTCGTGAGAAGCTCGGGATCGAGCCGGAACTGGTCGTGCGTGAGGGCGCGCCGACCGAAGAGATCACCAAGCTTATCGAGGAGGACCAGGACATCTCCATCCTGGTGCTTGCGGCCGGTTCCTCGAAGGAAGGGCCGGGGCCGCTCGTCGCCTCGATCGCCGGCAAGACGGCGGCCTTCCCGGTTCCCGTCACCGTCGTGCCCCAGGATCTCTCGGACGAAGATATCGAGAGCCTTGCCTGATCGGGTCGATCAAGCTTGTAGACCGGCCGTCGCGGGCCTATTTTAGCAGCACACAGGGGTTTCCCTCGAAGGGATCGCGCGAGATGTTCATACAGACCGAATCCACGCCCAATCCGGCGACGCTGAAATTCCTGCCGGGCAAGGTCGTCATGGCCGAAGGCACCGCCGATTTCCGCGACGCCGATGCGGCGGAAGCGGCCTCTCCGCTCGCCGCGCGGCTTTTTGCCGTGCCCGGCGTCAGCGGTGTCTTCTTCGGCTATGATTTCATCGCCGTCACCGTCGAGGGCGCCGAATGGCAGCATTTGAAGCCGGCCGTGCTCGGCGCGATCATGGAGCATTTCATGGGCGGCGATCCGGTGCTGGCGCCGGCCCACAGTCATGATGCCGACGCGCATCGCGAGACGGGCGAGGAATTCTACGACAAGGAAGACGAAGAGATCGTACTGACGATCAAGGAGCTTCTGGAGACGCGCGTGCGCCCGGCGGTCGCCATGGACGGCGGCGACATCACCTTCCGCGGCTACGAGGACGGCACCGTCTTCCTTAACATGAAGGGCGCCTGCTCGGGCTGCCCGTCTTCGACGGCGACGCTCAAGCATGGCATCCAGAACCTGCTCAGCCACTTCATCCCGGAAGTGCAGCATGTCGAGCAGGTGGTCTGAGAAGCCGTTAGCAGCAGCCCGGGCCGCCAGGGATTTCAAGCGGCCTCGGAGCAACGTCTCGAATGGTTGAACCCAACAAAAAACCGGGCTTTTCGGCCCGGTTTTTTGTTGGATCGTCCCTTGTTGCCCGGACGGTTCCTCCCCCACGATAAGATCGTTGCTTACTTCACGATCACCTTGGCGCCGACATCGGCTCGGTTATAGAGGTCGATGATGTCCTGGTTCATCAGCCGGATGCAGCCGGACGATACGTTCTTGCCGATCGACCACCATTCCGGCGAGCCGTGCAGGCGGTAGCCCGTGTCTCCATGCTTGGTGAACAGATAGAGCGCCCGCGCGCCGAGCGGGTTCTTGAGGCCCGGATCCATGCCTTCACGGTATTTCGCCAGTTCCGGTTGACGCTTGATCATCGCCGAGGGCGGTGTCCAGGTCGGCCATTCGCGCTTCATGGCGACGCGCGTTGCGCCTTTCCACGTGAAGCCTTCCCGGCCGACGCCGATGCCGTAGCGCATCGCCTTGCCGTCACCCTCGATGAAGTAGAGATGATGTTCCCCGGTATCCACGATGATCGTGCCGGGCGCCTCGTCGGTGTGGAAGGAGACTTCCTGGCGGCGGTACTGTTCCGGCACCTTGTAGATGGGAATGGCCGGCAACTGATATCCGGCGTCCATCTTCGAGCCATAGGCATCCGTAAACAATGTGCCGACGCTCATGCAGCCCGACAGCGCTACTGTAAGCATGAGCCCCGCCGAGGCCAGAACCAACTTCATTTTCATTAGCTGTGCTATGCTCCCAGCCGCAATTTCGCCGCCTTTTTAGGGGGCGTTGCAAACTCTTGCCAAGCACATAAATCTCTTTGAGAGACCGCAATCGCCGCTTCCTTCCGCGGTTATTGTATTTGCGCCACACCTGCCGGGTCATTTTGGCAGGACAACCACAAGGGGAAGCCGGATGAATGTAGGCGAAGCCGCGGACAGGTCCGGGCTGCCGGCCAAGACCATCCGCTATTACGAGGATATCGGCCTAATTCGGCCGGCGCGCGCGGAAAACGGCTATCGCGACTATTCGGCGAGCGACATCCACAAGCTGGCCTTCCTGCGCCGCGCCCGCGGGCTCGGCTTTTCGATCCCTGATTGCCGTCAGTTGATGGCGCTCTACGAAGACCGCTCGCGCGCCAGCCACGACGTTCGCGAGATCGCCGCCGCCCATGTCGAGGCGATCGGCGAGAAACTGCGCGAACTGGAGCAGATGCGCGCTATCCTGCAGAAACTGATCCGGGCCTGCCACGGCGACGACCGGCCGGATTGCCCGATCCTTGAAGATATCGCGGGCGGAGCGGGTCACAAGGCCCGCGTCGCTGCCGGGTAAGCGCTGGCCGTAACGCCGGCGATGTCGGCCTGCGATCTTGCTTAGGGGACGTCGTCCTTGGCAGGCGGGCCGCCCTCGTTCTCGAGCGTCCCGATACGCTTGGTGATCGAGCGGTTGAACTTCAGCCGCACGCCGACGCCGTGCGATCCCTCTTCCGGAATGAACATGGCGCCGAGCACCTCGAGCGCCGATTGAAGCGCGGCGACTGCCGCTTCGTCCGGCACGCTTATGCTGCGTTCGAACAGTTCTATGGCGCGCGTGTCCACCCCTGAATTGGCGGCAAGCTTGTATCGGCTCACCCCGACAAGAGCGCGAGCGGCCTTGCAAAGCGGTCCGGTGATCATGGAAACCTCCGATCGCCCGAGAGTAGCATGCATGCCGTATATTGCGAGATATGACAGTGGCATCAGGTACCGTCGGTTCCGTGAAGGGTGATAAGAGCCCCGCAAAGGATAGACGGTTCTGAGTCGAATGCGGAAAAGTTACCGGCCTACAGGGGTTCAAAACGTGAACATCTGGTGGCATAGTGCAGCCATGCCTATCGTTTCCCCTATCCCTCTCAACCCTCTCGTCGACGGTCGCCAGTCCGAGCGCGCCATGGTCATCCGGCGCGGCGTCCAACGCCTGCTTGTCCAGATGGGTGCGCATGTTTTGCCGGAACTGTCGCTGGCGTCCGGCCGCCGCGCCGATCTCGTCGCCATGACGCGCAAGGGCGACATCTGGATCATCGAGATCAAATCATCGGTCGAGGATTTCCGCGTCGATCGCAAATGGCCGGAATACCGGCTCCATTCCGATCGCTTCTTCTTCGCCACGCATCCCGACGTGCCGGCCAGCATCTTCCCCGAGGAATGCGGTTTCATCCTCTCGGACGGCTACGGCGCCGAGATCCTGCGCGAGGCGCCGGAACACCGCATGCCGGGCGCGACCCGCAAGGCGCTGATGCTGCGCATCGCACGCGCCGGCGCGGCAAGGCTGACGGCCGCCGAACTGGCCGGCGTGGCGATTCCGGCCCTCGACGGCGAAAGCGAATAGCTCCCACGCTCCCCTGGAACCGGCCGCCGGGATCGCGCGTTGAAAGGCGCGGCCGATCATGGCCCGCATCCGACGAGGGGGAGTCAACCGATGGCCGTCGAGAAGCAGGCGTCCGCCGAGATTGTAGTCGCGGAGGCGGCCGGCGCCGCCATAGCTCTCTCCGAAGAGCCGAGCCGCCTCGTCCCGAGGCTCCTGATGGGCATTTTCCTCATCATGGCGGTTTATGCGCTCTATTTCGCCAAGGACTTCTTCATGCCGGTGGTCCTGGCTTTCCTCCTGACGCTGACGCTCACCCCCATCGTGCGCTTCTTTCGCAAGCGCGGCCTACCCTCGGCAATCTCCGCGACCCTTCTGGTGGTCGGCTTCGGCATCGGCATCGCGCTCCTGGGCTACATGGTCAGCGGACCCGTGGTCGAGCTGTTCGACGACGCGCCGAAAATCGGCCGGGAACTGCGCCAGCGCCTCGCCGATATCCGCGCGCCGCTCGACCGCATCGTCGAAGCCACCAAGCAGGTGGACGACGTTTCCAAGACGGCCGAGCAGCCGGGCGTGCAGCATGTCGTCGTGGAACAGCCGGGCGTCCTCACCCGTGCGGCGAACAATCTGGCATCCGTGGGGACGACGGCCGCGATCACTCTCATCCTGGCGCTTTTCCTGCTCGCGTCCGGAACGCTCTTCTATGAGAAGATCGTCCAGTCCTTCCCGCTGATGAGCGACAAGAAACGGGCGCTCAGGGTGGTTTACGACGTCGAGCGGGAGATTTCCCGCTACCTCTTGACCATCGCGCTGATCAATTGCGGGCTCGGCCTCGTCATCGGCCTTGGCCTCTGGGCGATCGGCATGCCCGATCCGCTGGTCTGGGGGGTTGCCGCCGCGCTTCTGAACTTCCTGCCCTATATCGGCGCGCTGACCGGCATCGTGACCGTCGGCGTCATATCGCTGGTCACCTTCCAGTCCTTCGGCTATGCGCTCATGGCGCCGCTCTTCTATTTCGCCGCACAGATTCTGGAGGGCCAGTTCATCACGCCGATGATCGTCGGGCGGCGGCTGGAGCTCAACTCGGTCTCGATCTTCATCGCCCTCGCCTTCTGGACATGGCTATGGGGTCCGATCGGCTCGCTGATCGCCGTGCCGCTGCTTGTGGTGGTCAAGGTGTTCTGCGACCATTTCGATGGGTTGCAGCATCTCGGCAATTTCCTATCCGCGCAGCAGGCCGCCGAGGAAGACGAATAGTCAGGCCTTCATCCTTGCGTCCGATTCCCGCTCGAAAAAAGCTTGCGCGGCAGGCACCAGAAGCGAAACATCCGCCGTCCCGTCGAGCGTGATGCCTACCTCGTCGGCTTCGAGCGGCTGCAGGTCGGCGAACTGGCTGTCGACCAGACTGGCCGGCATGAAATGACCCTTGCGGCCGGAAATGCGGTCCCTGGCCGTTTCCTTGTCGATGGCGAGATGCACGAAGACCACGCGTGAGCAATGGCGTCTCAGCCGGTCGCGATAGATGCGTTTCAGCGCCGAGCAGGCAGCCACCGCACTCCCGCCTTCGGCCGCGATCTCGGCAAGCTTCCCGCCGATCGCATCGAGCCAGCCCGCCCGGTGCGCGTCGTCGAGCGGCTGGCCGCTCGACATCAGCGCGATGTTCTCCGGCGGATGGAAGCTGTCGCCTTCGAGGAAATCCGCGCCGATGGCCTCGGCCAGCTTTTCGCCGACGAAGGTCTTGCCGCAGCCGCTCACCCCCATCACCACCACGATGGGTCTTCCCTCTCCCCGCCCGGTTTCTTCCTCGCTCATTGTACCCGCTCTCCGCTCGAACGCTCGTCCGTCGCGCCGTCAGGGCGCCTGTTCGATCCGGACGGAAAAGTTCGTGTTCTCCCAGTGCCCGGCTTCGGACCAGAAGAAGGTAAAGTCAACCGTCGCGCCCGCCGACAGCCCGCCGGCCGGCAGGTCGGCAACATGAAGGCCGAAGACGTTCGGCCTTGTTTCCGTGTCATCGACGGTTGCCCAGCCGTCAACGCTCCAACGGATCTTCGCCGGCGCCATCACCTCGATGCGCAGCTTCTTGCCGGCCGGCATGGAGCGGATCTTGTTGTTGAAGCGCCACGATCGGTAGGGCGACACGGTCTTCTTCTCGATATAGCGCTTTCTCGTATGCGGCGGCATATCGAATACGGCCCCGTCGCGTAGCGAACGCAAAAGCTTGATGTGCTCGGCATGCGCCCACACCAACGGCATGGCGCTACCGGCGGGCTTGCCGTGGAAAAGCTCGCGCCCGGGCATGTCCGCCCCATCCCATATCTGCTCCGGGATCAGCCCGCCGGGGCCAGAGGAGGCTTCCATGGTTGCCAGAAGCTTGCGCGCCGCGTCCTTGCGTCCGGCCGCCAGTTCGTAATGCGCGCGCTCGCCGGCCAGCAGCGGCCATGAGCGTCCGACGCCGATGCCGTTGAAGGGTGAGCCGTCCTCATGCTCGCCATAGCCGTCCTCGTTGTAGCGGCGCCAGAGCGGCCCCTGCGGCAGGTCGCGGCGCAGATAGGCGTCGATAACCTTGACCGTGTTGACGATGCGCGGGTCGTCGGCGGCGCGCAGGCCGAAACGCACCAGCGCCAGCGCGTCGGGGCTGACGATCTGCCACTCCGCCCGTTGCGTGTCGGCGGGCGGGCGGTTCTTGATCGGCACGAAGCCGTCTTTCGGGTTCGCGGCATCGGCCGTATCCGGCGCGCTGACCCGGACGTAATAGCCATCGACCTCGAGATCCGAACAGGTCTGCGTGCCGCTTGCATAGAGCCAGCGCTCGATCTGCTCGTTCCAGCAATCCGCGATCTCGCGCGCGAACGGCGCCGCTTCGGCGTGACCGCAGCGTTCGAGCAGATCAGCCGCCGCCAGAAGTCCGGCGATCTCCGCCGCCAGCGTGAAGGGCGTGTAGCCGGCGTCTTCTTCCCAGCGGTCCTGTCCCGTCACCGGGCCGTTCCTGAGAATGAAGGTCGCGGCTTTGAGGATCATCTCGGCGAAGCCTTCGAGCGCGTCCTGCGTCAGATGCCCTTCGCGGTAGAGCGCGTCGACCAGCAGGATCGGCAGCGCCGTCTCGTCCATCTGGATGCCGCCCCAATAGGCGGTTCCGTCGAGCCAGGCGTTTTGCGGCCAGTGGCCGTCCGCCTCCTGGATCGTGCGCAGGTAGGACAGGATCGCCAGCGCGTCGTCCGCCGCTCCGGCCGCGAGGAAACCGCCCGCCGTTTCCACCAGGTCGCGCGGCCATACGAGGTGGTAGCCGCCGAGGTCCTCGTCGCCCTTCGAGAAGCCCCAGGGGATGGAAAGGCTCGCCACCGCGGGGCCGGGAAAGCCGAGCGGCCGGTGGGCGGCGAGCACGGCCGTGCTGACGCGGTAGCTGTTCAGCCCGGCCTTCTCCTTGCGGTCACCCCCGTTCTTCCGGTCAAGTGCAAGCAAACCGTTCTGCCAACCCCGCCAGCTTTTCACATAAGGTTCGGCGGCGGCCGCGAAGCCGGTCTGCAGTGAGGCGAGCGCATTGTAGCCCGCCTCTTCCGGCGATGGGCCGAAACCGAGGACCAGAAGCATCTTGCCGCCATTTTCGGCGGAAAAGCCGATCTCGCCGGTCAGCGCCACATTGCCGTTTTCCGCACGCCTGTATTGCGGGTCGAGCCGGCCGCCGTGCTTGAGCTGCTGCCAGCCGTCGGAGACGCCGACATAGCCGGCCGAGCACGCCTGCCACGGCGCCGATGAGGCGAGCGCCAGCGACATTCCGTCGCTGCCCGAGGCGAACAGCATGCGTGTGCCCTTGTAGTCCCCGACCCAGCCGGTGTTGCCCATGCCGGCATTGACGAGATGCGGCGCCAGAAGCGCGTAGACGCGATAGTCCGACAATGAGCCCGCCTGCGGCGTGAAGATCGTCTCCTGGAGCAATGCCGGCCGCACCGGGTCGACCACGATGCGCTTCTCGATCCGGTAGCTTCCGTCACGGGCCGTATTGACGAGCCGGTAGGCCGGAACCCCGTCCTCCAAAGGCTCGATCCAATGGTCGGTATCGCGCTTTTCCTCGGAAAACGTGCCGTTTGCCCCGGTCACGATCAGCCCGAGATCGCGTGTGCAGGCCATGTCGACGCGCGGGTAATAGACCTCGTTCAGGATGCCGTGGCTGACGGTGAACCAGACTTCGCAGGCCGGCGACACCGCCGTTCCGACCCCGCTCTTTGCGCTCGACGTCCAGCGTGCCGCGATGCCCGGCGCGCCGGGCGCCATCTCCTGAATAGCCGCCATGAATCGGTTCTCCCGCCTTTTCGTATGGCATCGGTCGGGGGCGTTGCAACCCTGAGGGCGGGGTCTGGACCATCGCTCCGCCCTTGTGGCGCGACCGTTTTGCGCTAAAGGGGTGCTTTCCGGTCAGGCTTTCAGATGCACGCCCCCAATCCGCCCCGTTCCGATCCGCCGGCTCCCGGCGCCACCTTCCATAGCCCCGTCTCTCTCGGCCCGGTCTTCCTGGGCATCGATACCGGCGGCACCTATACCGATGCCGCGCTCTGGCGCGACGGCGCGTCGGGCGGCACGGTGCTTGCCAAGGCCAAGGCGCTGACGACGAGGCACGATCTTGCCGTCGGCATTTCCGGTGCGGTCGACGCGGTGCTGAAGAACGCCGCCATCGATCCGGCCGCGATCAAGCTCGTTTCCATGTCGACGACGCTCGCCACCAACGCGCTGGTTGAGGGGCAGGGCGGGCGGGCCGCGTTGATCATGATCGGTTTCGGTGAGGCCGAACTTGCACGCGCCGGGCTCGGCCAGGCGCTCGCCTCCGATCCAGTCATCTTCTGCCCGGGCGGGCACGATGTCCACGGCAACGCTACCGAACTCGATCTTTCCCCGCTTGAGAAGGCACTCCCGGAATTGGCCGAGACCGTGTCGGGCTTTGCGATCTGCGCCTGTTTCGCCACGCGCAATCCCGAGCACGAACTTGCCGTCCGCGACATGATCCGCGCGCGGACCGGCCTGCCTGTCACCGCCAGCCATGAGCTGTCGGCCAAACTCGGCGGGCCGCGCCGCGCGCTCACCACGCTCCTCAACGCCCGGCTGATCGCCATGATCGACCGTCTCGTCGAGGCGACGGAAGGCTTCCTGGCAGCACGCAACATCGACGCTCCGCTGATGGTGGTGCGCGGCGACGGCGCGCTGGTTTCCGCTTCCTTCGCCCGCCAGCGACCGATCGAAACCATCCTGTCCGGTCCGGCCGCCAGCATCGTCGGCGCCCGCCACATGACCGGCCTCGACAATGCCGTCGTTTCGGACATCGGCGGCACGACGACCGATGTCGCCGTGCTCGACCATGGCCGGCCACGCCTCGACCCGGAAGGCGCGATGGTCGGCGGCTTCCGCACCATGGTCGAGGCCGTCGCCATGCGCACTTTCGGCCTCGGCGGCGATTCGGAAGTGTCGCTCGACGAGCGCGTACTGGTGCCGCGCCTGAAGCTCGGCCCTCGCCGTCTTGTGCCGCTGGCGCTCGCCGGCATGGTGCATGGAAAGGCGATCCACGCCGAACTGGAGCGGCAGTTGCGCGCCGCCCATACGAGCCGCCTCGACGGCCGCTTCGCGTTGCGCACCGGTGTGCCGGAAAGGCTTGCCGCCGGGCTCACCCGCAACGAAGCGCGGCTCTACGGGGAAGTCGGCGCTGAGCCGAGGTCGCTCGACCTGCTCCTCACTTCGAACGCGCAAGGCGCTACGCTGAACAGGCTTGTCGCGCGGGGCCTAGTGCATGTCGTCGGCTTCACGCCGTCCGACGCCGCCCATGTGCTCGGCAAGCAGGCGAACTGGGACAACACCGCCGCGCGTCTCGGCGCCGAGCTGTTCGCCCGCAGGCGCGACGCGCGCGGGCTCTTGATCGCCGATTCACCGGAAGCGCTTTCCGAATGGGTCCTGCAGGCGGTCACGCGCCGTTCTGCCGAATGCGTGCTGGAAACCTCCTTTGCCGAAGACGGGCTGGACGGCGGCGCCGCCGTCGAGCACGCACTGGTGCAGCGTGCGGTGGAAACGCGGCCGGGGATCGTCGGCCTTTCCGTCTCGCTCGACCGGCCGGTGATCGGGCTCGGTGCTTCCGCGCCGCTCCACTATGCCGGCCTGCCGCCGATCATCGGCAATGAATGCATCGTGCCGGCGGACGCCGACGTAGCCAATGCGTTGGGCGCCGTGGTCGGGCAGGTGCGGGTCACGTCGGAGGCCCTTGTCAGCCAGCCCGAGGAAGGCGTCTTCCGGCTCTCCTGCGGCGAGGTCATGGTCGATTTCGACGAGGAGGAGCCGGCGATCGCGGCAGCGGAAAAAGAGGTCCGCGCCATCGCCGCCGCCCGCGCGCTGGAAGCCGGCACCGATAATGCCGAGATCGATGTCGCGACCGAGTTCCATGTCTCGACCGTGGAGGGAAGGCGCATGTTCGTCGAGGCGCGCATCGTGGCGACCGCCTCCGGACGCCCGCGCATCGCGGCCTGAGTGCCGGGCCCCTGCCGCCGTTGAACTTCCGAGGAATTGACCCTTTCGCGCCGTCATGGTTGAAGCCATCCGCATGTATGCGCCCGCATTTACCGCCAGGAGAAACGATATGACCGAACGCGTCGGGATCGACGGATTGCAAATTGCCCGGCCGCTCCATGATTTCGTCGTCGACGAGGCTATCCCCGGCACCGGCGTCGATCCGGCCCGCTTCTGGAAGGAATTTTCAGACATCGTCCAAGCTCTGGCGCCGAAGAACCGGGCGCTGCTCGCTCGTCGCGACGAGTTGCAGGCGAAGATCGACGCCTGGCACAAGGAGCATGGCGCGCCTTCCGATCTTGCCGCCTACAGGAAATTCCTCTCCGAAATCGGCTATCTTCTGCCCGAAGGTCCGGACTTTGCAGTGACCACGGAGAACGTCGATCCTGAGATCGCCATCGTTGCGGGTCCGCAGCTCGTCGTGCCGGTGATGAATGCGCGCTATGCGCTGAACGCCGCCAACGCCCGCTGGGGCTCGCTCTACGACGCGCTCTACGGCACCGACGCGATCCCCGAGACGGACGGAGCGGGAAAGGGCAAGGGCTACAATCCGAAGCGCGGCGGGAAGGTGATCGCCTGGGCGCGTGATTTCCTCGACGGGAGCGCGCCGCTCGACGGCGCGAGTTGGAAAGAAGCCGAGGGCCTTTCGATCGCCGGCGGCGCGCTTCGGGTGAAGACGGCTTCCGGCGAGAAGGGTCTGGCGGACAAGGCGCAGTTCGCCGGCTATACGGGCCAGCCTTCCGCGCCGTCGACGGTCCTTTTGAAGCGCCACGGCCTCCATGTCGAAATCGTCATCGACCACAATCATCCGATCGGCAAGACCGACAAGGCCGGCATTGCCGATATGATCCTGGAATCGGCGATGACCACCATCCAGGACTGTGAGGATTCGGTCGCCGCCGTCGATGCCGAGGACAAGGTCGTCGCCTATGGCAACTGGCTCGGCCTGATGAAAGGCGATCTGGTCGAGAGCTTCGACAAGGGCGGGAAGACCGTAACGCGTCGCCTCAATGCCGATCGCGAATATGTCGCGCCGGACGGCTCGAACCTCGTGCTTCCCGGCCGCTCGCTGATGCTGGTGAGGAACGTCGGCCACCTGATGACCAATCCGGCGATCCTCGACCGCGACGGCAACGAAGTGCCGGAAGGCATCATGGACGCCATGATGACGGCCCTGATCGCTCTGCACGATATCGGACCCAAGGGGAAACGCGCCAATTCCCGCGCCGGCTCCATGTATATCGTCAAGCCGAAGATGCACGGCCCCGACGAGGTCGCCTTCGCGGTGGAACTCTTCGGCCGCGTGGAAAAGGCGCTCGGCATGGCGCCGAACACCATGAAGATGGGCATCATGGACGAGGAGCGCCGTACCACGGTCAACCTCAAGGAATGCATCCGTGCGGCGAGCGAGCGCGTCGTCTTCATCAATACCGGCTTCCTCGACCGAACCGGCGACGAGATCCATACCTCGATGGAGGCCGGTCCGATGATCCGCAAGGGCGATATGAAGAAGGCGGCCTGGATCGGCGCCTATGAGGCGTGGAACGTCGATATCGGGCTGGAATGCGGCCTTTCCGGCCACGCCCAGATCGGCAAGGGCATGTGGGCGATGCCCGACCTGATGGCGGCGATGCTGGAGGAGAAGATTGCCCATCCGAAGGCCGGCGCCAACACCGCCTGGGTGCCGTCGCCGACCGCCGCGACGCTGCACGCGACGCACTATCACAAGGTCGATGTGCACGCCGTGCAGGAAAAGCTGAAGGGCCGGCCGCGCGCGAAGCTCGACGATATCCTCTCCGTACCGGTTGTCGTGCGTCCGAACTGGACGCCGGAAGAGATCCAGAAGGAGCTCGACAACAACGCGCAAGGCATTCTCGGCTATGTCGTGCGCTGGATCGACCAGGGCGTCGGCTGCTCCAAGGTTCCGGACATCAACGATGTCGGGCTGATGGAGGATCGCGCGACGCTCCGCATCTCCTCGCAGCACATCGCCAACTGGCTGCGTCATGGCGTCTGCACCGAAGAGCAGGTCATGGCGACGATGAAGCGCATGGCCGCCGTCGTCGACCGCCAGAACGAAGGCGATCCGCTCTATCGGCCGATGGCGGCGGATTTCGACGGCTCCATCGCCTTCCAGGCCGCCTGCGACCTCGTCTTCAAGGGCCGCACGCAGCCGAGCGGCTACACCGAGCCGATCCT
Source organism: Mesorhizobium koreense (assembly GCF_031656215.1). NCBI lineage: Bacteria > Pseudomonadati > Pseudomonadota > Alphaproteobacteria > Hyphomicrobiales > Phyllobacteriaceae > Mesorhizobium > Mesorhizobium koreense. The sequence goes on along the minus strand of NZ_CP134228.1, from coordinate 301,775 downwards.
GCACGCGCGCCGGCTGGAACTGAAGGCGAGGGAGGGAAGCAGCGCTTCCTGAGGTTCTTGGCGTTTCCCGACACCCCCCTCTGTCTTGCCGGACATCTCCCCCTCAAGGGGGGAGATCGGATGGCATCATTGCTTCGGCCAATCTTCGACGGTGCGGAAGAAGAGACAATCGTGGCGGCCGCCCTGATCTCCCCACTTGAGGGGGAGATGTCCGGCAGGACAGAGGGGGGTGCGAAGGGGCGTCGACATTGGCCATGATCCTCCTCGCCATCGACACCGCCGCCAGTCTCTGCGCCGCCTCTGTCCATGACAGCGAAGCCGGTACGGAGCTTAGCCGCGAGGCGCTCGACATCGGCAAGGGCCATGCCGAGCGCCTGATCGGCGTCATCGAAAGCGTGCTCGGACAGGCCGGCCTCGCCTATGCCGACCTCGATCGCATCGGCGTTTCCATCGGCCCGGGGTCGTTCACCGGCGTGCGCGTCGGCGTGGCGACCGCGCGCGGGCTGGCGCTGGCCCTCGGCATTCCTGCCGTTGGCGTCAACACGCTGGAAGCGCTCGCCGCCGAGGCGCATGTCGACTTTCCCGACAAGCCCATCCTTGCCGCTATCGATGGCAGGCGCGGCGATCTCTACTGCGCGGTCTATGCGCCCGACGGTGTTGTCCTTTTCGAACCGTCCGCCATCTCGGTCGCCGATGCGGTTTTGCTCGCCCGCCACCACGACGCGGCTCTCGCCGGCAACGGAGGCGATGCGATACTGGCCGCCGCAGGCAACCATCCGCCGCTCGATACCGGCCTGCGCAAGGCCACCGCCGATATAAGCTTCTACGCCCGCTTCGCCGCCGCTAGTAAGGCGACGAACGAAAAACCGAAGCCGCTCTACCTGCGCGGCGCCGACGCCAGGCCGCAATCCGGCTTCGCGCTGGCGCGGGCCGGATCGTAGCGAGGCGTCGATGCGTATCCCTTTCATTCGTAGCGGTCGCGACTACGCTGTCGAACCGCTTCGTGTGGATGACAGCGCCACGCTCGCCCGCATCCACCGCGAGGATTTCGTACCGTCCTGGGATGAGGGCGATTTCGAGAGCATGCTCGGCGAGGACGTCATGTTCGGCTACAAGACCGTGGAGGTCGGCAGGGCCCGGTCCGGAGCAACCGGCTTCGTCCTGGCGCGTAACATCTCGGGCGAGGCGGAGATCATTACCATCGCCGTCGCGCGCGCCCATCGCCGCAAAGGGCTCGGCAGGCTCCTGATGGACGCGGTGCTGCGCGAATTGCACGGCGCCCGCGCCGAGGCGCTGTTCCTCGAAGTAGACGAGGGCAACGCGGCGGCGGTCGCGCTCTATCGGCAACTCGGCTTCCGCGAGGTCGGCAAGCGCTCGGCCTACTACCATTCCGCCGCCGGCACGCCGAGCAACGCCCTTGTCATGCGCCGCGATCTTAGGTAGCGCCACTTCGAACAAGGGCATCGGCACCATATGATCGGCTGGCTTCGTGTCGTCATCGGGCTTTTTCTGATCGTGGTCGCCACGTTGCTGGTCGCCATCTTCCAGCCGATCGCGCTGAAGACCGGGTTCTGGCACGAGAAATACATTCCCCGCTGGTGGCACCGCTTCGCCACCCGGGTGCTTGGCATGCGCATCCACCTGACGGGCGGCATGGCGAGCGTGCGGCCGCTCCTTCTTGCGCCGAACCATGTGTCCTGGCTCGATATCATTGCGCTCGGCGCGGTCGCCGACGTCTATTTCGTCGCTAAGGCCGATATGGCGAACTGGCCGGCCATCGGCTGGCTCTGCACGCTGCAACGCACCGTCTTCGTGGAGCGCGAACGCCGGGGCCGCTCCGGCGAGCAGGCGAACGAGATCGGCACGCGAATTGCGGCCGGCGATCCGATGGTGCTTTTCGCGGAAGGCACGACATCGGACGGCAATCTCCTCAAGCCCTTCAACAGCACGCTTTTCGGCGCGGCGAAGATGGCGCTGGAAGCGGCGCCGGAAGGCAAGGTCTTCATCCAGCCCGTGGCGATCGCCTATACGCGGCTGCACGGCATGCCGCTCGGCCGCGACAAGCGCGGTCATGTCGCCTGGATCGGCGATCAGGACCTCCTGCCGCATGTGGTGGCGCTGTTGCGCGGCGGCGCGCTCGATGCCGAGATCCGCTTCGGCGAGCCGGTCGAGTTCAATGCTGCCAGCAAGCGCAAGGAAGCGGCGCGACGGATCGAGGACGATGTGCGCTCGATGTTCGTGTCGGCGATCCGCGATCCGCTGCCCTCGAAACCAAGGCGCGTCGAAGGAAAAGACCTGTCGCAGGCCGAGGAAAGGCGCTAAAAGCCAGCGATGGATTCCAAACTTATCGAGCAGGAAGCAGCGGACGTGCCGCCGGCGCCCAAGAAGGTCTTCGTCAAGACTTATGGCTGCCAGATGAACGTCTACGATTCCCAGCGGATGACCGATGCGCTGGCGGCGGAAGGCTATGTCGCCTCGCAAACGGCCGAGGACGCCGACCTCGTGCTGCTCAATACCTGCCATATCCGTGAGAAGGCCGCCGAGAAGGTCTATTCGGAGCTCGGTCGTCTGCGCAAACTGAAGGAAGACCGCGCCTCCGCCGGCGGCGAGATGCTGATCGGTGTCGCCGGCTGCGTCGCGCAGGCCGAGGGCGGCGAGATCATCCGCCGTGCGAAGGCCGTCGATCTGGTGATTGGGCCGCAGACCTACCACCGCCTGCCGGATGCGATCCGGCGCGTGCGCGGCGGCGAAAAGGTCGTCGAGACCGACTATGCCATCGAGGATAAGTTCGAGCACCTGCCCGCCGCGAAGCCCGCAATCGTCAGGAGCCGCGGCGTCACCGCCTTCCTCACCGTGCAGGAAGGCTGCGACAAGTTCTGCACCTTCTGCGTCGTACCCTATACGCGCGGTTCGGAGACCTCGCGCTCCGTCGCGCAGATCGTGGCCGAAGCCGAGGGGCTTGCGCGGGCGGGCGTGCGCGAAGTGACGCTGCTCGGCCAGAACGTCAATGCCTGGCACGGCGAGGGGCCTGCCAAAGCGGGCAAGACCGAGGAATGGGGCCTCGGGCGGCTGCTTTCCCGCCTCGCCGAAATCCCGGGCATCGAGCGGCTGCGCTATACGACCAGCCATCCGCGCGACATGGACGACGAACTGATCGCGGCGCATCGCGACCTCGATACGCTGATGCCCTATCTTCATCTACCCGTGCAGGCCGGGTCGGACCGTATCCTGAAGGCCATGAACCGCCGCCATACCGCCGACGACTACCGCCGCCTGATCGACCGCATCCGCTCTGCCCGTTCCGACATCGCCATGTCGGGCGATTTCATCGTCGGCTTTCCGGGCGAGACGGACGAGGATTTCGCCGAAACACTGAAGATCGTCCGCGACATCGGCTACGCGCAGGCCTTCTCGTTCAAATATTCGCCGCGCCCCGGCACGCCGGGCGCCGATCTCGACGGACAGGTGCCAGAGCCGGTGAAGGACTGCCGCTTGCAGGAATTGCAGGCGCTCCTTGCCTCGCAGCAGAAGGCTTTCGCGGCCGGGCTCGTCGGCGGCGACATGGGTGTGCTTCTGGAGAAAGAGGGGCGGTACGAGGGCCAGCTTGTCGGCCGCTCGCCCTGGCTCCAACCCGTCGTCATCGATGATGCGGCGGGTGAAATCGGTGACATAATCAAGGTGCGAATCACGCATGCCAACGCCAACAGCCTGTCGGCAAGGGCAGCTTGAAAAAGGTCGGTTGAAACGATGAGGACACGCGTTTGAGCGCCGCGACGGAACTGAAAAAGCCCCAGGGAGGGGCTTCGGACAAGGCGCACATCGTACTGACCTTCGACAACAACAAACTGGCCGGCGCTCTCTACGGCCAGTTCGACGAGAACCTCGCCCGCATCGAGCAGAAGCTCGGCGTCGATATCCGCTCTCGTGGCAACCAGCTTGCCATCGTCGGCGAGCAGGGTGCGGCGGAACAGGCGCGTCGTGCGCTCGACTATCTCTACGGCCTTCTCCAGAAGGGCGCGGAGCTGACGCCGTCGGAAGTGGATGGGGCGGTGCGCATGGCCATCGCGGCCGACGACCAGCTCACGCTCCCGACGATGGAGCGCAAGGGCAAGCTCGCCGCCGCCCAGATCGGCACACGCAAGCGCACCATCTATGCCCGTTCCGCCAACCAGGACGCCTATATGCGGGCGCTGGAACGCTCGGAGATGGTCTTCGGCATCGGTCCGGCCGGTACTGGCAAGACCTATATCGCTGTCGCCTATGCCGCGATGCTGCTCGAGCGCGGCATGGTCGAACACATCGTCCTGTCGCGGCCGGCGGTCGAGGCCGGCGAAAGGCTCGGCTTCCTGCCCGGCGACATGAAGGAGAAGGTCGATCCGTATCTGAGGCCGCTTTACGACGCGCTCTACGACATGATGCCCGCCGACAAGGTGGAGCGTGCCATCGCCGCAGGCGTCATCGAGATCGCGCCGCTTGCCTTCATGCGCGGCCGTACGCTCGCCAATTCGGTCGTCATCCTGGACGAGGCGCAGAACACCACGCCGATGCAGATGAAGATGTTCCTGACGAGGTTGGGCGAGAAGGGACGCATGATCGTCACCGGCGATCCGACCCAGATCGATCTGCCGCCCAATACGAAATCGGGCCTGGTCGAGGCGCTGCGCATCCTCGACGGCGTGCCCGGCATCGTTACCGTTCGCTTCAACGAGACCGACGTGGTGCGCCATCCGCTGGTGGCCGAGATCGTCGCCGCCTATGACCGCGACGCCACCGGCCGCAATCGCAGCGATGCCGCCCGCTGATACGGAACAGTCGGGCGACGGCCCGCGCGGCACGATCGCCGTCGATCTCTCGATGGAGGCCGGCGAATGGCCGCCCGAGCGGGTACTGTCGCGGCTTGCCGCGACGGCGCTCAAGGCTGCCGTCGAGGAACTCGAACTGCCGGTGGCAGACGGCACGGAGATCAGTATCGTCTTCACCGACGATGCCCATATCCGAGCCCTCAACAGGGAATGGCGGGAGAAGGACAAGGCGACCAACGTGCTGTCTTTTCCGGCCATGCCGGTCAGGCCCGGCGTCGCCCTGCCGCCGGTCCTCGGCGACATCGTGCTTGCCGCCGAAACGATCCGCCGCGAGGCGGGACTGGAAGAAAAGCCCTTCGAGCACCATTTGATCCACCTTATGGTGCATGGCTTCCTGCATATTGTCGGCTACGATCACGAGACCGACGCGGAAGCCGAGGAGATGGAAGCCGCGGAGCGCCGGATACTGGCGAGACTTGCCATCCCCGATCCCTATGGATAAACACCGGCATCGATCTGCCGGACCGATATGAACGAGACAGAACATAGCGCCGTAGCCGCCGAAAGGCCCGGCGGAGAAGAAAGTCCCTCAGCGGACAAGGCCGAAGGCCAGAGTACGGCCGAACCCCGAAGGCCGGAGCGCGTTCCTTTTCTGGAGCGGCTGCGGCGGCTTTTCCCGCATCGCAACGGCTCCAGCCTGCGCGAGGATCTTGCCGACGCGCTTGCCGAAAGCGCACCCGGCGAAGCCTTCTCGCCCGGCGAGCGTGCGATGCTCAACAACATCCTGCGCCTGCGCGAGGTGCGCGTCGAGGACGTGATGGTGCCGCGCGCCGACATCAAGGCGGTGGAACTGTCCACCACGCTCGGTAATCTGCTCTCGCTTTTCGAGGATTCCGGCCATTCGCGCATGCCGGTCTATGGCGATACGCTCGACGATCCGCGCGGCATGGTCCATATCCGCGATGTGGTCGCCCATGTCACCAAGGCGGCTCGGCAGAAGAGGCCGCGCGGCCGCAAGGCTGCCGCCGCTTCCGGAACGCTGGATCTCGGCAATGTCGATCTGACGCGGACGATCGGCGACATCGGTCTCTTGAGGCCTGTCCTCTTCGTGCCGCCTTCCATGCTTGCCTCCGACCTCATGACCCGTATGCAGGCCGCCCGCATCCAGATGGCGCTGGTCATCGACGAATATGGCGGCACCGACGGCCTGGCCTCGCTGGAGGACATCGTCGAGATGGTCGTCGGCGACATCGAGGACGAGCACGACGACGACGAGCCGATGATCGTCAAGACCGGCGAGGGCGTCTTCGTCGTCGACGCAAAGGCCGAGATCGACGAGGTCGCCGAGATGATCGGCGATGCCTTCAAGCCGGGCGAACACGGCGAGTATGTCGACACGATCGGCGGCATGATCTTCAACACGCTGGGACGTATCCCTGCGCGCGGCGAGGTGGTGCAGCCCATCCCCGGCTTCGAATTCCATGTGCTCGACGCCGATCCGCGCCGCGTCAAGCGCGTCAGGATCGTACAGACGCGCACCGTTCCCGAACGCCGCCGCCGCTCTGCCTTACCGGCCGGAGAGGATAAGTAAGGCTTCCGGCTTTTCCCGGCGTAGTCGCATCGGACCAATGTCCGCCACTCCGTCGCGCTTCGCGCGCCACCTCCTCCCCCACATTCGTGGGGTAGAGGAAGAGAGCCGAGCCTTGCGGCCAGCATTTCCTCTACCCCGTTGATCGGGAGAGGTGGCCGCGAAGCGGACAGAGTGGGGGGCGACTTCATGTCAGCCCGCCGTCCCTTATTCCCCCTATGCTCCGCATACTCTCCGCCGGGATGATAGTGTAACGCCCGTCAGGTGATTCGCGACGGGCGGGACGGATGGAGCGCCTTGCAGGCAGGATAATGTTGCTCGGGGGCTGGCGCCGTTCGGCGGTCGCCTTTCTTGCCGGCGCTTTCGCTGTTCTCGCCCAGGCGCCCTTCGATTTCTTCGCCGCCTGCTTTGTCTCCTTTCCCGTTCTCGTCTGGCTGCTCGACGGTATCTCGGGAGAGCCGGGCGCGGGCGTCCTGAGGCGTTTTTCGCCGGCGTTCGGCACGGGCTGGTGGTTCGGTTTCGGCTATTTCATTGCCGGCCTCTGGTGGATCGGCAACGCCGTCCTGGTCGACGGCGAGGGCTTCGAATGGGCGCTTCCCTTCGCCGTAATTGCGCTGCCGGCTGTGCTCGCGGTCTTCTACGGGCTGGCGGCGGTTCTGGCGAGGCTGCTGTGGACCGACGACATCGGCCGTATAGCGGCAACCGCCTTCGCTTTCGGCGTCGCCGAATGGCTGCGCGCCACCCTCTTCACGGGCTTTCCATGGAATGCGATCGGCTATGCCGCGATGCCCGTGCCGCTCCTCATGCAGTCGGTCTCGATGGCCGGTCTGTTCGGGATGAGCGTGCTCGCGGTTTTCGTTTTCTCGATGCCTGCGCTCTTCGCCGGCCGCCGGCATCGCACGGTCGGCGTGGTATTGGCGGTGGCGCTTGTCGCCGCCGATCTCGGCTACGGCTTTTTCTGCCTGTCGATGCCTGCCCCCGCTTCGGCCAAGAGCCTTCGCGTGCGCATCGTGCAGCCGGCGATCGACCAGACGGAGAAATGGGACAAGACGGTCCGCGACCGCATCTTCAAGCATCTGATCGACCTGACGCGGTCGCCCCCGGCGAAGGGCGCAAGCAAGCCGGACGTGATCGTATGGCCGGAAACCGCCGTGCCCTTCCTCTTTACCGAGCGCCCGGACGCACTGGCGAAGCTTGGCGAAATACTCGACAAGGGGCAATTGCTTTTGACCGGCGCGGTCCGCGTGGAAGGCGGCGCGGGCGCCGCGCCCCGCTTCTACAATTCCATCCTTGCCATCGACGGCTCCGGCGAGATCGTTGACGCGGTGGACAAGCTGCACCTTGTCCCCTTCGGCGAATATGTTCCCTTCCAGGCTCTGCTAGGCCGGCTCGGCGTCGACAAGCTGGTCGAGTTGCCCGGGCAGTTCTCGGCAGGATCGGAACGCCATCCGATCATTCTGCCGAACGGCGCCGGTGCGCTGCCCTTCATCTGCTACGAGATCATCTTTCCGGGCGAGGGGGGCCGTGAGGCGGCGCGCTCCGACCTGATCGTCAACGTCACCAACGACGCGTGGTTCGGCAACACGCCGGGCCCCTATCAGCATTTTCGCCAGGCCGAGATACGTGCCGTCGAACTGGGCCTGCCGCTGATCCGCGCCGCCAACAATGGTATTTCGGCCGTTGTCGATGCGCATGGCCGTATCCTGGATGCACTCGCGATCAACGCCGTCGGTGTGCTTGACGTCGATTTCCGGCTGGATCGCGGCGGCAATCCGCGTGTCGGAACACCCTCGAAAAACGGTTTCCTCATCATAATTCTATTTGGCCTGGCTGCGGCGGCCATGAAATTGACAAGCCACCGGCGTTTCAATTGACAGGTGGTATATTAGAATTTCATAGTGTGCCGCCCTAGTGCCGACACTGGGAACCAACGGCAGGGCAGGCTGTAAGCCAAGCGTTCAGCACATCGATAACAGAAATAATGCCGTCCAAGGCGGTGAGGGACGAATGATAGACAACAAGAAGAAGCCTAACCCGATCGACATACATGTCGGCAGCCGGGTACGACTGCGGCGCAACATGCTGGGCATGAGCCAGGAAAAACTGGGGGAGAAACTGGGCATCACTTTTCAGCAGGTTCAGAAATACGAGAAGGGAACGAACAGGGTCGGCGCAAGCCGGCTTCAGGCCATCGCCTCTATACTCGACGCGCCCGTTTCGTTCTTTTTCGAGGATGCGCCGGGCCAGGGCTCTGGCCAGGCCGGGGGCTTTTCGGAGGACAACGGGGCCTCTTACGTTGTCGATTTCATAAGCAGTTCTGAAGGGTTGCAGCTCAATCGCGCCTTCGTCCGGATCACCGATCCCAAGGTCCGCAGGAAAATCATCGACCTGGTCCGGACGCTGGCGCCGGAAGAGGAATAGCGTTCCGCCGGCAGGATGCGCGCTGCTACGCCTCTGGCCTCTCTTTTGCCCATGGGTAGGCCTAAAACGCGACTTGACGCACGCGACCCCGGCTCGCTAACAGGGGCGCGCTGAAAGTCGCGCTCGCCCGCTGGCGCGACCGGTTTTCCAAAGGGGTTCACCCATGTCGCGCAGGGAATACTACTTCACCAGCGAATCCGTTTCCGAAGGCCATCCGGACAAGGTTTGCGACCGCATCTCCGACGAGATCGTGGATTTGATCTACCGCGAAGCCAGGAAGGCCGGGATGGATCCGTGGGACGTACGCGTCGCCTGCGAGACCATGGCCACTACCAACCGTGTCATCATCGGCGGCGAACTCAGAGTGCCGCCCTCGCTGATGAAGAAGGACAAGCATGGCCGGGAGATCATCAATCCGGCCAAGTTCAAGTCCGCCGCGCGCAAGGCGATCAAGGCGATCGGCTACGAGCAGGACGGCTTCCACTGGAAGACGGCGAAGATAGAGGTTCTCCTCCACGGCCAGTCCGCCGATATCGCGCAGGGCGTGGACAAGTCGGCCAACAGCAATTCCGAAGGCGCCGGCGACCAGGGCATCATGTTCGGTTATGCCTGCCGCGAGACGGCCGACCTCATGCCGGCCCCGATCTATTACAGCCACAAGATCCTCGAACTCCTGGCCGCCGCGCGCCACAACAACAAGGGCGAGGCCGCAAAGCTCGGCCCCGATGCCAAGAGCCAGGTGACCGTTCGCTACGAGGACGGCGTGCCGGCCGAGGTCACCCAGATCGTGCTCTCGACGCAGCACCTCGATGCCTCCTGGAATTCCGCCAAGGTGCGCGAGGTCGTCGAGCCCTATATCCGCGAGGCGCTCTCGGACGTCCGCATCGCGCCCGACTGCAAATGGTATGTCAACCCGACCGGCAAGTTCGTGATCGGCGGCCCCGACGGTGACGCTGGCCTGACCGGCCGCAAGATCATCGTCGATACCTATGGCGGTGCCGCGCCGCATGGCGGCGGCGCCTTTTCGGGCAAGGACACGACCAAGGTGGACCGCTCGGCGGCCTATGCCGCGCGCTATCTTGCCAAGAACGTCGTCGCCGCCCGTCTTGCCGAGCGCTGCACGATCCAGCTTGCCTACGCCATCGGCGTCGCCCAGCCGCTTTCGATCTATGTCGACCTGCACGGTACCGGCAAGGTGCCGGAAGCGGTGGTGGAAAAGGCCTTGCGCGAGGTCATGGATCTGTCGCCGTCTGGCATCCGTCGCCATCTGGACCTCAACAAGCCGATCTACGCCAAGACGACCGCCTACGGCCATTTCGGCCGCAAGCCCGGCCGTGACGGCTCGTTCTCCTGGGAGAAGACGGATCTCGTCGCCGCCCTCAAGGAAGCCATAAAGCAGCGCGAAGCGGCCTGAGTCCCGTCGATCGCATGCCGGCGGGGGAGTGCCGCAAGAGGTCGACCGAAGCCTTTTTCGGCCGTCGGCACGGAAAGGCGCTAAGTCCGCGCCAGGCGACCGCGCTCGAGCGGTTGTTGCCGCGCTATCGGCTGGACCTTGCCCTGCCTGCGCCGGCGGATTTGTCGATCCTGTTCGGATGCGGCGCAACCGACATCCGGCTGGAGATAGGCTTCGGGGGCGGCGAGCACCTCCTCCATGAAGCCACGCGCCAGCCGGAGAGCGGCTTCATCGGCGTCGAGCCCTTCGTCAACGGCACGGCCAAGCTGATGATCGGGCTCGAGCGCCAGCCGCTCGACAATCTGCGGGTTTACGACGACGACGCGACGCGCCTGCTCGACTGGCTGCCCGCCGCCTCGCTCGCCTCCATCGATCTTCTTTATCCGGACCCTTGGCCGAAGAAGCGCCACTGGAAGCGCCGCTTCGTCAGCCCCGCCAATCTCGACCGCTTCGCCCGCGTGCTGAGGCCGGGCGGCGAATTCCGCTTCGCTTCCGATATCGAGAGTTATGTCAACTGGACACTGCTCCATTGCCGCGCGCACCCGGCCTTCGAATGGCTGGTTGGAGCGGCGACGGACTGGCAGGACGCTTTCGAGGCCTGGCCGGGAACGCGCTACGAGGCGAAGGCGTTGCGGGAAGGGCGGCGGCCGGCCTATCTCACTTTCATGCGCCTTTGACGGGCCGGCGCCCGGGTCGTAGGCTCGTCCCGGTGCCGGGAACCAAATCCACCCCGGCGCATCCAATCGGGATAGAGCGTGTCGCCCGAAAGTGGACGCCGGTTTCGGGACAGAGACATGTGTAGATGAGCAAGGAGGGCAGTAGATGGTCCATAAGGTCCGTATCCTCGACGCGGAGAACGTCACGCACAATGTTCGCCGCTTCCGCTTCGAGAAGCCGTCCGGCTATACCTTCACGCCCGGACAGGCGACCGACGTCTCGATCGACAAGGATGGCTGGCGGGAGAAGAAGAGCCCCTTCACCTTTACCAGCCTGCCGCATGACGATCATCTGGAATTCACCATCAAGATCTATTCCGATCATGACGGCGTCACCAACCAGCTCGGCGGCATGGGGGCGGGCGACCATCTCCTGATCCGCGATCCCTGGGGAACGATCCAGTACAAGGGCAAGGGCACCTTCATCGCCGGCGGCGCCGGCATCACGCCCTTCATCGCCATCCTGCGCGATCTGGCCGACAAGGGAACGGTCGAAGGAAACCGGCTCCTGTTCGCCAACAGGACCGACAAGGACATCATCCTGCGCGAGACATGGGAGAAGATGCCCGGCCTCGACCACCTCTTTGTCACCAGCGATGGAAGCGGCGGCTTCCCCTCCGGCCGGATCGGCAAGGAGTTCCTGAAAAAGCACGTGAACGACTTTTCCCAGCACTTCTATGTCTGCGGCCCCGACGCGATGGTGGCCGACCTCATGGCCGCGTTGAAGGAGCTGGGCGCGAAGCCCGACGCGCTGGTCTTCGAGAAATAGGGGCGCCGGCCCCGATTGGAGCCGCTTCGGTCTTGCAAATCCTCCGCCAATCGACTATTTGAGATCTAAATTCTTGGTCGGTTTGACGAAGAGTGGGTCCACCCGGTCCCGCTCTTTTTTGTTAATACGGCGGATGACGGAGACCGAATGACCGAAGCCGGAAAGGGCGACGACCGCATCGTTCGCGAGAGTGGCACCGACGCGCGCATCGCGCTGATCGTCGAGCCTGTCCTCGCGGCGGACGGATATCGCCTCGTGCGCGTCCGGCTTTCCGGCCAGAACGGCCTGACGCTCCAGATCATGGCCGAGCGGGAAGATGGTACGATGACGGTCGAGGATTGCGAGGCGGTCAGCCGCCTCCTGTCGCCGGTCCTCGACGTCGAGGACCCGATCGACAAGGCCTATCACCTCGAGATTTCCTCGCCGGGTATCGACCGCCCGCTGGTGCGCAAATCGGATTTCGCCGACGCCGTCGGCCGGCTGGTCAAGGTCGAGACCTCCATCCAGGTCGCCGGCCGCAAGCGGTTCCGCGGGCGCATCGTCGCGACGGATGACGCTGGTTTCACGGTCGAGACAGACAAGCCGGCGATCGGCGAGGATTTCAGGACCACACTTCCCTTCGAGGCGATCGCCGAGGCGCGGCTGGTGCTGACCGACGATCTGATCCGCGATGCGCTGAGGAAAGACAAGATACTCCGCGAGGGGCGTGACGAACAGGACGACGGGCATGACGACCCGCAGGGCGAGGAAGCCGTGCCGAACGGACAGGACAGGATTTGACGTCCGGCCGGACACGGCCGAGGCAATATTAGGAGAAATGAAATGGCAGTCAGTGCGAACAGGCTGGAGCTTCTTCAGATCGCCGACGCTGTGGCGCGCGAGAAGTCGATCGAGAAGCAGATCGTGATCGACGCGATGGCGGATGCGATCCAGAAGGCGGCGCGCTCCCGCTATGGACAGGAAACCAACATCCGCGCCGACATCAATCCGAACACCGGCGAGATGAAGCTGCAGCGCCTGATGGAAGTCGTGGAGGATGTCGAGGATTTCGGCCGCCAGATCGCGTTGAAGGACGCGCGGACGAGGAACCCCGACGCGCAGGTCGGCGACTTCATCGCCGAGCAGCTTCCGCCGATGGATTTCGGCCGCATCGCCGCCCAGTCGGCCAAGCAGGTCATCGTCCAGAAGGTGCGCGAGGCCGAGCGCGACCGCCAGTACGACGAATACAAGGATCGGGTCGGCGATATCGTCAACGGCACGGTGAAGCGCGTCGAATACGGCAACGTCATCGTCGATCTCGGCCGTGGCGAGGCGATCGTCCGTCGCGACGAGCTGATCCCGCGCGAGAACTTCAAGTACGGCGACCGCGTGCGCGCCTATGTCTACGACGTGCGTCGCGAGCAGCGCGGCCCGCAGATCTTCCTGTCGCGCACCCATCCGCAATTCATGGCGAAGCTGTTCACCATGGAGGTGCCGGAAATCTATGACGGCATCATCGAGATCAAGTCGGTCGCTCGCGATCCGGGCAGCCGCGCCAAGATCGCCGTCATCTCGCGCGACTCGTCCATCGATCCGGTCGGCGCCTGCGTCGGCATGCGCGGCTCCAGGGTCCAGGCGGTGGTCGGCGAATTGCAGGGCGAGAAGATCGACATCATCCCGTGGTCGCAGGACGCCGCCGCCTTCATCGTCAACGCGCTGCAGCCGGCGGAAGTCGCCAAGGTGGTGCTCGACGAAGATGCGGAACGCATTGAAGTCGTGGTGCCGGACGACCAATTGTCTCTTGCCATCGGCCGTCGCGGCCAGAATGTCCGCCTCGCCTCGCAACTCACCGGCTGGGATATCGACATCCTGACCGAGGAAGAGGAATCGCAGCGCCGCCAGAAGGAATTCGTGGAGCGCTCGAACCTCTTCATGGAGGCGCTCAATGTCGACGAGATGGTCGGCCAGGTGCTGGCCTCCGAAGGCTTCACCAGCGTCGAGGAAGTCGCCTATGTCGAGTCCGACGAGATTTCCTCGATCGACGGTTTCGACGAGGACACCGCTTCCGAAATCCAGGCGCGCGCCCGCGAATACCTGGAACGCATCGAGGCCGAGCACGACGCCAAGCGCAAGGAACTCGGCGTCGCCGACGAATTGCGAGAGATACCGGGCATCACGACGGCCATGATGGTCACGCTCGGCGAGGACGGCGTGAAGACGGTCGAGGATTTCGCCGGCTACGCGGTCGACGACCTCACCGGCTGGAAGGAACGCAAGGACGGCGAGACCAAGATGTTTCCAGGTGTGCTTGCCGATTTCGGCACGACGCGTGCTGAGGCCGAGCAGATGGTGCTTGCCGCGCGCCTCAAGGCGGGCTGGATCACCGAGGCCGACCTTGCGGCCGAGGAAGAGGAAGATGGCGAGCCCGGCGAGAACGCCGAGCTGGCTGGCGCCTGAGCCATGCCACGCCGGGTCTGGAGCGAACGGGTAGTTGGAACCGTTGGAACCCATGAACGAGCGCACATGCATCGTGACGCGCCAAGCGGGCGAGGCCGACAGCCTCATCCGCTTCGTTCGCGGGCCTGACGGATCGGTCGTTCCAGATCTCAAGCGGAATTTGCCGGGGCGCGGCTGCTGGGTGACGGCCGACCGCGCCCATGTCGACCGCGCGGCGGCGAAGAACCTCTTTGCCCGCGCGCTCAAGGCCGACGTGACGGTCGGCCCCGATTTCGGCGAGACGGTGGACGGCCTCATTGCCCGCGCAGCACTTGGTGCGCTCGGGCTGGCGCGCAAGGCCGGCTCGGTCGTCCTCGGCGCGGTCAAGGTCGAGGATGCGGTGCGCAAGGGGTCAGCGCTTCTCGTGCTGCATGCCAATGAAGCGTCCGAAGACGGCGTGCGCAGAATTGCGTCCGCCCGCCGCGCGACCGTTCATGCCGGCGGCCCCGGCATACCCGCCTATAAACTCTTTTCCGAGGCGGATTTGGGTTTGGCATTTGGGGGCACAAATGTGATACATGCTGCCGTGCTCGCGGACGGAGCGGGCCGGTCGGCGCTGAAGCGCGTGGTGGCGCTCGACCGTTTCCGGGGCGGCTTCCCGGAAGAGAATCTTGAAATTGCGGCAGTGGCGGATGTGATCGGCGCCGCGGATAGTGCGGCCGCAGAGGATGTGGAATGAGTGATATCAAATCGAGTGACGACAAGACCTTGAGCGTCAGCACGAAGAAGACGCTGACCCTGAAGCGGCCCGGCATGGAGCAGGGCACCGTGCGGCAGAATTTCTCGCACGGACGCACCAAGTCCGTCGTCGTCGAGACGAAGAAGCGGAAGTTCTCGATGCCGGGCGAGCGCGCCGAGCAGCCGGTCGCGCTCAAGCCGCGCGCGCCGCAACCCGCTCCGCAACCGGCGCCGCCGGCGAGGCCGGCAGCGCCGGAGCAGCCGGTTCGCCCGACGGCGGCCCCGTCCGAGCGGTCCGGCGTCGTACTCAACGAATTGTCGCGCGACGAGATGGAGGCACGCCGCCGGGCCCTGGAGGATTCCAAGGTCCGCGAGGTCGATGAGCGCCGCCGCGCCCAGGATGACGCCAAGCGCCGGTCGGAAGAAGAGGAACGTCGCCGCCAGGAGCGCGAGGAATCGGCGCGCCGCCAGGCGGAGGAAGAGGCGAGGCTCAAGGCCGAGGCCGAGGCGCGCCGTCGCGCCGAGGAAGAAGCGCGTCGCCGCGCCCCGACCGATGCCGCCGGCGTTGCCGAGGAGATCGAGGAAGAGACGCGCAGCCGTGGCGGAGCCGCGGTGCGGCGCGGCCCCGTCAAGCCCGAAATCGCGCGTCCCGCGCGGCCGACGAAGGGCGAGGAGGATCGCCGTCGCGGCGGCAAGCTGACGCTGAATGCCGCCCTCTCGGATGAGGATGCGCGCAGCCGCTCGCTGTCGTCGATGCGCCGGCGTCAGGAGAAGTTCAAGCGGGCGCTTCATCAGGAACCGCGCGAGAAGATTTCCCGCGAGGTGGTGTTGCCGGAGACGATCACCATCCAGGAACTGGCAAGCCGCATGGCCGAACGCGCCGTCGACGTGGTCAAGTTCTTCATGAAGCAGGGCCAGATCATGAAGCCGGGCGACGTCATCGACGCCGACACGGCGGAACTGGTGGCAAACGAATTCGGCCACACGGTCAAGCGCGTGATGGAATCGGATGTCGAGGAAGGCCTCTTCAACGTCCAGGACGATCCGGAACTTCTGGAGCCGCGGCCGCCCGTCGTGACCATCATGGGCCATGTCGACCACGGCAAGACATCGCTTCTGGACGCCATCCGCGATGCCCACGTGCAGGTCGGCGAGGCCGGCGGCATCACCCAGCATATCGGCGCCTACCAGGTCGAGAAGAACGGCCAGAAGATCACCTTCATCGACACGCCCGGCCACGCGGCCTTCACGGCCATGCGCGCCCGCGGCGCCCAGGCGACCGACATCGCCGTGCTGGTGGTGGCGGCCGACGACAGCGTCATGCCGCAGACGATCGAATCCATCAATCACGCCAAGGCGGCCGGCGTTCCGATCATCGTGGCGATCAACAAGATCGACAAGCCGGAGGCGGATCCGCAGAAGGTGCGCACCCAACTCCTCCAGCACGAGGTCTTTGTCGAATCCATGGGCGGCGAGGTGCTCGACGTCGAGGTCTCGGCCGTCAAGCGCACCAATCTCGACAAGCTTCTGGAAGCGATCCTTCTCCAGGCTGAGCTTCTCGACCTGAAGGCCGATCCGGAACGCACCGCAGAGGGCGTCGTGATCGAGGCCAAGCTCGACAAGGGCCGCGGTCCGGTGGCGACCATGCTGGTGCAGACCGGCACGCTCTTGACCGGCGACATCGTCGTCGCCGGCAGCGAATGGGGGCGTGTGCGCGCGCTGATCAACGATCGCGGCGAGCATCTGGACGAAGCGCCGCCTTCCACGCCGGTCGAGGTGCTCGGCCTGCAAGGCACGCCGCAGGCCGGCGATCGCTTCGCCGTCATCACAAACGAGGGGCGTGCGAGAGAGATCACCGAATACCGGCAGCGCGTCGCCCGCGAGAAGGCGGTCGCCCGCCAGTCCGGCCAGCGCGGCTCGCTCGAGCAGATGATGTCGCAATTGCAGACGGCGGGCCTGAAGGAGTTCCCGCTGGTCATCAAGGGCGACGTGCAGGGCTCGATCGAGGCGATCGTCACGGCACTGGACAAGCTCGGCACCGACGAGGTGCGCGCACGGATCGTCCATTCCGGCGCCGGCGCGATCACGGAAAGCGACGTGTCGCTCGCCGAAACCTCGGGCGCGGCCATCATCGGCTTCAACGTCCGCGCCAACAAGCAGGCGCGTGAAGCCGCCGAGCAGGCGGGCATCGAGATCCGCTACTACAACATCATCTACAATCTCGTGGATGACGTGAAGGCGGCGATGTCGGGCCTGCTCTCGCCGGAGCGCCGCGAGACCTTCCTCGGCAATGCCGAGATCCTGGAGGTGTTCAACATCACCAAGGTCGGCAAGGTCGCAGGCTGCCGCGTCACCGAAGGCAAGGTGGAGCGCGGCGCGGGCGTGCGCCTGATCCGCGACAACGTGGTCATCCACGAAGGCACGCTGAAGACGCTGAAGCGCTTCAAGGACGAGGTCGCCGAGGTGCCGGCCGGCCAGGAATGCGGCATGGCCTTCCAGAATTACGAGGACATCCGCCAGGGCGACGTCATCGAATGCTACCGCGTCGAGATGGTGAGCCGCACGCTCTGAGCCGCTTCTGCGGCGATCGAAATACGAAGGCGGCGCCCGGCCCCGGGTGCCGCCTTTTCGCTGTTTTCCACCGACCGTGAAACTTCGAATAAAATGCGCCCGGACCCATTAAGCGAACCGCCATCCGAATCGGCCATAAGATTCCCTGCGGCGGGCGAATCTTTGGTGAGGACGATGCAGAGCGATTTTGCCGCCGTGCGTGAACTCCTGGAATGCGCCTATAACCGGCTGACGGGGGCCGATCCGGCCAGCCAGAAAATAAGAGAGGCCGTGGACACGCTGATCGAAGAGGCGGCGATCGCCGAGTGCCAGCGCTCGCCGATGGTCGTCATCCCGTTCCCGAAGACACGGCGCGGCTGACCGCAAACCTGCCCGGTCCGGCGCCTGCCTCGACCGCATATTCCTGGCCGCTTCCCGTCTATGACAAACGAAAGTTGCATTGACGCGGCGATTTTCAGTCGGCCTATACTCCCCACCGATGACCTGGTCGCCTCTGGCTGCAACGGCTCGAGGAGTCGGCGTTTACCTGGCGGTGGGGCGGAACAGCGGGGACGCGGTCATATCGGGGTCACGGCCAGAAACTGGAACTACAGAACCTAAATCCATGGGAGGAATTCATGGCAGAATTCAAATCAGGCAATAAGGGCATGGGCGGCGTTTCGCGTCGGCACGTGCTGCAACTCGGCGCGGGCGTCGCCTCGGCGGCGTTCATCCCCGGCCTCGGCACCATCGGCTGGGCTTACGCCGACGACAAGCCGGCGATCGGCACCTGGCCGGCCGGCTCGCAGGGCGACACGGTCTATCTCGGCGCGGCCGTTCCGCTGACCGGTACGTACGCGGCGCAGGGCGCGGACGAACTCAAGGGATGGGAACTCGCCGTCGACCATATCAATGAGGGCCACGAACTGATGAAGAAGTTCGCGCCCAAGATCGACAAGGGCCTCCTCGGCAAGAAGGTGAAGCTTCTCTCGGCCGATTCGGGCGCGAAGCCCAACAATGCGGTGCAGGCCGAGCAGACCTTCATCAACCAGAACAAGATCATCCTGATGACCGGCTCGACCTCGTCGGCTGTCGCGGTGGCGCTCAACAAATTCGCCCAGCGCGAGAAGATCCTGTACGTGGCCGGCATCTCCGGTTCCAACGACACCACCGGCAAGGACTGCGTGCGCTACGGCTTCCGCCAGAATTTCTTCGGCCAGACCGCCGCCGCCGCGATCGGTCCGGTTCTCGTGAAGCAGTTCGGCAAGAACCGGAAGGCGGCGTTCATGACGCCGGACTACACCTACGGCCACACCGTCACCAAGTCGGTGAACGATTATTTGAAGGAGCATGCCGGCTGGGAGATGGTCACCAACCAGGTGTCGCCGCTCGGCACGCAGGACTTCAGCCAGTATCTCACCAACATCGCCAATTCCGGCGCCGAGTTCCTCGTCAACGTCAACTGGGGTCGCGACGCCGTGCTCTCCACGCAGCAGGCGAAGCAGTTCGGCCTTCTGCCCAAGATGACGCTCGTCATCCCTTACCAGATTCCGTTCCTTGCCAAGGAAGTCGGGGCGGAAATCACCGAGGGCGTGTTCGCGGCGACCGATTTCTGGTGGACGCTGGAGGACAAATATCCGCTGGCCAAGATGTTCGTGGATGCGTTCCAGAAGAAATACGGCTACCGGCCGGAATGGGGCGCCGAAAACAGCTATGTCAGCTTCGCCCAGTGGGCGCGGATGGTTTCGGAGGCGGGCAGCTTCTACCCGCCCGACATCATCAAGCAGTATGAGAAGGGCGAGACCATCCCCTCCCTCATCGGCGACGTCCACTACCGGCCCGAAGACCACCAGTGCATCCGTCCGGTCGTCATCGTTCGCGGCAAGGCCAAGAAGGACATGAAGAACGACGAGGACTTCTGGGAAGTTCTCGAAGTGGTGCCGGGTGAGGGCCTGATGCAGAAGCCTGACGAGTTCGGCTGCAAGCTCGGCGATTATACCTGATCGTGCCTGCCCCTCCGGCCTCGGCCTGAGGGGCGCTTCGCCGGCGTGCCGGCACACCTGACGCAATCACGCATGTTCCCGGCGGGCGGCCGGGAGCATGCAACTTCGATATCGGCATCGAAATGTTCGAATCGATCCACGATTAGGGCGGGACGACGTGGTCAACTGGGCGAATTTCATATCGCAATGTTTCAACGGGCTGGTGCTCGGCGCGCTTCTCGCGGTGATCTCCTCGGGCCTGACGATCATCTACGGTACGCTGGGCGTGCTCAACCTGGCGCATGGCGCCATGTTCATGCTCGGCGGCTATGCCGGCTGGCTGGCCTACACCTATTCCGGCTCTTTCATCGTGGCGCTGGCCGCAGGCTCGCTGTTCGTGATGCTGGTCGGCGTGGTGACCGAGCGGCTGATCATCCGCCATTTCTATTCACGGCCGCCTGAAGACCAGCTTCTCGTCACCTTCGGCCTCGGCATCGTCTTCGTCGAAGGCGTGCGCTTCTTCTTCGGCAGCCTGTCGAAGACGACGCCGCCGCCGGCGATATTCCAGGGCATCACCGATCTCGGCTTCATGTTCTACCCGACCTATCGGCTTGCCGCGCTCGGCATCGTCGCTATCGCGCTTCTGGTGCTCTACTACGTACTCTACAAGACCCGCATCGGCATGATCGTGCGCGCCGGCATCGAGGATTCGGTGATGGTCGATTCGCTCGGTATCGATGTCTACAAGGTCTTCATGCTGGTGTTCGGCATCGGTGCCATGGCGGCGGGCTTTGCCGGCATCGTCAACGCGCCGGTCGTCTCCATCGCGCCCGATGTCGGCGAAGCGATCCTGGTGCAGACTTTCGTGGTGGTCGTCATCGGCGGTGTGGGCTCCTTCCCCGGCGCCATCATTGGCGGCCTCATCGCCGGCGAGATCATCTCCATCACCTCGATGTTCAATCCCGCCTATTCCTATGTCATGCTGTTCGTGGCGATGACGCTTGTGCTGGTGCTTCGTCCTCACGGACTGCTCGGCACGGCGGGCCGCGAGTAAACGCGGCTATCCGATGCTCAGACAACGCCCCTTCCTCGTCGAAATCCTGACTGCGATCGCGCTGATCGCGGCGCCTTTCGTGCTGCCCTATCTGGGCTTCACGCCGACCACGATCAACCGCATCCTCATATGGGGCCTGCTCGGGATCGGCTTCGATCTCCTGTTCGGCTATACCGGCCTGCTCTCTTTCGGCCAGTCCGCCTTCTTCGGCACGGGCGGCATGTTCGCGGCCTATATGCTGACGGAGACCCCGCTCGAGAATACGATAGTCGCCCTGATCCTCGGCACGATCGTAGCAGGCGTCGTCGGCTATCTGGTCGGCCTGATCGCGCTCAGGCGCACCGGCATCTACTTCGCCATGATCACCGTGGCGATCGCCGAAGTGTTCTTCTTCGTCGAGTTCAACCCGCTGGCGGAATATACGGGCGGAGAAAACGGCCTGCCGGGAGTGCCGACCCCGAACCTGGAACTCGGTTTCACGACGATCCAGTTCGACTCGAACTGGTCGATGTATGTCTTCTTCGCGTTCTGGTATTTCGTCGGGCTGGTCATCGCGCTCAGGATCGTGCGCTCGCCCGTCGGACTTCTGCTGCGCGCCATTCGCGACAATCCGCTGCGCGCCGAGGCGCTCGGCCACAACATCCACGGCTACAAACTCGCCGTCTTCGTCATCGCGGCCATGTACACCGGTTTCGCCGGCGGCCTGCTCGGTATGCTGCAGGGCTTCATGCCGCCGGACGCCTTCATGTTCGCGACTTCGGGCGAGATCGTCATACAGACCGCGATCGGCGGCGCTGGCACCTTGTTCGGACCGCTGCTCGGCGCGGCGGCCTGGCTTTACATGAGCGATTTCTTCCAGACGACGCTCGATCTCGGCGCTACCTGGAAGCTCGTTCTCGGTATCGTGTTCGTGCTGCTCGTCTGCTTCCTGCGACGCGGCCTCGTCGGTGCCATCGTCGATCTTTATCACCTGGCGACGCGCGAGAAGGATGGTGCGGAGAAGGCCGAGCCGGCGCCCGCGCCCGCGGCGGTTGTGCCTCCCTCGCCCGCACCTGTGAGGGCGGCGCCCGAGCCGGCGTTGGCAAGGCATAGCCCGACCGGCGGCAAGTCCGGCCAGATCCTGCAGGCAACCGGCCTCACCAAGCGGTACGGCGGCGTGGTCGCCAACAGCGATATCGACTTCACGGTCGATCACGGCGAGATGCGCGGCATC
This sequence comes from Mesorhizobium koreense, assembly GCF_031656215.1. Classification (NCBI taxonomy): domain Bacteria; kingdom Pseudomonadati; phylum Pseudomonadota; class Alphaproteobacteria; order Hyphomicrobiales; family Phyllobacteriaceae; genus Mesorhizobium; species Mesorhizobium koreense. Next base: position 280,074 of record NZ_CP134228.1, on the reverse strand, counting down.
ATCGGGCCGAACGGGGCGGGCAAGAGCACCTTCTTCAAGATGCTCACCTGTGAGGTGCCGCCGACCTCGGGCAAGATCGTGTTCGAGGGGCGTGACATCACCAGCATGGGCGTCAATGACGTCTGCCAGCTCGGCCTCACCAAGAGCTATCAGATCAACCAGCTTTTCGAACGGCTGACGGTACGCGAGAACCTGGCGATCGCCGCGCTCGGCGAATTGAGGGGCAGGTTCAAGCTCGACCTGTTCAGGAGCCTGTCGGGCGTTCCGGGCCTCGACCAGCAGGTCGCGAAGACGGCGTCTCTCGTCAATTTGAATGCGCGGCTGAATACGCCGGTCTCCGAGCTCGCCTATGGCGAGAAGCGGCGGCTGGAGGTCGGATTGGCGCTGGCGACTTCGCCGAGCCTCCTCCTGCTCGACGAGCCGCTCGCCGGCATGAGCCCGCAGGAGCGCGTCGAGACGGTGGCGCTCCTGAAATCGATCGCGCAGGGCCGCACGATGATCATCATCGATCACGACATGGACTCGCTCTTCGAACTGGTCGAGAAAGTCACCGTGCTGCAGGAAGGCAGCGTGCTCGTCGAGGGCACGCCCGAAGAGATCAAGACAAACGCGAAGGTTCAGGAAGCCTATCTCGGCGGCGTTCAGGGAGAGATGGCATGAGCCTGCTCGAAGTCAGCGGCCTGAACAGCTACTACGGCGACAGCCACATCCTGTTCGACGTTTCGCTGCGTGTTGAGAAGCATGAGGTCGTGGCGCTTCTCGGCCGCAACGGCGCCGGCAAGTCGACGACGCTGAAGAGCCTGATGGGCGTGGTGACGCCCAAGGCCGGCAGCGTCAAGCTCGACGGCGAGGAACTGGCGGGGAAGAAGGCGCACTCGATCGCGCGGCGCGGCATGCAACTCGTGCACGAGGACCGCCGCATCTTCGGTAGCCTCGATGTAGAGGAGAACATCATCCTTGCCGGGCTGACCGCCGACAACAAATGGCCGCTCGAGCGCATCTACACCATGTTCCCGCGCCTGAAGCAGCGGCGCACGAGCCGCGGCACCGATCTTTCCGGCGGCGAGCAGCAGATGCTGGCGATCGCGCGGGCGTTGGTGCGCGACCCGAAGATCGTCCTGCTCGACGAGCCGTTCGAGGGGCTGGCCCCCGTCATCGTGCAGGATCTCGTGCGTGCGTGCCACGATCTGGCGCAGGCCGGCCAGACCATCGTGCTGGTCGAGCAGAACCTCGCCGCCACGCTGGCGCTGGCCGACCGCGTCTACATCATCAACAACGGCCATATCGCCCATGAAGGCCCCGCCGCCGAGTTGAAGAAACAGCCGGATCTCCTCCAGCGCTATCTCGGCGTATAGCGTCGGCGTTCGCGGTTCCGCTTTTCAGATAGTGCACAGCGACGGCCGAAGGGCGGAGGCGGCAAACCACCACGCACGTCATCCCGGAAGGTAGCCCGAACGTAGTGAGGGCGGCCTGTCCGAGGCCCATTCCGTAACTGCGCGCAAACGTGACGGCTCCCCATCCTCGGCGATTGTCGGAGGGGCCAATGACACGCCGTCATTCCCAATCTCGTGAGCGACTGAAAGGAGCGGAGAGTGTCGGGAATCCAGGCCCGAGCGATGGTGCCGCGAGCCGGAGGGTTCGGAATGGACAGGACTTCTTCATCACTGGTGTTCGTCCGTAAGGCCACAGCATGGATTCCCGACACTCTCCGCTCCTTTCAGTCGCTCACGAGGCCGGGAATGACGGAGGGAGGGGCCTCCCGCCAAAACATGGACAGATTTACGCCTGTCAGCCTGCGGAAGCCGCTGATCTCCGGCATTCCGCATTTTTCTTCTGTCGTTTCTCTCCACGCCTCCTGCCCTTCCTCCATAATCGTTGCCGGTTCCTCCCATCGGGAACACCGATCATGACGGTGATTGCGTGGGGAGGAGCCGGCGCCTCCGCCGTGATGCTGACGTGGCATCACGGCCGGGGAGGTCCCGCCTGGAGGTTCCCCTGGGGGCACTATGACCCCTGCGTGCCGGTAGAAGGCACACAGACCCCGGGACGAGCGCTGGATCTGATCGGAGTGACTACCCTTCGGCAGGTTCAGGGCGAGGCTCGGGGAGCAGCGGAACAGGCGGGAACAGAAATCGCCGGCGGGGCGCGCGTGTCGCGCCACCTGTTTCAATTCGGAAGGCACGGCCTCGCGCCCCGCTTCCCGACTGAGCAATGGCCAGGGCCGGAAGGCAGCGTGGCGAGGATGAGGCGTAGTCACGGAAATACTGCCAACCGGGGTATTCTGTGTTAGACGAAACCGGCATTCGTTCGCGGAAGGGCGGAAATTGAAGGAGAGCGGAAAGGCCGCCGGTAAGGGCTCCGATCGCAAGGCGCGGCTGGCGGAGGAACTGCGTGCGAACCTCCAGCGGCGCAAGGCGCAGGCGCGCTCGCGCCGCGCAGGCGAGGCCGATCGCAGGCCGGAGGGCATCGCCGCGGCGCAGGTGTCTGACGCGTCGGTGCACAAAAAGGACGAAATCGGCTAGGATAAGGGCCGAAGGGGATTCGCGTACGGGGCATTCGCTGACCGTCTTTCCTTGAACAGCCATCCGCGATCGTCTAGATCGCCCTCCCGCAATGCCCGCACCGGGCGCATCACGGAATTTCTCATGGATCGCATCAGGATCGCCGGCGGCAGAGAGCTCAACGGCACTATTCCCATCTCCGGCGCCAAGAACGCAGCGCTGCCTCTGATGATCGCGTCGCTCCTCACCGACGACACGCTGACGCTCGAAAACGTGCCGCATCTGGCCGATGTCGAGCAGCTTATCCGCATCCTCGGCAACCATGGCGTCGACTATTCGGTGAACGGCAGGCGCGAACATCAAAACGGCGGCTATTCGCGTACCATCCATTTCACCGCGCGCCAGATCGTCGATACGACCGCGCCCTATGAACTGGTCTCGAAGATGCGCGCCAGTTTCTGGGTCATCGGGCCGCTTCTCGCCCGCATGGGCGAGGCGCGTGTTTCGCTGCCCGGCGGCTGCTCGATCGGCACGCGCCCGGTCGATCTTTTCATCGACGGGCTCTCCGCTCTGGGCGCGGAGATCGACATCGAAGGCGGCTATATCGTAGCGCGCGCGCCGAAGGGGCTTGTCGGAGCGCGCTATGCCTTTCCCAAGGTCTCGGTCGGCGCCACCCATGTCATGCTGATGGCGGCCGCGCTCGCCAGGGGTGAGACCGTCATCGAGAACGCCGCCTGCGAGCCGGAAATCGTCAATCTCGCCGAGTGCCTCAACAAGATGGGCGCCCGCATCGAGGGCGCCGGCACGCCGACGGTGAGGATCGACGGCGTCACCTCGCTTTCCGGCGCGCGCCATCGCATCATCCCCGACCGCATCGAGACCGGCACCTATGCCATGGCGGTTGCCATGACGGGCGGCGATGTCATGCTGGAAGGCGCCGAGCCGGAGCTCCTGAAAAGCGCGCTCGACACGCTGGAGCAGACGGGCGTGGAGATCGTGCCGCTGAACTCGGGAATCCGGGTCAGGCGGAACGGCGCCGGCATCCGGCCGGTCGACGTGACGACCGCGCCCTTTCCCGGCTTCCCGACCGATCTGCAGGCGCAGTTCATGGCCCTGATGACCATGGCCAAGGGCAAATCGCGCATCACGGAGACCATCTTCGAGAACCGCTTCATGCATGTGCAGGAACTGGCGCGGCTCGGCGCCCATATCGGCCTGGCCGGCCAGACGGCGATCGTGGAGGGCGTATCCGGGCTCAAGGGCGCGCAGGTGATGGCAACCGACCTGCGCGCGTCGGTCTCGCTCGTCATCGCCGGGCTTGCGGCGGAAGGGGAAACGACGGTCAACCGCGTCTACCATCTCGATCGCGGCTTCGAGCGGCTGGAAGAGAAGCTTTCCGGCTGCGGCGCGAAGATCGAACGCATCTCCGGATAGCGGCAAGGGGCGGGGCACTCGCAATGCGGTTGCGCGACCTTCCCGTTACGCATAACACAGGCCTGTACCGGCATGATTGTCATGCCGAAGTTGAACGCACCGGCCCGGGCGGAATCCATGGACCAGCTCAAGCTTGCCGCTCTTGACGAAGAAGACCTGAAGGTCATCTCCGCGCATGTGCAGGATGCGCTGATGCAGATCGGCGACATCGACTACAGCCCGGCGCGGAAATGGTTCCTGGTGCCGATGAACCGCTTCGTGCGCGACGGCAAACGCAGCCTTTTCCGGCGCAAGTACGAAAGACGGCGCAGCGTTCTTCATTTCGAGCATGTGCTTTCGGTCAGGAGCACCGGCATCGACCGCGAGAATATCAAGGACGTGCTGTCGCTTCTCGCCATCCGCTTCATCCCGGGCGACGCGCCGGCCGGCACGATCGAACTCGTCTTCGCCGGCGAGGCGACCATCCGGCTCGACGTCGAATTCATCGAGGCGCGGCTTGCCGATCTCGGGGCCGCCTGGGAAACCTCGTCCCGCCCCGCGCATTTCGCCTGAACCGGCAGCACGACATGGCCCGCACGCTCGACCATAAAAGCCCGGATTTCGAAGCCGAATTCGCCGCCCTTCTCGCCGCCAAGCGCGAGGTCTCGGAGGATGTCGACGCCGCCGTGCGCGAGATCATCCGGCGCGTGCGTGATGAGGGTGACGCTGCGCTGTTCGACTATTCAAGGAAATTCGACAGGCTCGACCTTGAACGCACGCCGCTCCTTGTCGGTGAGGACGAGATCGACGCGGCCATGGCCTCGGCCGACTCGGCGACCGTGGATGCCTTGAAGATCGCGCATGGGCGCATCCGGGCGCATCATGAGCGGCAGAAGCCGAAGGACGACCGCTATACCGATCCGATCGGCGTCGAGCTCGGCTCGCGCTGGACGGCGATCCAGTCGGTCGGGCTCTACGTTCCGGGCGGAACGGCGAGCTATCCGAGTTCGGTGCTGATGAATGCCGTGCCGGCGCGTGTCGCGGGCGTGGAGAGGATCGCGATGGCCGTGCCCGCTCCCGGCGGTGCGCTCAACCCGTTGGTGCTGGTTGCAGCACGCATCGCCGGAGTTTTTGAAATCTACCGGATGGGCGGTGCGCAGGCCGTCGCGGCGCTCGCTTACGGCACGCAATCGGTGGCGCCGGTCGCCAAGATCGTCGGCCCCGGCAACGCTTATGTGGCCGCCGCCAAGCGGCAGGTCTTCGGCACGGTCGGCATCGACATGATCGCCGGGCCTTCCGAAGTGCTGGTCGTCGCCGACGCGGAGAACGACCCGGACTGGATCGCCGCCGATCTTTTGGCGCAGGCCGAGCACGACACGGCGGCGCAATCCGTTCTGATCTGCGATAACGAGGATTTCGGCAAGGCGGTCGCCCGATGTGTTGAAAGCCAGCTTAAGCACCTGCCCCGAAGGGAAATAGCCGAGGCGAGCTGGCGCGATTTCGGCGCGATTGTCGTCATGGAAAAGCTGGGCGACGCGATACCGCTGATCGACCGCATCGCCGCCGAGCACCTCGAACTGGCGATGCGCGACCCGGAACCTTTCCTGGCGAGGATCCGCAACGCCGGTGCGGTTTTCATCGGGCGGCACACGCCCGAAGTGATCGGCGATTATGTCGGCGGCTCCAACCATGTGTTGCCGACGGCGCGCTCGGCGCGCTTTTCCTCGGGGCTCTCCGTGCTCGATTTCGTCAAGCGCACCTCGATCCTGAAGCTCGGCCCGGAGCAACTGCGTGAACTCGCTCCGGCGGCGATCAAGCTTGCAGAGGCGGAGGGGCTGGGGGCGCATGCGCGTTCGGTCGCGATCCGGCTGAACGGATAGGCCGTTGCCGCCATGTCCGACAGGCCGTCCGCCAATGACCGACTGACCGACGTGGAACTCGACGCGTCGATCGGGCGCTCCACGCCCGACGTCGAGCATGAGCGCGCCGTCGCCATCTTCGACCTCGTCGAGGAGAACAGCTTCCATCCGGTCGCCGACGAGGGCGAAGGGCCTTATCGGTTGAAGCTTTCGCTGGTGGACGCCAAGCTGATGTTCGCCGTCTCGCGCGAGGATGGCGAGCCGGTCGTCACCCACATCCTTTCGCTGACGCCGTTCCGGCGCATCGTGAAGGACTATTTCCTGATCTGCGAGAGCTATTACGCGGCGATCCGCTCTTCCACGCCGAGCCAGATCGAGGCGATCGACATGGGCAGGCGCGGCATGCACAACGAGGGTTCGCAGACTTTGCGCGACCGTCTCGCGGGCAAGATCGAGGTCGATTTCGACACCGCGCGCCGGCTCTTCACGCTGGTTTGCGTGCTGCATTGGCGCGGCTGAACTTGACGGCGGTTGCCTCCCCACCCCCCGCAGCCACGGAACACGCCGTTTCCGGTTTGCCGCGTTCGATCCTGTTCCTGTGCGGCCAGAATGCCATCCGCTCGCCGATGGCGGAATTGCTGGCCAGGCGCGTGCTGCCCGCCTCGACCTTCGTTGCATCGGCGGGGGTGCGGACCGGAGAGCGCGATCCGTTCGTCGACGCCGTGCTGGCCGAGGCCGGCCTGTCGCTCGGCAACCGCCACCCCCGCTCGCTCGACGAACTGGAAGACGACTATTTCGACCTGATCGTGACGCTGGCGCCGGAAGCCCATCACAGGGCGCTGGAGATGACGCGCTCGATGGCTATCGATGTCGAATACTGGCCGACCGCCGACCCGACGACGGCGACCGGCACGCGCGAGCAGATCCTTTCAGCGTATCGCGACGTTCGCGAGCGGCTGGCACGGCGCATCGCCGAACGTTTCGCCCCGCTCGCGGCTTCTCCGCCTCGGGAATAAGTTTGTTCACAAAGCCCTCCTGATCATATAGGTTCCGCGCCAAATCCGGCTCGCCGCCGGGTTCGCAATCCAGCAAAAGGTTTCGAATGCCGAAGGAAGAAGTCCTCGAATTTCCGGGCGTGGTCACCGAACTCCTGCCCAATGCCATGTTTCGCGTGAAGCTTGAAAACGAGCACGAAATCATTGCCCACACGGCCGGCCGCATGCGCAAGAACCGTATCCGCGTGCTGACCGGCGACAAGGTTCTGGTCGAGATGACGCCTTACGACCTGACCAAGGGCCGGATCACCTACCGCTTCAAGTAATCGCCGCGGGCTGAAAGCCCCTCCGACAGGATCGCCATGAGCGCATTGCAGAAGCTGGTGCTTGCCTCCGGATCGCCGCGGCGGATCGAGCTCTTGCAGCAAGCCGGCATCGAGCCGGACCGCGTCATGCCCACCGGCATCGACGAGACGCCGGCGCGCGGTGAGCATCCACGCTCGCTCGCCAAGCGGCTGTCACGCACCAAGGCGGAGCGAGCCGCTGCCTCGCTCCATAAGGAAGCGGGCGGCGAGGGGTCTTTCGTGCTGGCCGCCGATACGGTGGTGGCGGTCGGGCGCCGCGTCCTGCCCAAGGCGGAAATCGCCGAGGAGGCGTCGAATTGCCTGAAGCTGATCTCCGGCCGTTCGCATCGCGTGTTCACCGGCATCTGCCTCGTTTCGCCTTCCGGCAAGGTGCGCCAGCGGCTGGTGGAGACTCGCGTCCGCTTCAAGCGCCTGACGCGCGAGGAGATAGACCTCTATGTCGCCTCGGGCGAATGGCGCGGCAAGGCTGGCGCCTATGCCATCCAGGGCCTGGCCGGCAGCCTAGTCGTCAAGATCGTCGGTTCCTACACGAATGTGGTCGGCCTGCCGCTTTACGAGACCGTCTCGCTCCTGACGGCGGAGGGCTACCATGTCCATGCCAATTGGGCGGCCGCCGCAACGGTATGAGCGGCTTTCCCCGATGGCGCGCAATGAATCCATGCCGCCGTCGCATCGGTATCCGCTGGGGCGGGCTTGATCCATTCACCCTCGAACCCAGATAGAACCAGGTCCGGCAGCCACCCATGCGCCGGCTCCCGATCGAGAATGGGAACTGAAATGACCGATATCGACACCGGCAAGGTGACGCCGCTGAGACCGAGACGGCCCTGTCCCGAATGCGGCAAACCTTCGGCGCGCGAGCACTATCCGTTCTGCTCGAAGCGTTGCAAGGATGTCGACCTGAACCGCTGGCTGTCGGGACGTTATGTGATCCCTGGACGGGACGAGGAAGACGAGGCGAGCGGCGGCCAGCCGGAATAGGTAGGGTCTCGGCTCGGCAACACCCTCTGCTACGAATAAACGGCACTGAAACAGCGGCGGGAAGCGGCATTTCCCGCCCGTGCCACGGCCGCCGATCTCGCATCTGCCGGCCCCACCGCCTGCCGTCCGGCCACATGGCAGGATCGCCCATGCATTCTGCGCCTGGGCGCTGGACAGGCCGGATTCTCGTGCTATAACCCACGCGCTTCCGGGGAGCTTCGGCTTCCCTGATCGTTCTGGCCGCGCGCCGCGACGGACCGGATGCCCAGGTAGCTCAGTTGGTAGAGCAGCGGACTGAAAATCCGCGTGTCGGTGGTTCGATTCCGCCCCTGGGCACCAGCAACCTTAAGTTGTATAAATTTGTAAAAATTCTCCAATAAAATCAATAGCTTGATGGATTAGGTTTTTCTAATGCAACCTGATTTCACCGAATATTTGCGGTGTTTATGACGGTATCTTCGATTGACTGCTGCCACGATACCGTCATAGACACAGAAAACTGATTTAATTCAATATATTGATTCCATTACATAATCTGGAGCTACAGCCGGCGGGAGCGACATCTACGTTTCCCACCGCTGCCTTTATCGGTAGGCAAACCGCGCCGCATGGCTTGAAGGCCTCCGTTGACGGTCAAACAGAGCGAACGCCTTCACCAGCTTTGGTGGTGCGCTCGATCATCTCGTCGGCCGAGCATGAGCCGGATATTGGCAGAAGACCTGTTGACGGAATATGCCAAATATGGCATACCCTTTGTGCGGAGGCGCGGGGACGTGTATCTATTATCCCCTTTTTAATTAGCTTGGGAGGAGTTGAAATGAAAGCTCAAACAATATTTAGGATTGGGAGGACAAATGTCCAAGCCGGTATTTTTTATTGGATCAAGTAAAGAAGATATTAAGGATTTTCCAGAAGAAGTAAGGAAAGAGATTGGATTTTCTCTTTATCTGGCGGAGTCAGGTGATAGGGCCATTAATGCTGTACCGTTGGCTGGATTCGGGAACTCAATGGTCCCGGAAATCGTTGTTAGCCATCAGTGTGACGCATATCGTGCAGTCTACACCGTTCAATTCAAACATGCGGTCTATGTCCTGCATGCGTTTATGAAAAAGTCAAAGAAGGGCATCGCAACGCCGAAACGTGAAATGGATTTGGTGAGGCAGCGTCTGAAAGCTGCTGAGGCTCATCATCGAGCCAATTTCGGTCAGAAGGAAAAGAGGACACTCAATGTCAGTAATTAGGAGCGATAATGACCAGATCGTCCAAAGCTCCGGGGATATTTTTGCCGATCTGGATGTTAAACTCAACCCGGAGGACATTATTCGAATTGAAATCGCACGCGAAATCACGCGGGTGATTCAGAGCCGGAAATATACCCAGGTCGAAGTTGCTCGAAGACTTGGGACAAATCAAGCACGAGTTTCGGATATCACAAGAGGTAGGCTTGATCGTTTCACAGCTGATCGTTTGCTGCGATATTTGCTTGCGCTTGGCGTTAATTTGGATGTTCACACGTCAGATGCGTCCGGGTCAAATGTCCGGTGTGAACCGCAAGGTACTGTCCGATTTCATCGGACCCTGGCGGCCGCCTGTGGCTAAATTTTTTGCCGCATAAGATTGCCGTTCACATCCATAGCGCTCCGCACATGTCCTTCCTCGCGCATTGAGCGGAGCGCTTTGGTGGTGTGCTTCGTGAGATCGGACAAATACTTCCTGTCTCGCGCATCTTCGCCGCGAATTAGGCCGGCGATCTCGCTGGTTATGTTGCGGCTGGGCAGCGAACGGCCTGTCCCCTTCCTGTAGCTCGCGATAGGTCGCCTTGAACGGCTTTCGCTTCCTGTAGAGATGCAAGACCCCGTGGAGGATGGCATTGGCGTCATCACTGATCGCTTGGCTGTTTATCAAGCGGCAGCAATTCTTTTCCCTTGGAGCGCGAGGCCAGCCGTACGACGAGGGCAAACTATCGATCGGAGAAATCGCATTGTTGGTTGATATCCCTCCTCGTCATATTGCGCTCGCCATAAGCGATATCGATTGCTTTCCAAAGATTGACTGGGACGAAACCTCGTGCCTGTGGATCGTGATATGGTCGTCGATCCCGCAAGCCATGCTCGCTATATCGATCAGTAAAAGCGGTTGAGCTTATAGTCAAATAAGCAATCTTAAGTTGTTTTTGATGACGGTGTTTTAAGCGGTATCTGGCCGGCATTCTTCGTAATATACGTTTGATTTCAATATCTTAGTGTGAATCGGCATTCCGCCCCTGGGCACCATTCAAGCGGCCGATTTCATGTCACATATGTTGCAAGTGAAAAATGGCTGATTTCCGCCGTTTTTTCTTACCTCGGCTACTCGACGCGACATGGAATGCAACATGGATCGCTTGACGCCCTGTTTCACCGGCACGGCTTGGGGGTGTTCCCAAGCCAAGCTTCATTCTACCGAGCAGCCCTCCCTAGCCACGCAACTTTTGCTTGCGCCGGCCGTCGTCAAACGCGTACTTTGTGTATCGTAACGCGATATAGGGGGCACGCTGGCGATCCGATCGTCGGTGCGGAAGCGGGATGCGGGCGGGTATTTTTCCGAGGATAGCTGGGCGGACGGAGACGGCTGTACAATCGGGACGCATATTGTGCAGGTCCATGACGGAAGTTTCGAACCGCCGACATAATCCGGCGCTGCTTGCCCTGTTGTGTTCCACCGCGCTCACGGTAGGGTCATACGCGCCGTCGGCATGGGGAGCCACTTGCACGATCAACGACCTGACCTATTTCTGTATCGAGGGCGTCACAGGGTCGGCCGGCAACGGCGCTACGGGAGTGACGGACGGAACCGGTAACGGCACGTCGGGCGGCGCTGGTGGCGCTGGCGGCGACGGCGGCAGCGCCTTACCCGGTATCCCGATCTTTACGATTGACTCGGTTACGGCCGCGATCGGCGGCACTGGCGGCGTGGGCGGCAGCGCCAATGGCGGTGCCGGCGGCAACGGCGCCAACGGTGTAGCCGGTGCAAACGCCGCAGCCGGCTCTGGCGATGACGGTGGTGCCGGCGGTGATGGTGGAAACGGCGGACAGGGAGGAGCCGGCGGGCTGGCGGGCGCCGGCGGTGTCGGCGGCGCGGCGATCACCGGCAGCGGGTTCACCCTGCAAAATGCCGGGGCCATTGTCGGCGGCCTGGGTGGCTCGGGCGGCGACGCCAGTGGCGGCAGCGGCGGTGCCGCAGGCAACGGCGGCGCCGGCGGCAATGGTGCTTCGGGTGGCACCGGGGTCTCGGGCGGGGCGGGCGGGCGTGGTGGCGACGGCGGCAATCTGGGCGTCGGGGGATCTTCCGGAACGGCGGGCGTGGGCGGCGCCGGCGGGAACGCGGTGAACGGCAGCAACGGGACCGTGATCAACACCGGCACGATTGCCGGCGGCGACGGAGGGGCCGGCGGCAGTGCCTCCGCGGGCCTCCAGAATACCAGCGGGGGAAATGGCGGCGCCGGCGGCAATGGCGGTGCCGGCACCGGCGGCTCCTCCGGCGGAGCCGGTAGAACTGGTGGGGCTGGCGGGGTTGGCGGCAACGCCGGCACGATTGGCGCTGGTGGCGTTGGCGGCGACGGCGGTAATGGCGGCGACGGCGGCTTGGGCGCGTCCGGAGGAGCTACAGGGATAGCTGGTGCAGGCGGGACAGGTGGCGCAGGTGGCGCAGGTGGCGCAGGCGGTAACGGAGGAAGCGTCGCTGGCGACGGTGGATCGGGCGGCCTGGGTGGCCATGGCGGTACGGGTGGAACGGGCGGCGCTGACGGCGTGGGCCCAGCTGGGGGGACCGGCGGCGACGGAGGGGGCGGCGGTTTTGGCGGGGCCGGAGGAAATGCCGCCAACGGCAAGGGTGGAGCAGGTGGAAACGGCGGAGAAGGTGGCGGCGGCGGCGGTGGTGGGTTCACTATTTACAATGGTGCGGGTGGATCGGGCGGCCATGGTGGCTATGGCGGTACGGGCGGTGCAGGCTCAGGTGTTGCCGGCGCTGGCGGCGCTTTTGGCGCTCCCGGGTTTCCTGGCTATCCGTATGGCTTTGTGGGTTTCGGCGGTTCGGGCGGTACCGGCGGCGTTGGCGGCGGCGACCCTTACACTCCCGGCATTCCGGGTGGTTCGGCCGGCACGCCCGGTGCGGGCGGTGCCGGCGGCGTCGGCATTATCGGGTCGAATCTCACCGTCATCAATTCCGGCACGATTTCCGGTGGATTGAACGGTAGTGGCCCGATGCGGGCAAACGCCATCACCTTCACCGGCGGCACCAACCGGCTGGAACTGCAGGCCGGGTCGACGATCGTCGGCGATGTCGATGCGACGACGGGCACCAGCAATGTACTGACGCTCGGCGGGGCGGCTGACAGCAGTTTCGATGTCTCGAAGGTCGGTGCCACCCAGCAATATCAAGGGTTCGCCAGCTTCGAGAAGATGGGGACGAGCGACTGGACGCTGACGGGCGCTACCACGGCGCTGACGCCGTGGACGCTGAAGCAGGGCACATTGTCGGTATCCTCGGATGCCAGTCTCGGCGCCGCTTCCGGCGGGCTGACCTTCGACGGAGGCACACTGTTGACCTCGACGCCCGTGGGCGTGCCGAATTTCGTGACCGGCCGGGCCGTCACGCTGCTGGCCGGCGGCGGCACGATCGAAACAGACCGGAATACCTCCTTCGACGGCGATATCGGCGGCATTGGCGGCCTGACCAAGACCGGCACCCTTACGTTGTTTCTTGGCGGGACCAGCACCTATCTTGGCCCTACCAATGTGAATGAGGGTTCTCTGTCGGCAATCTCCGGAGGGGTATTTTCGGCGGCGAGCGCCTTCACCGTCGCGGCGGGCGCCAACATTGAACTCAACGGCCTCGACCAGAGCATCGGTTCGCTGGCCGGCGCCGGAACGGCAACGAACAGCAACGCTGCGGCGGCCACGCTGACGACCGGTTCCGATAACACCGACACCACGTTCAGCGGAACCATCACCGATGCTTTCGCCGGCCCCTTGTCGCTCGTCAAGGTCGGTTCGGGCACCCAGGTCTTCACTGGCGCCAATAGCTATACCGGCGGCACCACCATCTCGGGCGGCGCCTTGCAGATCGGCAATCTCGCTGCGACAGGCTCGATCACCGGTGCCGTAACCGTGGATGCGGGCGGCAAGCTTTGGGTCGTCAATGGGGACACGAGTGGGATCACCAGCATCGCGAACTCCGGCACGACAGCCTTCTTTGCCGGCACCAGCGCCGGCAACGCCGCGATTTCCAATCTCGGCACGTTGAACTTCGTCGGGATCGCTACGGGCGGCAATGCCGCGATCACCAACGGTGCTGCCGGCATCGTTGATTTCAGCCTCGCGGGCGGCAGTCCCACGGCCGGCTCCATCGCCGGCGGCGGCCACTTCTATCTCGGCGGCAACGAAATTACCGTCGGTGGCAATGGCACCTCGACCACCGTCAGCGGCATCATCTCCGACGGTAACCCCGGAGGGGGTGGTGGCGCCGGCGGTTCGCTGGTCAAAACCGGCACCGGCATGCTGACGTTGAACGGTATCAACACCTATACGGGGCTGACGACGGTGAACGCCGGCAAGCTGGTTGTCGGCGACGACACACATGCGACTGCGAGCCTTATCGGCGGCGTCCTGGTCAACAGTGGCGGCACGCTGGGTGGCATCGGCACCGTCGGCTCGACCACCATCATGGCTGGCGGTATCCATGCACCAGGTAACTCACCGGGAACGCAGACGATCGATGGCGACTACATCAATCACGGCACGCTGGCGATCGACGTCACGCCCACCCTGTCCGACAAGGTGATAGTGAACGGCGCCGTTGATATCAGCGGGGCTAGCCTCTCGCTGCTCCTGTCGCCGACCTCGGCAGCCGATTGGAACATCAACAACGGTCCCTACACCATCATCGCCAACGACGGCACCGATGCCGTGACGGGAACGTTCGTTAGCCCTGCCACGAAGAATCTCCTCTTTCTGGATGAGACGCTCGACTACGCCGGCGGCGACGGCAACGACGTGACGCTGGACCTGACACGCAACAATGTCGATTTCGCCGATGTCGGTAGGACTCGCAATCAGAAAGCCACGGCAGGCGGCATCGACAGCCTCGGTTCGGGCAACATGTTGTGGAACACGATTGCCCTGCAAAGCGACGAAGACGCAACCCGCGCCGCCTTCGACGCGCTTTCGGGCGAGATATATGCCTCGACGAAGTTGGCGCTGATCGAGGACAGCCATTTCATGCGCGATGCGGTGAACGACCGCATCCGTGCAGCCTTCGATGGTGTCGGCGCGTCCTCCATGCCGGTGCTGGCCTATGGCGAGGCGGGCGCCGACAATGGTGCCACGGCGGCGATCGGCAAGATCACCGCGCCGGCCGACACCGACCGCCTCGCCGCCTGGGGATCTGTCTTCGGCTCATGGGGCAGCTTCGACGGCAACGGCAATGCTGCCGAACTCTCCCGCTCCGTGGGCGGCTTCTTCACCGGTATCGACGGGCTGGTCGCGGAGAACGTGCGGCTCGGCATCATGACCGGCTACAGCCATGACAGCTTCCATGTGGATGGTCGCTCTTCCTCCGGCTCGAGCGACAATTACCATCTCGGCCTCTACGCCGGCGCCAGGTGGAATGCGCTGCGCCTGACGGGCGGCCTTGCCTATACCTGGCACGATATCGAGACGGGCCGTTCGGTCGCCTTTCCCGGCTTCAGCGACAGCCTGACGGGAGATTATAGCGCCGGTACCTTCCAGGCCTTCGGCGAGGCCGGCTACAAGATCGGTATAGGCGCCGCCTCCTTCGAACCCTTTGCCAACCTTGCTTATGTCAGCCTGCACACGGACGGCTTCACCGAGAAGGGTGGGGCGGCAGCGCTCCATGTCCATGGCGAGACCACCGAAACGACCTTCACCACGCTTGGCATCCATCTCGCCTCCGCCTTAGACATCGGCGGCATGAAGGCGAAGGCGCGCGGCACGTTCGGCTGGCGCCATGCCTTCGGCGATATAACGCCGCTCTCCACCCAGGTCTTTGCCGGCGGCGATGCCTTCACTGTGGCCGGCGTGCCGCTCGCTAAGGACGCCGCTGTCCTCGAAGCCGGGCTCGATTTCGCCGTCAATGACAATGCCACCTTCGGCATCTCCTATTCCGGGCAATTCGGCAGCGGTGCACGCGATAACGGCGCAAAAGCCGATCTCAGAGTCAGGTTCTGAAGCGCAAAATAAGCCCGCCGGCCGAAGCCAGCGGGGCTAAATCAGAACGGCGAAGTCAAAACTTGTAGTTCAGGCCCACGCGAATGCTGTCATCCAGCCATCGCCCGCGACTAATGTCGCTAGTGCTCCCAAAATAGGTATCTTTACCCAGATCGACATGCAGGTATTCAAGTTTGGCGGTCAGATGATCGGTGAAGGCATATTCCACGCCCGTGCCTGCTCCCCATCCGAAGGCAGTGTGGCTCTCGGAAATACCAGGGACCCCACCTGCGGCCGGAGATGAAAGCTTGACCTTGCCAAAGGCTGCACCGCCGGTGACGTAGGGCATGAATGGACCGAAGGCATAGCCCACACGTGGGCGAACCGTTCCAAGCCAACTCACTTTCGAATTACAATCGAAAGCAGGGTTTGGGCATGACGTGCCGCCGCTGGCATCCAGCCAAGACGCATCGCCCTCGATGCCGAGAACCAGATTGTTCGGGAACTGCCAATTGTAGCCGATCGTGCCGCCGATACCGCCCCCGTTAGCGCGATGATCGGCATTCGTACCATTATCGAAGCGCCAATCGGTGTGGCCCCCGTTGTAGCTGCCCACTACACCAAGATAGGCGCCGGACCAACTGAAGGAGGCAACGGGCACCGCTGCCACCGTATCCGCGGACCACGCTGGCGTCGAAGCCACGAGGAGCATTGCTGTTCCGGCAAATAGAGAAGTTCTCATGCAAAGCCCCCGCTGAAGTATCAGCAGCAATAAGCCTACCTTTGCCCTCAAACAATCGCGGCGCGCAAAAGCCGATCGGGACCGAGGTAGGCCAGCGCGGGATCACGGTCGAATGTGGACGATCCAGCCATAGGCACTGTAGAGCGCGACGGCGCGCCCAGGACAACACATCCGCATCCGCCGTTAAGTCGATAACTCCAAATGACAGGGAACACCGTCGATTTTGAATCTTGAATTTGATCAATCGATTGATTAAATTACCGTCATGGATAGGAAAACGATGACCGGGTCGGCCGAGCAGACCCGCCAGGCGCTCATCGGCGCCGGATTGAAGCTTTTCGGTGAAAACGGCTTCGCCGGTACGTCGACGCGGCAGCTCGCGGCGGCGGCGAACGCGAATATCGGCTCCATCGCCTATCATTTCGGCTCCAAGGAAGGTCTGCGCGCCGCCTGTGCAGGCTTCATCGTAGAGACGATAAAGGACATGGCGAGCCAGGCGCTTGACGCAACCGACCCGTCGGTCGCCGATCCGGAAGCGGCGAGCCGGCAGCTTTCGGCGGCGCTCGAACGCATGGTCGCCTTCGTGGTCGTCAGCCCCGAGGCGGGGGCCATCGTGCAGTTCATCCTGCGCGAACTTTCGCAACCGACCGCTGCGCTCGACATCATCTATGAAGGCGTCTTCGAGCCGACCCATCGGCGTCTCTGTCAGATCTGGGCAGCGGCGACCGGCGAGGACGCCGACAGCGAGCGCACCAGGATCGCAGTCTTCACCATGATCGGCCAGATCGTGTATTTCCGCATCGGCCGCATCGCCGTCATGCGACGCATGGGCTGGAGCGATATCGGCACGCGCGAGGCGGCGGCCATCGTCGCCGTCGCCAGGGATAACCTCGCCGCCATGCTGGTTTCCCGGAAAGGCGAACGGCCATGAGCCTGCTCTGTGCGCTTCCCTTTGCCGCGTCGCTCTTTTCGGCCTGCGCCGCCCCGGCGCCGCTCGCGGTCGGCTATGTCGAGGGCGAATATGCCCTTCTCGCGCCAGTCGAAGTGGCCGAGGTGAAGAACGTGTCGGTCCGGCGTGGCGACCACGTAGCCGCCGGCGCAACCCTCGCCGCGCTGGAAGACAGCGATGCCAAAATCGCCGTGGCGCAAGCGCAAGCGGCGCTGGCCGAAGCGGACGCGCAACTCGCCAACCTCCAGATCGGCAAGCGCCCGGAAGAGATAGCGGTGCTGAAAGCGGCTGTCGATATGGCCAGGGCTCAGCAGGCGGATGCGCAACGCAAGGTCGATCGGTTGAGCGATCTCTATCAAAAGGGAACGGCGACGCAGGCCGATTTCGATACCGCCGAGACGACGCTGAAGACGGCGGTAGCTCAGGTCGAGCAGGCCGAGGCCAACCTCGCGGTAGGCAAGCTGCCGGCGCGGCCCGAGGAGATCAAGGCGGCCGAAAACCAGGTCGCGCAAGCCAACGCCTCGCTCGACCAGGCCCGTTGGCGTCTGGCGAAGCGCGTCATCACGGCGCCTGCGGCGGGCCGCATCAACGACATCATCCGTAACCCGGGGGATGTGGCCGGGCCGCAGGCGCCGGTGATCTCGATGCTGCCGGACGGAGCGGTCAAGCTGACCCTCTATCTGCCGGAACGGGCTTTCTCCTCGGTCAAGGTAGGCACCATGCTCGATGTCCATTGCGATGGCTGCAAGCCGGGACTGCAGGCGCGCGTGAGCTATGTGTCGCCCGATCCGGAATTCACGCCGCCGGTCATCTATTCGCTCGAGACGAGGCAGAAGCTCGTCTACCTGATCGAAGCCAAGCCCGTTGGCGACAAGACCCGATTGCAGCCTGGCCAGATCGTCGACGTGGGAATGGCGGGCAGCGAATAGGGCGCCATGACCAACACCATCGAAGTCCACGACCTCGTCAAGCGTTTCGGCACGAAGACCGTCGTCGACCATGTGAGCATGAATGTCGCAAAAGGCGAGATTGTCGGCTTCCTCGGGCCGAACGGCTCGGGCAAGACGACGACGATCCGTATCATGTGCGGACTGCTGACGCCGGACGAAGGCGGCGGGCGGGTACTCGGCTACGATCTTGCGACCGAGAGCCTCAAGATCAAGAACGAAGTCGGCTACATGACACAGCGCTTCTCTTTCTACGAAGACTTGACCATCGCCGAAAACCTCGCCTTCGTGGCAAGGCTCTATCAGCTGAAGCCGGTGGACGGGCACGTGGCACGGACGCTGGAGGACCTCGGCCTGACAAGCCGGAAGAACCAGCTCGCCGGCACGCTTTCGGGTGGCTGGAAGCAGCGGCTGGCGCTTGCTGCCTGCATCATGCATTCGCCGAAGCTCCTGCTTCTCGACGAGCCGACGGCTGGTGTCGACCCGAAAGCCAGGCGGGAATTCTGGGACGAGATCCACAGGCTCGCCCTTGGCGGGCTGACCGTGCTCGTCTCCACGCACTACATGGACGAGGCGGAACGCTGCCATCGCATCAGCTACATTTCCTACGGCAAGATGCTCGCTTCCGGCACGGTGGCGGAGGTGGTGCGCGATGCCGGGCTGACGACCTTCGTCGTCCGCGGCCCGCGTCTCGACCGAATCGAAGAGGCGCTCGCCGGCAAGCCCGGCATCGACCAGGTGGCGCCTTTCGGCGCGACGCTGCATGTCGTCGGCGCCGACAGGGCCGCGATGGAGAAGACGCTCGGCTCGCTGAAGAACGAACAGGACATCACGATCGAGCCTGGCGAAACCAGCCTGGAGGATGTCTTCATCCAGTTCATGGGCAAGGCGAAGGACAATATGGGATGACCTTCTCCTTCACCCGGCTCGGCGCGCTGCTCACGAAGGAGTTCATCCAGATGCGGCGCGACCGCATCACCTTCGCCATGATGCTTGTCGTGCCGCTGGTCCAACTCGTTCTGTTCGGCTACGCCATCAACAACGACCCGAAAGGGTTGCCGGCGGCGCTGGTCGCCACCAGCCAGGACCACTATACGCGCGCCATGGTCACGGCCCTCGTCAACACGGGCTATTACCGCTTCGACCATGTGGTGCGAACCGCCGGCGAGGCTGACGATCTGATGGCAAGGGGCAAGGTTTCCTTCATCGTGACCATTCCCGCCGACTTCGCTCGGCGGGTCGACCGGCAGGACCATCCGCAAATCTTGGTCGAGGCGGACGCCACCGACCCGGCGGCGGCGAGCGGCGCGATCTCGACGCTCGGCACGGTGGCATCCCAGGCGCTCCTGCGCGAAGAGGGCGCCCAGGCCATGGCCAAGCAGGATGCCGCCAGGGCGCTCGATGTCGTCGTGCACCGGCGCTATAATCCGGAAGGCATTTCGCAATACAACATCGTGCCCGGCCTGCTCGGCGTCATACTGCAGATGACCATGACGATGATGACCTCGATCGCGCTGACACGCGAAATCGAGCGCGGCACGATGGAGAATCTGCTGGCGATGCCGGCAAGCCCGTTCGAGATCATGCTCGGCAAGATCCTGCCCTATCTCGTCGTCGGGGCCGTGCAGGTCTTCGTCATCCTCGCCGCTTCCAAAGTGCTGTTCGGAATCCCTTTCGTCGGCAGCCTGACGCTCCTCCTCTTCGCTGTGACCGCCTTCGTGGCGGCGCTCGTTCTGCTCGGCTACACCATATCGACCGTGGCGCGTACGCAGATGCAGGCGCTACAGCTCACCGTCTTCTTCTTCCTGCCGTCGATCCTGCTTTCGGGGTTCATGTTCCCCTATCGCGGCATGCCCGTATGGGCGCAATGGTTCGGCGAGATATTCCCGCTCACCCATTTCATCCGGATCGTTCGCGCCGTCATGCTGAAGGGCGCCAATCTGGACGAAATCGGCTTCGAGGCGTCGATGCTCGGCGTCTTCATTGTTGCTTACGCGGGCGCGGCGCTCCTGCGATTCCGGCGGACGCTGGATTAGATGCGAGCTTTCGGTAGGTAGCCGATGCTTGCAGCAATTCGGGATTGTTGCATCAGTAATTCGGCGTCGCCGATAGTAGTGGGCATCGGTGCGGCCCTCCCGTTGAGCTTCGGGCGCTGCAAAGCTCCAGATGGCTCGTTGGGGCGAAGGTGCGCGCTTTCCTGGACGTGGTCGCAATAAGAGGACATCAACGAACCGGCAGCCTCAAGGCTCGGATTTCAAAAGCAGACCCTCAGTCTCGCGCGCGCGCTCGAACCCTTCGATTGTTCTCGAGGATCACTGCATCTGCCCATCAGACCTCCAGCCATTCGCGCCGCAGTTCCGAATTTTCCATCAGTTCGTCGGGCGTGCCTTCGAATACGATACGGCCATGACCCATCACATAGACCCGGTGCGAAACACGCAGCGCAATGACAAGCCGCTGCTCGACCAGCAGGATGGAAATGCCGCGTTTGGCGATCTCTTGCAGAAGCTCGCCAATGCGCTCCACCATTTGCGGAGAAAGCCCTTCGGTCGGCTCGTCGATCATGATCAGATCCGGATCGCCCATTAGCGTTCGGCAGATGGTCAGCATCTGCTGCTCGCCGCCGGAAAGGGCCCCGCCGGGTGCATCGGCGCGCTCGCGCAATTGAGGAAACAGCCGCCAGGTTTCCTCTATACTCCACCGCTCGGCCCTGCGGCCGGGCTTTTCGCCGAGAAGCAGGTTCTGCACGACCGTCAGGCCCGGAAAGATGGCCCGTTCCTCGGGAACATAGCCGATGCCCAGGCGGGCGATGTCGTGCGGCTTGCGCCCTGCGATCTGCCGTCCCTTGAATGTGACCTCGCCTTCCGGACGAGGATCGCCCATGATCGCCTTCAGCGTCGTCGACCGGCCAACGCCGTTGCGCCCCAGAATGCTGACGATCTCGTTGTCGCCGATGTCCAGATCGACGCCCTGCAGGATATGGCTTTTGCCGTAGTAGGCATGGAGGCCACGGACGCTCAGCATCAGGCCACCTCGGTGCCGAGATAGGCCTGCTGCACTTCGGCGTTGGCCTTGATGCGCGCGGGCGCGTCGGATGCGATGACCTGGCCGTAGACAAGCACGGAGATGCGGTCGGCAAGGTCGAAGACGACGCCCATGTCGTGCTCGATCATCAGTAATGTCCGGTTTTCGCTTACCTTGCGGATCAACGACACCACGCGATCGGTTTCGGCGCGGCTCATGCCTGCCGTTGGCTCGTCGAAAAGGAGCACGTCGGCATCCCCGGCGATGGTCAGCCCGATCTCGAGCGCCCGCTGCTCGGCGTAGGTGAGCGTGCCCGCCGGCGCGCGCCAGCGGTCGAGCAGACCGATCTCCGTCAGGATCGCCTCGGTGCGCTGGCGGGCGTCGGCGAGCCGTTCGATACTTCGCCAGAAGGAATATCTGTAGCCCATCGCCCACAGGGTTGCGCAGCGTACGTTTTCCCAGACGCTGAGGCGCGGGAAGATGTTGGTGACCTGGAAGCTGCGCGAAAGCCCGCGGCGGTTGATCAGTTGCGGCGCCATGCCGCCGATCTCCTCGCCGCGCAGACGGATAGAACCGCTGCTCGGCCGATAATAGCCGCTGACCAGGTGGAAGAGCGTCGACTTGCCGGCGCCGTTGGGCCCGATCACCGCATGACGCTCGCCCACACGCACCGCAAGGTCGACGCCGCGAATGATCTCCATCACGCCGAACCGCTTGCGCAGGCCATCGAGTTGAAGTGCGGGCGCGTCGGTGGAGTGCGTCATCGGCGAAGATCCTCCTACAGGGCTTCGCCATAGATCTGGCCTACCTTGCGCGCGCCGAGCAGGAACAGCCATCCCCCGCCTGCGAACAGAACGATCGCGATCAGCCAGGGCAATGGCGAGCGGGCGTCCATGTTCATATAGAGGAAGATCATGGCCGAGCCTCTCACGGATAGCCTGTAGGTCATCTCGACCATCAGGCTGAACCCCGCCAGTGCCACGAGCGCCGGTAGGATCGCGAGAAGATAAGAGGGCGCGACGCGGTGGAAACGGCCGATACGGATCAGCGGCTCTTGTGCCATCAGGATGCCGGCTATGCCGTTCGGCGCAAACATCACGATGGCAATGAAAAACAGCCCGAAATAGAGCTGCCAGACGGGCGTGATATCACTCAGCGTGAACTGGAGATAGGTGACGAGGATGGCGCCGATAATGGGGCCGGTGAAATTGCCGATGCCGCCGATATAGGTCATCAGGATGACGGCGCCTGATTCCGCTGCCCCCATCTGCATGGAGTTCATGATCTCGAAATTGATCGCGGCAAGCCCGCCTGCGACGCCGGCGAAAAGGCCGGAGAGGCTGAAAGAGACGAAGCGGACGGTTTGGGTATTGTAGCCGATGAAGGAAACCCTCTGGGGATTCTCGCGCACGGCGTTGCAGATGCGGCCAAAGGGCGTTCGGGTGATGGCGTACATCGCCGCCATCGATACGAAACACCAGGCACCGATCAGGTAGTAGACTTCGATCTGGGGTCCGAACGTAATGCCGAAAGGCTGGATGAGATCGGTACGGTCGGTGCTGATGCCTTCCTCGCCACCGAAGAAAGTGCGCAGGATGAGGGCGCTGGAGGCGACCAGTTCACCGATGCCGAGCGTGATCATGGCGAAGGCCGTGCCGGCGCGGCGGGTCGCGATCGCGCCGAGGACTATGCCGAAGACGAGCCCCGCGAGGCCGCCGACCAACGGGAAGACCATCAGCGGCATCGGCACCTCGCCGCCGGCCAGCCAGTTCATGAGATTGACGGTGAAGAAGCCGCCAATACCGAAGAAGACGGCGTGACCGAAGGAAAGCAAGCCTGTCTGCCCGAGCAGCATATTGTATGACAGCGCGAAGATGATCATCGTGCCCATGACGCTCATCATGGAAAGCGCGAGGCCGGAGTCGAAGATATGCGGCAAGGCGACGATCACCGCGGCAACCACGATCCACGTGCCGTAGCCGGCCATGAAGGATCTGCGGCCGGTCGAAGGCTGGGCGGACACCGGGATTTCTGCGGTCCCGCTCATGTCTCGCGTGTTCCCATCAGGCCGCGCGGCCTGAAGATCAGGATCAGCACCAGAAGCAGATAGGGAAGGATGGGGGCCACCTGCGCTACCGTTACGTTCCAGATATCGCTTAGATAGGTCGCGAGCGTACCGGCAAAGGTATACCCGCCGAACAGGCCGGCGAGCGAGGCGTTGGAGGCGACGGCAAAGGTCTGCAAAAGGCCGATCAGGAGGGAGGCGACAAAGGCGCCGCCGAGCGAGCCGAGGCCGCCGACGACCACCACGACAAACAGTATCGGACCGAGCAGGCCGGCCATGTTCGACTGTGTGACCAGAGCCGGGCCGGCAATGACGCCGGCCACCGCCGCGAGCGCCACACCGACGCCGAAGACAAGCATGAAGACGCGATCGACGTTGTGGCCGAGCATCGACACCATGCCCGGATGGCTGAGTGCCGCCTGGACGACCAGGCCGATACGCGTGCGCTTGATCACGACCAGCAGCACCAGAAAGATGGTCACCGAAATCAGGAGTTCGAACAGCTTGAACGCCGGATATTCGGTCGCGAACACGGTGAAGGCGGTGAAATTCAGTGACGGCGGCACTTCGTAGTCCACCGGCAACTTGCCCCATACCATCTCGACGACCTGCTGGATGACGTAGGTGAGCCCGAAGGTGAAGAGTAGTTCCGCGACATGGCCGTGGCGATGGACGTGGCGCAGGCCGTAGCGCTCCACTGCCATGCCGATCAGGCCGACAAGGATCGGTGCGATGATCAGGCCGGGCCAGAAGCCGATACGTCGACTGATCTCGAAGCCGAAAAAGGCGCCGAGCATGTAGAAGCCGGCATGGGCAAAGTTGAGCACGCCCATCATCGAGAAAATGACGGTCAGGCCGCTGGCCATGAGGAACAGCAGCATCCCATAAAGAATACCGTTCAAGGTCGAGATGAAGACGATCTCAAACAAGGTTCACTCCACCCGCGTCGCTTGGCCCAACGGAGCCGCGCCGGAAACATACCCCAGTGCGGTCCTTATCGCTATTTGGGGCGCTTCATCTTGCAGGTGGTTTCGGTGATCGTATCCTTGACGGGAACCTGCGCGACTTCCTTCCAGCCCCAGCCGGTATTCTCCTCGTCGAACTCGGCCTTGGTGTCGACCGGCTGGAGGGTGGAGATGTAGAGCGGCTGGAAGAACTGGTGGTCGTCAGCCCGCATGAAACCCTCCTCGCCGCTTGAGAAGGTCTTGTACTTCATGCCCTCGAGCTTCGGCGCGAATTTTGCCGGGTCGGAAGATTTGGCTTCCTTGATCGCCTTGAACAGCATCCCCGTCATGTTGAAGATGCGCGGAAAATAGACCGGCTCCTTCGGATAGGCCTTGATATAGGCTTTGATCACGTCCTTGGCTGGAGCATAATCGATATTGTTGATACCTTCGGTGATCTGGAACACTTGGCCGGAGAGGCTCGCCTGCTTGACGGCCGTCGGGCCGCCCGCACCGCCGGCATAGAAGGTGTACCACTTGACCTTGAGGCCGGCATCGCCCGCTGCCTTGATCAGGAGCGCGAGGTCCTGTCCCCAGTTTCCCGTGACGACGGTGTCCGCCCCAGACGCCTTTATCTTGGCGACGTAGGGAGAGAAGTCGGTGACCTTGACCAGCGGATGGAATTCGTTGCCGACGATCTCGACGTCGGGACGTTTCTCCTTCAGCATCTTGACCGTCGTTTCGGCGACCGAGTGGCCAAAGGAATAGTCCTGGTCGATCAGGTAGACCTTTTTGACGTCCTTTTGTGCTTTCAGATAGTTTGTGAGCGCTTCCAGCTTGATGTTGACGGCGGCGTCCCAGGCGAAATGCCAATAGCTGCATTTCTCGTTCGTCAGGACGGGGTCGATCGCCGCATAGTTCAACTGAACCACGTTGTGGTCCGGATTGCGCCTGTTGTATTTCCGCAGAAAGTCCTCGATCGCGACCGCCACAGACGAGCCGTTACCCTGGACGATGATCCGGATCCCTTGGTCGATCGCTTTCTGGACCTGGACGAGACTTGTCTGCGGATTGACCTGGTTGTCGAAGGGGACGATCTCGAGCTTCTGGCCATCGACTCCTCCCTTGGCGTTTATCCTTTCGGCAATGAACCTGAGCTGGTTCAGGCCGAGCTGACCGATGCTGGCGCCGCCGCCCGAAAGTGGATCGACATAGGCGAGCTTGAGCGTGCCCTCCGCCGAAAGAGCCGGCATGACGGACAGGCCAAGCATGGACAGCGCGGCCGCTGCCAAAGCAAATTTCTTCATAGATCTCCTCCAAATTGCTGGGCTTGTTCTTTTCGATGAACGGCCCGGTTCCCTGCTGATGACGCCTGCTGTCGGCGCCAGATATCCCTGCCTCCATTTCTCAGGGACACCTTTTTGACGTCTGATCTAAGAGCTGGATCTTCCTCCGTGGCTGGTTGTCGACAAATGTTCATTGCGAAGGGTGCCTCCTGTCGCAGACGACATTGAAGCCGCGCTTGCCAGTTCGCGCTCGGCCTGTGTGAAACCGTAAGCCGGCACCACCTCCGCCGAGCGGTCGCCGATCTCATCCCAAGATGCGGCCACTGCATCGGCGGCATGGTCGCCACCCCCGATCCAGACACCCTGCGTCAAGGTCACGTTGGCGCGCGCGAAATGACCCGCGCCGGCGCAGAGGACGGCACGCGTTGGCGCCTCGTCGCCGACCAGTGCCAGAAGGCCCGGGCTCACCAGTTCGGGCGCCAGTTTTTCGAGCGCATCCGGCGGGAGTATTTCGTCCGTCATCTGCGTGGCCGCGGTCGGCGCCAGGCAGTTCACGCGGATACCGTACTTGGCGCCTTCCAGCGCGAGCGTCTGCATGAGACCGACCAGCGCCATCTTGGCCGCGCCATAGTTCGCCTGGCCGAAATTGCCGTAGAGTCCCGACGAGGAGGTTGTCATGACGATGCGGCCATGCGCCTGCCGACGCATGATCTCCCAGACGGCCTTCGAGCAGATGACCGCGCCCATGAGATGCACGTCGACGACAAGACGAAAATCCGCCAGATCCATCTTGGCGAAGCTCTTGTCGTGCAGGATCCCGGCGTTGTTGACGAGGATGTCGATGCGGCCCCATTCCGCCATCGCGCGCTCGACCATCGCGGCGACCCCTGTTTCGTCTGTCACCGAACTGGCGACGCCGATGGCTTCCCCGCCCTCGGCATTGATCTCGCAGGCCACCCGGCTGGCAGCCTCGGCATCAAGGTCGTTCACGACGATCCTGGCGCCGTGGCGCGCGAGCTCCAGCGCATGACAGCGGCCCAAACCTCCGCCAGCACCGGTGATGATCGCGGTCCGATCCCGCAGTTTCATCTCCGCCCTTCTCTTTGGGATGGTCGTCATTAAATTCACTCACTAGTGAATGAACATTTTATGGTGCAAGTCAATTCCTATCCGCCTTCCGGCGCTGGCAGATCGCCTGAAATCCGGCCGTCATGAAGATCGCCATGCGATCCTTGACGGCGGCGTAGTCGTCGGATTTGCACAAGCCGGCCGAGAGCTTGTCGATGCGTCCGGTTCGCGCCAGCGTCAGCATCAGCGCGCCCGTTACGAAGTGATAGCCCCAGAAGATGTCCTCTTCCGCACTGTCGGGGAGCGCTCGTTTCAACAGGCCGACCAGACGCAAGACGACCGGATCGAAATTCTCGTCCATCATCTGCGCTCCCCATTCAGGCGTGTTGGCGACCTGGGCGCTCAAGGCGCCGTAATTCCGCCAGCCCTCGCCGCCTTGGATATAGAGATCGAGGTCGGTATCGAGGAATGCGCGCAATGCTCCTTCGACCGTCGGCTTACCGCCGGTCGCCTTGTCGTACTCATCCAGCACACGCATGCGCCGCCTGCTCGTCACGACCGCCCGGCGCGCGAAGACTGCATCGAACAGCTTTCGCTTGTCGTCGAAATAGTAGTTTATGAGGGTGTGATGCACGCCGATGCGCTTGGCGACGTCCTTAAGCGTCACGCCGTAAAGCCCGTGGCGCGAAAAAAGATACTCGGCCGTATCGAGGATCTGCTCTATCATCTCGGCCCTGCGCTCGGCCTTGATCGAAACCTTGCGCCTTGGCTTCTTCTCTGCGGATAAGCCTGAACCCTCTTCTGCCTCTGCACTGCGTCGGTCCGGCAGCACCTTGGCAGGGCTTGGGTTGAAGTCCGCCGTCATTCTGTATGTCCCATCGCCGCCAATTGTCGGTCGGGTATTGGTGAGCCGGAGGGAAGGATATGTCAACGTTCACTCGCGTGAGCGTGAATACTGATTTGTCAGATCGACGACGCGCCGGAACCGGGAGACGCACCTGCGCCAAAGCGGGACCGCTAATTGCGCGTTGCGGGGGAAAATGGGTGGGCTGAACCTTTACACGGCGAGACAGCGATAGCGGCACATGACCTCGTGTCGACCATAAAGAGTGCCACCAGCACCCGTGAAAGGTCAGTCATTTCCCCACCCTCATCGGAACCGATAAAAAGCGCGGAGACAAGCCTTCTTCTTCGACCCCAGTAGCAAGCGAGATTCTCTCGCGTTTCGACCAACGTCATCGAGTTGATGTCGCGCCGGAGTTCTAGCGGCTGAGACAAATCTGCCCGCGCTGACCATAAAAGCAGATTCCGCTAGGGCGATTGGAACCGCCTCTCACACGATCCAGGTAGCGCGAGCTGACCCACCCATCCCGTGTTCTGCGGGACTGAACATGGCACCAGCGGCGGGACGATGCGCAGCGTGTCACGTTGACCCTTTCACCGGCTCGTAACCGGCCGACGGTTCGGTGTTGAACACCGGGGCCCGCACGAACAGTCACATTGGCAACTGCGACGGCTCGTGCGGCTTCAGCCGGCAAGGTGACTACGAAAAGCGTGGCAAAGATAAACGCGACCAACGCACTCAATCGCCTGACGTTCATTGTTGTCCTCCTGGGGCATGGACTTCATCGATCCAGGGTGGCCAAAGTACCCGACCTGACTTGCATCAGAGAATGGCCGATCACCCGCGGGCCAAGCACTGGTCCGCGCGTTTTCCGAACGCGACATCTTGACCATCTCCAGCTCGGCAGTCGAAGCGATGTACGCCAGTGTCGGCGCTTCTCCGCCCCGTATTTACCTTCTTCTGCATCGTGCCTCGAATACGCGGCCAGTGCGATCTTGGTACAGACAATAGCCAGGATGTTCGGCCGCCTTGCCGATCAAGGCTCCGACGACTGCACCCGCGGCGCCCCCTACAAAGGCATTTCTCGCATTACTGCCACCGCCTGCCGCCATCCCTACCGCAGCGCCGCCTGCCGTACCAAGAGCGGCGCCTTTTTCCATAGACGTGCAGGCCGCCAAAGTTGCGGTGACTGCAATCACAAAAGCCAATTTCTTCATTGGTGTTTTCCTTTCAATCACCGGATGAATACTAAGCCTTCTTAGGTTCCACCGGATGTTTCACTGCAGAGTGACAAGTGGTCTTTTATTTATTCTCCCTTCAGGAGTACTTTGATAAAGCCAGCGAACAGGATCAGGACTAGGCCACCGACCAGCCCTGCTATCATGGCTCCGACTACCATGGTCGCGGTCAGGCCATTCGCATGATGACCGATGAAGCGGCCGACGCCCGGAATGCGTACAGACGGCCATGTGAAGAGCAGGCCGCCGATACCGCCGATCACACCATCGGTGTAACGGCCCCAGCTGAAGCTGTGGACTGAGCGTCCGAGAGCGATCGCTGTGGTCGCACCGAAGATGAATTCGATGATCATCACCACGCCAGCTATTTGGCCAGAAACGGCCATTGGATCTTTCTCCCCATTGCGGTGCTTACACTCAAGCTTGCGAATACCGCGACGGGCGTAAGCGCCACTCATGAATAACGACAAGTCGTTCTTGTCGGGTACTTAGGCGCACCCTATCCACGCTACCTGTGAAACCAAATGGCCAGGAATCCGGCAGGTAGGCTCTGCGTCTCATCGTGCGACATCTCTCGACAAGGAGATGCGGAGATCAGTTGTGGGGTTCCAAGCTAGTACCTTGCGAGAAGCGCGCAGCGGTCTGAACCACCTGCCGCCATCCCATCTCAGTGCCTCGTTGCCGGGGGCATAGCCGCCTCGCGGGGATGGTGTTCTTTTGCATCGGATTGCGGGGAGCACCATGCCACGCCCCTCTCAATGACCGCAAATAGGACAGGGATAATGAAAAGGCCGATCGTCGTTGCGGCGACCATTCCGCCGAAGATCGCGACGCCGACGGCTTGACGCGCGCCGGCCCCGGCCCCGGTCGAGAGGGCCAGCGGCAGAATCCCGAAGATAAAAGACACCGCAGTCATCATGACCGCTCTGAAACGTTGCTCGGCGCCAAGTCGGGCGGCCTCTGCAGCCGACTTGCCTTCCTCGTAACGCTCCTTTGCGAATTCAACGATGAGTATAGCGTTCTTCGACGCGAGCCCGATCAGGAGCACGATCGCGATTTGTACGTAGAGGCTGTTCTGCAAACCGAAAAGAGCCAGCGCCGCGGTTGCGCCGAACAGGGCGGCGCCGAGTGAGAGAATGACGGCTACGGGCAGTGTCCAGCTTTCATACTGCGCCACCAGGAACAGGTAGGCGAACAGAAAGGCCAATGCGAAGACTATCGCCTCCGTTCCACTGCTTTGCCGTTCCTGGAACGAGAGCCCGGACCATTCATATCCGTATCCCGCAGGCAGCACCTGGGCGGCCGCACGCTCGATGGCATTCATCGCCGCTCCGGAACTGCCGCCGGGCGCGGCCTGCGCGTTGATCTGTGCGGCTACCGAGAGATTGTAGCGTGAGATAACAAAGGGGGCGAGCACGGTCGTCGTTGAAACCACGGTCCGGAGCGGCACCATCGCGCCGGAGCGGCTGCGCACATGGAGGTTGAGAAGATCGTCCGCATTCGAGCGGTGCTCGGCATCAGCCTGGAGGTTGACCTGGAAGACGCGGCCTTCGAGCGTGAAATCGTTGACGTAGCGCGAGCCGAAGCTTGCGGCGATGGTGGAGTAGATGCCGGCGACGCTCACGCCGAGCGCTTCGGCGCGTGTGCGATCGACATTGACGAATATCTGCGGGACATCGGCGCTGAAGGTGGTCGCTGCTCCGCCAACTTCGGGCTGCCGATTGATGTCGGCGACGAAGGCGCGCACGACCTGCGCGATCTCTTCCGGTTGCTGTCCGCGCAGCGCCTGAAGCCTCAGGTCGAGACCGCCGACCGCGCCGATGCCGGAAATGGCAGGAGGCGCGAAAACTGCGATGTTGGCGCCCGGTATGGTCGAGAACTGTACCCGCAGTTTCGAAAGAATAGCATTGATCTGCAGCTGCGGTGTTTCCCGCTCGTCCCACGGGTCCAGCGCTGCCACCACCATGGCTCCATTCGGCGCACCCGTTCCCTGGAGAATGCTGAAGCCGGCGATGGCGATGACGTTCGCGACACCGGGGGTCGTCGACAGGGTCTTCTGGACTTCGTCCAGGACCGCCTGTGTGCGGTCGAGCGACGCCGCGTTCGGCAGTTGGATATCGAGAAACAGCGCGCCCTGATCCTCGTCCGGTATAAAGGTCGAGGGCAGCCGCGTGAAAAGCATGTAAGCGCCGATAAAACAGACGGCGAGCGCGGCCAGCGGTATGGGCCAGAAGCGCACCAGGAAGCCGACCGCCCGGCCATAGCCGTCGCGGGAGGCCGAAACGGCCCGCGTGAACCAGCCCAGAGGGCCGCGCC
The DNA here is from genome assembly GCF_031656215.1 of Mesorhizobium koreense. Lineage (NCBI taxonomy): Bacteria > Pseudomonadati > Pseudomonadota > Alphaproteobacteria > Hyphomicrobiales > Phyllobacteriaceae > Mesorhizobium > Mesorhizobium koreense. Next base: position 249,332 of record NZ_CP134228.1, on the reverse strand, counting down.
TGTGGCCTGCCTTCCCCCGTTTCAGCAGGATCGCGCTGAGGGCCGGGCTGAACGTCAACGCGACAAACGAGGAAAGGACGAGCGCGGCCGACAGCGTCACCGCGAACTGCCGGTAGAGTTCGCCGCTGATACCGGAGAGAAACGCCGTCGGCGTGACCACCGCGAGTAGCACCAAGGTCGTGGAGATGATCGGCCCGGTGATCTGCCTCATCGCCGCACGCGTCGCGCCCACTGTATCGATGTCGGGATCGTCTTCCATGACATGCTTGACGTTTTCGACGACCAGGATCGCGTCGTCCACGACCAGCCCGATCGCAAGCACCAGGGCCAGAAGCGAAATCAGATTGATCGAATAGCCGAATGCCAGGAGCGCCGCCATGGCCCCGAGCATCGAGACAGGTATGGCGAGTGCTGAAACCAGGGTCGCGCGCCAGTCCTGCAGGAAAAGAAACGTAATCAAGACGACAATGGCGAACGCCTCGCCGAGGATTTGCACGATCAGCGACAGGCTGGTCCGCACGAAATTCGTCGCGTCGTAGACGACCTCGTATTGAAGGCCCGGCGGGAAGCTCGAGGCAAGGCGCTGAAGCTCCGCGCGCACGGCATTTGCCGTCTGGATCGCGTTGGCGCCGGGCGCCTGATTTATTTGCAGCATTGCCGTTTCGTGGCCTGCGAAACTCGCGCGCGAGGCATAGCTTCGGGCGCCGAGCTCGATGCGCGCAATATCGCGCAGGCGCACGATCGCCCCGGCATCGCCGGTACGCACGACGATGTTGCCGAATTCTTCCGGGCTCCTTAATCTTCCCTCGGCCACCAGCGTATATTGCAGTTCCGTGCCTTCGCGCGTCGGCGGTGCTCCAGCCTGGCCGAGCGAGGCCTGGATATTCTGTCTCTGGATCGCTGCGGCGACGTCGTCGGCGGTGATGCCGAGCGCATCCATGCGCACAGGGTTCATCCAGATGCGCATGGAATACTCGGAAGCGCCCACGACGGAAGCGCCGCCGACGCCTTTCACACGCGAGACCGCGTCCACGACGGTGGTTGCGGTGAAATTGGTGATCTCAAGCGGGTCTAGCCGGTTGTCCGGCGAGTAGAAGGCTATCGCGAGAATGAAATCAGGCGATCGCGAGCGCACCGAAACGCCTTGCTGGGACACCGCGGCCGGCAACTGCGAAATTGCCAACTGCGCCCTGTTCTGCACATTGATCTGCGCGATGTCGGGATCGGTGCCTACCGCGAAGGTGACGGAAAGCGAATACTGTCCGTTGTTCGAGCTCGTCGATGACATGTACATCATGTTGTCGACGCCATTGATCGCTGTTTCCAGCGGGCCGCCGACAACGTCGGCTATCACCTGTGCGCTCGCGCCGGGATAGGTCGCCGACACCGTGACGGTGGGTGGGGTGATTTGCGGATATTGCTGGACTGGCAGGGCAAAAATGGCGATCGCGCCGGCGATCGAAATCACGATCGCAATGACGATCGCGAGCCGTGTTCTGGTGATGAACAGATTGGAGATCATGATCCGTTACCGACCGGCTGGCCTTCGCTGGGCGCTACGGTCATGCCGTCGGTGAGACGCTGCGTTCCCTGGACGACCACCTGCTCGCCGCCGGTCAGACCCGACGTGACCGCCCAGCCGCTGCCGACACGGGGGCCGGTGGCGATGCGCCGCTGCGAGACGGTATTGTCCTTTGCGAGCAGGAAGACAAATCGCCCCTCGCGGTCTTGCAGGACCGCTGTCTGCGGGATGATCGGCATATCAGGCGTGTCTTTTTCCCGGACTCCGAGCTTAACGAACTGTCCCGGAATGAGGATGTGATGCGGGTTCGGAAAGATCGCTCGGGCGGTCACGGTTCCGGTTTGTGGGTCAACCTCGTGCTCGACGAATTCGAGCCGCCCCGGCTCTTCGTATTCGCTGTCATTGGCAAGGCGTAGTGACAGGCTGAGAGTGTCGGGGTCGATACTTTTGCCGCTCGCCTGTTTCTGGCGGACCGTTATCAGTTCTCCCTCGGTCACAGAAAAGGCCACACGGACCGGGTCGAGGCTGACAATGCGCGCCAGCGGCCCGGAATCGGGTCCGACCAGATTGCCCGCGGTGAACGCCGCCCGTCCTATGCTGCCTGAGATCGGCGCGGTGATGCGGGCATAGGAGAGGTTGAGCTTAGCGGTGCTCAGCGCAGCCTGTGCGACTTCGACGTCGGCAACGGAGATGTCGAAAGCCGCCTGAGAATCGTCGACCACCGCCTGAGAGACCGTATTTCGGGCAAGCAGGCTCCGGTTGCGTGAAAGCGTCCGTTCGGCGGATTTTCGCGTCGCTTCCGCACGCGCCACCTGAGCGTGCGCGGAAGCGACCGAAGCGTTGAGCTGATCCGGTTCAATTTCAAACAGCGTATCTCCGGCTTTGACCTCCTGACCGTCCTTAAAAGCTACGGATTGCAGAAAACCGGCGACGCGCGCCCTGAGGTCCACGGACCTGATCGCCTCCACACGCGCCGTAAAATGCATGGAAGCGTCTACAGGCTTGACCTCGACCTTTTCGATGACGACGGCAGGGGCCGGGCCGGCCGCCTGCTGGGCGAACGAAACGGTTGTGATGCAAACCACTGAGGCCGCCAGGCAGGCAATGGTGACTTGCCGTGCCGGGAATGCCCGCCAGCGGATCAGGACGGCAAGGATCTGGCGATATGTCATCATCGTCGGCCTCTACGAACGGTAAGCGCGATAGCGATGTAGGCTGCGCCCGCAACGAGAAGAGCTATGCCGGCTATCGTTCCCGGCGGGTATGCGGTCGTGTAGGGGAGCTTGAGTGCGAGCGCGGCGCTGGCGGTCAGCGAAACCAGGCCCGATACTGCGAACCAGTACCAGCCGTCTTGCTTGCGTACCCGAAGGGCGAGGGCGATTTGCAAAATGCCCTGAACGAGAAAGACCAACGCTATCAGGAGGGTGATTGCCAAGGCGCCTTTCAGCGGATTGAAATAGATCAGGATGCCCCCGACCAGCTCGACGGCGCCGGTCAGTTCCTGCCAGATGAAACCCCTCCACTCCTTGACCTGCAAAGACTGAACCATTTTCACGGCGCCCGCTATCGAAAGGGCAATGCCAAAAATGGTTCCTGCAGCGAACGTGGAAATTTCAGGAAGCACCACCGCGAGCGTTCCGGCCAACGCCAGAATGATCCCCAATGCAAGGAACCCGCGCCATTTCAGCTCCATTACGCTTGTCATCTTCCCCCGCCCCTAGAGTTGCGAAAGAAGGCGATCACAATGGCGAGAACGTCGCCCGGCCGAAGGCCGGGATACCGACAGCGTACTGCAGGTGCACCCGCGGCACCGCAAAACACTTCTACCGCGAGTATTGACGGCATGTTTGCCGGATACATCCGCGCCGTTCTCCTTGCCTATAGAGTCCGGACCCCAGATCTGCTGCGGGCCTATGGCGAAGGTGTCGAACCACTCGTCGTCTCCGCGGACGCCCGTTGGAGAGCGTCGCGCAGAACTTGCTCCTTTGTCTCGTCGAGCGAGGTCTTGAGGACCACGCCTCCGAAATCCTGAATCCGCTTCAGGACCTTGTCCGAGGTCATCTCCTGAACGAGCAGGAAGAGCGCACCGTTGCCCGGTTCTATGCTGGCAGACAGGTCTCTCATGAAAGCGTCGTTTATGCCGACATCGGTCAACGCGCCGCCGAGCGCACCTGATGCGCTCCCGAGGGCAACACCTACGAGCGGGTTCAGGAAGAGAACGCCGATCAACAGTCCCCAGAAACCGCCGGATACGGCGCCGGCCGATGTCGTGTTGATCAGCTGGTTCAGCTTTATTTTGCCCGTGTCGGTTTTGGTGGCGATGACCGCGTCGCCGAGTTTGATCACGTATTCCTTCTGCAGTCCGAGCAGAGTCTGACGCACTTCTTCTGCCTTCGATTCGGTCGGGTAAACGATCACTATCAGGTCTGACATGGGGGGCTCCTGTCGACGTAAGATTATCTTGTCACGGAGTCCGTACGTTACGGCGTCTATTGCATGAAGAAATCTGCGAGGAATCCAACTGTTGTGCCGCCCGTCTCTTTTGCAATCGAACGGTGGTGGATTTCGACGAAGGCCCTCGACGCTTTTGGATGCGGCAGCGGCTCGTAACCGAGCCCATCGACAGGCAGCAACGCGATATCTTTCGGCCCGACCGAGACGATCGAACCGTGACGAGTTTAGCCGCCCATCAGGTGGCCGAATTTCATTGCAGACCCTTCGATCTCGACATCGCCGCGAAATGTGTTGCAGCCGCCGTTGCCATTCACCGTACCGTTGGCACCGAAGGATAATGTTGATTTGACCGTCGAGTCGAGGCTCTTGCCGCCCAGTGTCGTAACCCTCCATTCCGTGCCTGCCAGCGGGATGGTTGCTGCAACACCGGCACCCTTGTCGGCAGCTTGGACCAGGAAGAGTGAAACCGGCTCGCCGATCTTGCCCGGATCGACCGGAATCGGTTCTGGGGTCGAAAACCATGCGGTACCGCCGACCTCGATATGAGCCCGCATCGCATAAGCCTTTCCTTTGGAAAGCTTGTTTGCGCCGACAATCACGTCGAAGGCGATCGGCACTTGCCCGGACGGCGCCACTGTCACCGAACCAAGCACGGCTTTTGGCTCTGCCAAATCTATGAATTCGACATGCAATGCCGCATCCGGAGGGAGAGCTATCCGCTCACGATAGAAGGCGCTGCCGGACAATCTGATGTCCGCTGCGTGGACGGCAGGCGATGCCAGCAGGCAGATGACCAAAACGATCGCTTGCGACAATTTCATTGCAGCTCTCCTGGTTTTGGATGACCGACGACAGACTGAGGACTAACCGCCGACAGACATTGCATCGCGCTTGCCAAACAGGGCTTTGAGCCGGGCGACGTCATCGGCCGTGATGCCCGGCGGATCGGTTACGGCCATCCACGCATCGATATAGTGCTGCGACGCAAATACATGGCCGTAGCCCACCGGCGACGTGGTTGCTATCATCATATCGACCGCAAGTTGCAGCATCGTAACAAGCGGATACCAGCGGATCTCCTTCGACACGTCGGGTCCACGCGGCTCTTTCATCCAGTCGGGCTCTCGATAAAGCGTAGCAGCGTCGAAGAAGGTTATCGGATCGCTGGCATATTGAAGGTAGACGATCCGGATCGGCCCCCACTTTGCATTCGGGATGTCCAGAGCATCTTTCTGACTGGTGAACCGGAAGATCGAGCTGTCCCGGAAACGAGGGAGCCATTCGGGTGATCCGGGATTGCGGCCATCGGTGACCGATCTCCAGGTGCGGCTCGGGAAGGGCGGCCCGCTCCAGAGGGCCCCTTGAAACGGATCGGCTATAACATCGTAGAGGTTAGCGGACATCTCCGAATTCATCGCGCCGAGACTCAAGCCATGGAGGTAGAGTTTTGGGCGCCTGTCATGTGGGAGCGATGACCAATAGGTATAGACCTCCCGGAACAGGGCCTTGCCTGCCTCTGCGCCGTAATCCGGTTCGACCAGAAGGGAAAGCCAACTGGCGAAGTAGGAGTATTGCATCGCGACGCTCGCGGTATCGCCTCTGTGAAGATATTCGACGGTGTCCAGGGCAGCCGGATCGACCATCCCTGTACCCGTAGGCACGACGACGATCAGGATCGACCTGTCGAATGCACCGGTGCGCTTCAGCTCCTGCAATGCCAGTTTCGCGCGTTCATCCACGGTATCGGCCGCATTCATTCCGACATATACGCGGATCGGCTCCAGGGCTTTTTGCCCGAAAAACGCGCCTATCTCCGCGCCTGTCGGGCCGGAACTGACAAACCGGCGACCCTGCCTGCCCAGCCCCTGCCACGACAGCAGAGAAGCCGGGCTTCCCGTCTTCATCGGTTGCGTCGGCCTGGCAAGGTTGTCCTCGACGAGCGCGTCGAGCTCCTGGAACGAGGAGTCCAGAATTCGAAGCGAGAGCCTGAAAACTACTCCTTCCGCAACTGACCAGAACAGCGCGACCGCCAGCATACCCCCGACGAGAAGTGAAACTCGCCTCGGAACGAAATAGCCAAGCCATCTTGAGAAAACGAAGAAAGTGTATCTGAAAAGACGACCCAGCGCCAAAAGGACGGTGAAAATGACTATAGCGATGGCGCCTGCGCTCAAAGGGCTTGCCGTATTCAGTGGGGCGAGGCCCATCAGGGTGCGGATCGAATTCTGCCATTCCAGAGTCTTCCAAAGGAAGATTGCAGCGATCCCGAAGCACACAGCGAAGGCTGCAATTCTCGTTGCTTGCAGCGCTCGTCCCCGCAGTTGAGGCAGTTCGAGGTAGACCCATAGCCAATAGGCAAGGACGCCGATGCCATACCCCAGAGCTGCTGAGAGCCCGGAAAGCACGCCTTGGATGAGATAGGACCGCGGTATCAGGCTGGGCGTCAGGGAAGCCGCGAAAGACAACGTCCCGATCATCACCCCTACCGTAAGGAGCGAAGCCGTCAGCTTTGCCAAGATTAGGCGCAATCCCGAAGTTCCCAGCATTCGTCATTGTCGGGTAGCCGGCATGTATATTGTGTATGACCCAAAGCGTCGCCCCGAACCGTCAGGCTGGAGGAGCACGCCAGGAACCAAACAAATCACCTTCTGACACGATGCAGGTCGACAACCCGGCCATTACGCGCGTTAACTGCAATTTCGAATCGGTGGTCGCCATACCGGGCGCTACAGACGAAAGACCGCGCGCGGCAATCCACGCACCAAATATGCCGGAAACCACGGCTTCGCAGGGCGCGCTTGCCATCCCGACATGTAATGGCGCGGCCGTTGTTGAGGCTGGTTCCGACATTCAAGTCAACCGTAGCGGCCTGCGCGAAAGTGGGCATAGCCGCCTGCGCCGCGAAGCCTAGAGCCAGACCAAGGCAAGCAAGCAAAAGACGGCGCATCGAGGTTCTCCCTATCAGGCCTCTCTACAAGATGAGGTCGTCACCGGTCGGCTTGTCAAGCAACCGCAGAGCCCCTTTGAAAACTCCGGGACGCGTGGCCAAGGTTTTGGATTCTATGCTCATGACTCCGCTGCATCGAAGGTTAGGTTTCCCGTACTGCCGTCTTCGGGTGGATGCCCACGCCGGTCAGGCCAGGATTATCGACGCATCATTAGGAGGCTCGCATGTGGGACGAATCCATCGGCTTCTTCGACCGTACTACCGATTTCTCCCGCAGAGCACTGCTCGTCGGTTCGGTCGCGTCGACGGCTGCCTGGATGATTGCGCCTTCCTTTGTCCGCGCCCAGGACATGGCTGTCGCCGGTTCCGCCAAATCGGCACACGACGCCGTGCAATCGGTTCGAGATGCCATCTTGCGGATTTCGCACGAAGTCTGGAAAAATCCGGAGCTGTCATTGCATGAAGAAATCTCCGCCGGAATCCACCTGCGAGAATTGCGCGAGGCCGGCTTCACCATCGTCAGCACCGGAACCTCCGGTATTCCCACGGCTTTCGTCGCCGAATGGACACAGGGCAAAGGCGGCCCCAAGATAGGCTTCCTGCCCGAATATGATGCACTTCCAGGTTTGGGCAACGCTGCCGAACCCCGTCAGACACCCGGTCCCACCGGGATTGAGGTCGGACATGGCTGCGGCCACAACATGCTGGGTGCAGGCTGTACCGGCGCGGCCTTTGCGCTGAAGAAAATGATGATCGACGGTGGTCATCCGGGCACGGTCCGCGTCTATGGCTGTGCCGCCGAGGAAACCGAAGGCGCCAAGGTCTACATGGCGCGTGACGGTTTGTTCGACGATCTGGATGCCTGCCTTGCCTGGCATCCGGGCCCCATGAACGCCACCGGCTTGCTGCGGACTGCGGCGGTCAACATGCTGCGCATCCGCTACACAGGCCGCACCGCCCATGCCGGCGTCGATCCGTGGGAAGGGCGCAGCGCGCTGAAGGGGGCCGAACTTTTCGGTACCGGTATCCAGTTCATGCGCGAGCATCTGAAGCCAACCACGCGCCTGCACTATACGTACACGGACGGCGGCGGAGCCCCCAATGTGGTCCCTGGCACCGCCGAGATATTGATAATGGTCCGGGATCAGGATCGAGCCGAGGTCAACACCGTCACCGGATGGGTCAAGGATGTTGCCGCAGGTTCGGCCATCTCTACCCAGACAGAAGTGGCAGTCGACCTTTTCTTCGGTATGCACGACCTTTTGCCCAACGAAACGCTGGTCGGCAGGATCCACGCCCACATGTCGGCGCTGGCACTGGAATGGACGGACGAAGAACAGGAATTCGCCAAGGGCTGCCAGCGCGAAATGGGCCTGCCCGAGGCCGGCATCATGCCGGCCATCATGCCGCCCCTACCCGAGATAACGACCGGCGGCAGCACGGATGTCGGCGATGTCAGCTACAACACGCCGACAGCGCTGTTCGCTTTGGCGACCATGCCGATCGGCGTCGGGCTCCACACATGGCCTGTGACGGCTTGCGGCGGCATGAGCATCGGCGACAAAAGCTCCCTCTATTCGGCGATCGTGATGGCCGGCGTCGGCTACGATCTCATAACCGACGCCAAGCTGCGGGCCGCCGCCAAGGCTGATTTCGACCGCCGCAAGGAGGGGAGAACTTATGTATCGCCTCTGCCCGAGGGCAAGCTGCGTCCCGAAGGCATCCCACAGCATCTGCTGCTACGCGATGGCCACGATGAACTCGGCGTCGAATTCAGCGAGAATGCCCGTTTGTAGTACCGTTGCGTAAAACTCCCGCTTGCGCCCTGTGCTGCAAGAACTTCGGATGCGACTGATCGCGCTCGCCTTCGAATTTGGGATATTCCGCCCACGTTCTGGATTCCATGCTCATGACTGTTCTGCGCCGTGAGTTAAATTCACTGGCAATGTGATCTTAAGCGTGGGTGCCAACACAATTGTCATACTCGCTTATATCGGGAGGCGCTTTCGATGCCTGACGAACCCAAGGTAGGCCTTGCCCGGCGTGATTTCATGATCGCGTCGCTTGCCACGGTCGGCGCTTCGGTTGCCCTGGGCGCCGTTTCCACCAACGCAGTTGCCCAGGAACCCGCAGCATCCCCCTCCGATCCGGCAACACGTGGAACAATCTATGTTGGAGATGTGATTAACGGGAAGAAAGTCGTCAGTGCGCTCGACGTCAACGACCTTGAGCCCGGGGAAAAGCATTTTTTGTATTTTCGGGGCGTTGAGATGCCCGCCGGACAATACTGGTATGTGTCCGTGACGGTCGCCAAGGGGGCGAAGCCGGGCAAGCGCGTCGTCTTGACCAGCGGCGTGCATGGCGACGAGATGAGTTCCATACATACCGTCCAGACGGTGATGAGCCAGCTCGATCCGGCTGAGATGTCCGGCACGGTGATGGCGGTCACCGACGTGTCCCGTCCGGCCCTGGAAAGCATGCAACGCCGCTGGCCGAACCAAGGCCGGGGCATCGATCTGATCGATATGAACAGGGAGTGGCCTGGGAACGAGAACGGCTTTACTGCACCGAGCCGCCATGCCGGGCTGCTGTTCAACCGGCTGCTGCGGCCGAACGCCGACGCCGCGATCGATTTCCATACCGGGACAACCGGGTTCGCTGTCACCGCATTCAACATCGGCGAGACGGACAGGCCCGAGGTCAAGGCAATGTTGGACCTCTATCCCGTCGGCCAGATACTCGACATGCCGAAACAGGCCTATCCCACTGTCCTGCACAACGCATTCTTGGACGCGGGCATTCCGGCCTTTTGCCCGGAGATCGGCGCTGCGCGCGTGCTGGACCCAGAGATGATCGCGCTATTCGTAGAAGGCACGATGAACGTTCTCAAGCATCACGGCATCGTTGCCGGACCGATGGGCCGTACCGGCAAGGACGTGACCGTTTTTGTTGGCAACAGCGCGTTCCCGATCCTCGCCACCACGGGCGGTCTCGTCGAGCATCTGGTCAAACTCAGTGACAAGGTCGAAGCCGGACAGAGAGTAGCCATCCAGCGCAATAGCTTCGGCGAGGTGGTTGCAGAATACGCAAGCAGTGTGGCCGGAGAAGTAACAGGACAACGCTGCGATGCAATGGCGGAGCCCGGCAATCCCTTGGTATTTATCCTTTTCCACAAGCCTGCGCCGGGAGGCGCGGAGATCTATCCCGAATGAGTAGAGCCGTGTGAATACGCGGATGATCGTTGCCAGGTTCAGGATGATTGGAAGTCTACACGCAAGGGGCTGCGCACGGCAGCAAGTTGGCCGTTGTCCGTGTAAATGACCAAAGGACTCCCGCTTCCACGCGTCTGCTCCACGTCGGCTTCCGCCACGACCAGGCATCGAGGCTTTTATGGCCGTCACGCCATGATTTTCGGTGGCTGGCAGTTTAGCGATGGTGTGGTCGGCTGTTTCAGGCGTATCGATTATAATAACCGCCGCGATCCGTAGAAAGTATTCTGGAATCAAGGATTTCACTCGGTAGGCCTGATCATCAGCGAAGATGTTAAGCGTTCAAAATTTTGTTTGGTCTGATGGAGATCGAAATGACCGGAGATTCACAGTCTTTGCTGGTCAATAAAGTGACCGCCCTCGTCCTTGTCGTTATCGGATTTCTCCTTCTGGCATCCGGCTATCGATATGGATCGTCATCCAGCCTGGTGGGCGGGTGCCTCATGCTGGCCATTGGCGTCATTCTCCTAATTCTGACGATCATCCGCAGGAACAAGTCGAACTCCGCCGCCGACTGATTGGTGAGCTTGGCACCAATTGGTCGCTCCTGGTCCGCTGTGTAAGCCCCACGAGCGAGCGTAAAGGCGATATCAAGGTGACTGCCGGCGCTGATGACGACTGAGCGAACCATTATTGTCCCGGTTAGCATCCTGGTCGCGATCTCGGTCGCGGTCGGGCTCTATTTTTCGGCCGTCATCATTGCGCCGATCGCCGGTGCGTTGTTCATTATCGCAATCGTTTGGCCGATACAGAGCAGGCTCCAGCGGCATCTGCCCCAACTCGCGGCATTGGCTATCGTGGTCACGCTGACCGTGGCTGTTTTCGCTGTCTTTGGCTCGATTGTTGCTTGGGGCTTTGGGCGGATCGGCCGGTCCTTGCTCGCCGACGCGCCTCGGTTCCAAATGCTCTATGACCAGGCCGCCAACTGGTTGGAAATTCATGGCATTGCAGTGACCGGCCTCTGGGCCGAGCATTTCGACATGCGCTGGCTCGTGCGAGCTTTGCAAGGTGTGTCGTCGCGGTTGAACACCATGGTCTCGTTCTGGGCGGTGGTTCTTGTCTATGTCCTTCTCGGGCTGCTGGAGATTGGCCCCGTTACGCGCAGGATCAGTGCTGCTCTCGATGGGGGCACCGCACGCGTCCTCATTAAGGGTGGCAGCCTCACGGCCGCAAAGCTGCGCAGGTATATGCTCATCCGGACAATCATGAGCATTACGACGGGAGGAATGGTTTACGCACTCGCCACGGCGCTTGGCCTTCAGCTTGCCGCCGAATGGGGCGTCATTGCCTTCACATTGAACTTTATCCCCTTCGTTGGCCCGTTCATCGCCACGGTGCTGCCGACACTTTACGCGCTGGCGCAGTTCGAATCTCTTCAATCCGCGTTCGTCGTTTTCGCCGGTCTCAATCTTATCCAGTTTGTGATCGGCAGTTACGTCGAACCACGCGTGGCGGGAAAGGCTTTGGCCATCTCGCCCTTCTTCGTGCTGTTCTCGGTGTTTCTGTGGAGCTTCCTCTGGGGCTTGTTTGGTGCCTTTATCGGCGTCCCGATCGCCATCGCCGGACTTACGTTTTGTGCCCAGTCGCGCTCGGCTCGATGGCTGGCGGTGCTGTTAGGCGCATCCGACAACGATGGGCCGGAGGCGCTGTCTGCGAAGGCTGGCGCAACGGACATGTAAGGCACCGAAGGTAGGGTTTTATGGCGAAGAATGCTCTCTACCTGGTCATGCTGTGGCTTCTGCTATCAGTGACCGGTTCCTTCGCACAGGGGCTGCCCAATACCAAACAACCGGTCAGGGTCGGGCTCTATGTGAGCCCACCATTTGTCATCCAGGAGAAGGACCATTTCACCGGGATGGCGGTCGATCTTTGGAAGGCGCTTGCAGAGGCGCAAGGACTTCAAAGCCAATACCAACCGTTCCCGACAGTCCGCGCCCTGATCGACGCTACCGCGAACGGCGAGGTCGATGTTGCCGTCACCAATCTCACCATTACGCAAGGTCGGGCGCAACGGATCGATTTCACTTATCCATGGTTCGACGCTGGACTGAGGATAATGATCAACGAACATCAGGGCACGGGGTTCCTGGAAGTCGTATCGGGGTTGCGGGAATCGGGATTCCTTCGCGCCTATGCATGGATCGCCTTTGTGGTCGCAGCCGCCACCCTGTTGCTGACTCTTTTCGACCGACGGTTTGATCCCAACTTTCCGAGCCGATGGCGTGACGGGGCAGCGGAGAGCTTCTTCTCGGTCATGTCGATTGCTGCAGGCAAATCAACGGGCCGAAGGAATATCTTCGGGTGGATCGGACGAGTATGGCAAGGCTTGTGGCTGATATGCGGGATTGCCGTGCTTGCGTTCGTCACCTCGTCCGTGACGAGCGTGATGACCACGCTTTCGCTGACCAACCAGATCAACAGCCTTGCCGATCTACCCGGCAAGGCTGTCGGTGTATTCGCCGGAAGCGTGTCCGAGGAATTTGCCCGTGGCTCCGGGCTCGACGTCTATTCGTTCCCGAATATCGACGAGGCCGTGGCGGCTTTGCGCGACGGCGACATCGCAGCGATCGTCGGTGACGCTCCGGTGCTGGAATATTATTCCCATAGCCACCCCGAACAACGGGTCAACGTGGTCGGAGGTATTTTCGAGCCCGACAAATATGGTTTCGGGCTTCCGCTGAACAGCCCCGCGACAAGGCGGCTGACGGTTGAACTCATTGGCGCTCACGAGCGCGGTCTCGTGGAACAGTTGCACGACAAATATTTTGGCAATTCGCCATAACTGGATGTTGACGGCGGACGACGTCGTCTTGGCAGCAGATAAAGACACCAGATGTGACGCCGCCCGGCTCACCAGGCGTCAACGTTCATAAAAGCCACATCGCGATCAGGCGCCAGCCGGAGTTGACAGCCCTCGAACGGCTCCACCGCGCTTGAGTCCTGTCCCGAAATTCGGATCCGACATACGCAGAGCCGATATTGGGACCAGGAGAAAAGTTGCGGGATTCTGCGCCGGTCACGGGCCGACTAGAGGAGGATTATAGTTCTCTGGCAGCCCCGGTGAGCGGCTGCCGAAAGTCGACCTAGTGCTGAAGGGGACACCATGGCTTCGGGAGCGACGCAGAAACTTTCCCTGTCTGCACTGACGGCAATGGTCGTCGGGTCCATGGTGGGAGCCGGCATTTTCAATCTGCCCGGAAGGTTCGGCGCGGCGACGGGTCCCTTCGGCGCGATCATCGCCTGGGCGATTGCGGGCACCGGAATGTACATGCTGGCCCGCGTGTTTCAGTTCCTGGCCGAGAAGCGACCGGATATCGACTCAGGCGTCTTTGCCTATGCCAAGGCCGGTTTCGGCAATTACATGGGCTTCCTGTCCGCCTTCGGCTACTGGCTCGGTAGCTGCCTCGGCAACGTCTTCTACTGGGTGCTGATCGGCTCGACGCTGGGCCGCTTCTTTCCCGATATCTTCGGGGACGGCAGCAGCGCCACCGCTATCATAGTGTCGCTGATCGGCATCTGGGCCTTCCATTTCATGATCCTGCGCGGCGTCGAGCAGGCGACCTTCATCAACACCGTCGTGACGATCGCCAAGATCGTGCCGATCCTGGCCTTCGTCCTGCTCCTGATCTTCGCCTTCAATTTCGGACAGTTCGGCGAGAATTTCTTCGGTGGCGCGGATATGCCGGCGAAAACCCTGATCGCCCAGGTGCGCGACACCATGCTGATCACGGTCTTCGTCTTCCTCGGCATAGAGGGCGCCAGCGTCTATTCCCGCTTTGCCAAGCAGCGCTCCGATGTCGGCACGGCGACGATTCTCGGTTTCGTGGGTGTCACCGGCCTGATGGTGGCTGTCACGCTTCTGCCCTACGGGGCGCTGCCGCAATCGGGCATCGCCGCCGTCCAGCAGCCGTCGATGGCAAGCGTCCTGGAAGCGGTGGTCGGCCACTGGGGCGCGGTCTTCATCTCCATCGGCGTTCTGGTCTCGGTGCTCGGCGCCTATCTTGCCTGGTCGCTGATCTGCGCCGAAGTCCTGTTCGCCGCCGCCAAGTCCGAGGACATGCCGAAGCTGTTCGCCGCGCAAAACGGCAACCGGGTGCCCGCCAACGCACTGTGGCTGACCAATATCGTCGTGTCGCTCTTCGTGATCTCGACCTACTGGTCGCGGGATGCATTCAACTTCATGCTCGACATGACGAGCGTTACCGCACTGCTGCCCTACCTGCTCGTGGCCGGCTACGGCATCCTGCTCGCCCGCAGCGGCATGGGCTACGAGAAGACTCCCGGCGAGCGCGGCCGCGACCAGGTCTTTGCCTGGATCGCGGCGATCTACACGATCTTCATGTTCATGGCCGCCGGGCTCAAATACGTGCTGCTCGTCGCGGTCCTCTTCGTGCCCGGAACCATCCTCTACGTCTGGGCGCGGCGCGAGCAGAAACTGCAGTTGTTCACGTCCGTCGAGCTCATCGTCTTCGCCGTCACGCTCCTAGCCGGCCTGGTCGGGGCCTATGGGCTGCTGACGGGCATCATCACACCTTGAACAGGATCAGGTCATGACAAACGAAACCCCATCTGGCGACACTCCATTCGGCGTTCATTCCGAGGTCGGGCAGCTTCGCAAGGTGATGGTCTGCGCGCCAGGGCATGCCCACCATCGCCTGACGCCGTCGAATTGCGACGATCTTCTGTTCGACGACGTCTTGTGGGTCGACAACGCCAAGCGTGACCATTTCGACTTCATGACTAAGATGCGCGACCGTGGCGTCGATGTCGTCGAGATGCACAACATGCTGGCCGAGACCATGGCCATACCGGAAGCCAAGGCGTGGGTGCTCGATAACCAGATCGTTCCGGACCAGGTCGGGCTCGGCCTTGTCGGCGAGATCCGCAGCTATCTGGACGGCCTGTCCAACCGGGCGCTCGCCGAAACGCTGATCGGTGGTCTTTCGACCTACGAGTTTCCCGAGACGATCGGTGGCGAGACGCTGGCGCTGATCCGCGATGCGGCAGGTGTTACCGAATATCTGCTGCCGCCGTTGCCGAACACGCTCTACACCCGCGACACCACCTGCTGGATCTATGGCGGCGTCACGCTGAACGCGCTTTTCTGGCCGGCGCGTCATGAGGAAACGATCCTCGCCACTGCGATCTATAAATTCCACCCAGACTTTGCCGGCAAGGTCAACGTCTGGTGGGGCGATCCGCTCAAGGACCACGGCCTGGCGACGTTCGAAGGCGGCGACGTCATGCCGATCGGCAAAGGCAATGTGCTGATCGGCATGAGCGAGCGGACGTCGCGCCAGGCGATCAGTCAGGTCGCGCAGGCGCTGTTCGACAAGGGCGCGGCCGAACGCGTCATCGTCGCGGCGATGCCAAAGCTGCGCGCGGCGATGCATCTCGACACGGTGTTCACCTTCGCCGACCGCGACTGCGTGCTCCTCTACCCTGACATCGTCGATGGCATCAAAGCCTTTTCCTATCGTCCGGATGGCAAGGGCGGCGTCGAGTTGCACAAGGACAAGGGCTCCTTTGTCGACACGGTGCGCGATTCACTGGGATTGAAGAAGATGCGTGTCGTGCAGACCGGCGGTAACGACTACATGCGCGAACGCACGCAGTGGGACAGCGGCGCCAATCTGGTCTGCGCCTCGCCGGGCGTGGTTTTCGCCTACGACCGCAACACCTACACAAACACGCTGCTGCGCAAGGAAGGCATCGAGGTCGTTACGATCACCGGCGCTGAGCTCGGCCGCGGCCGCGGCGGCGGCCATTGCATGACCTGCCCGATCATCCGCGACGCCGTCGACTACTGACGCCGATTCGGCGCCGCAGGAGATTTCGACCGCGTCCCGTCCGGCGGTTCGGCGGGACGGGCGCGGTTCGGCAACAGACCTGCGGCCTGGCGTGCTGCGCCGGACAATGAAGGACATTCAGTTGGCCGAGCAAGCTCCTTCTTCCCGTCCTGTCAGGGAACCTTCGTTTTTCGACGCGCTGGTCCCGCTTGTCGTTCTTGCGACGCTCGTTGCCGGCGCCCTCTCGCTTTTCGGCCTGGATGCAACGGCAGGACCGTTGCAGGTCGCCATAATCCTCTCGGGCATGGTTACGGCGGGTATCGTCCTGAAGAACGGTCATAGCTGGGAGGAGGTCGCCGAAGTCGGGCGCAAAGGCGTCTCGTCGGTCGTAAGCGCTATCTTCATTTTGCTTGCGGTCGGCGCCCTGATCGGTACCTGGAACATGTCCGGCACTATCCCGACACTGGTGTATTACGGCATCCAGATCATCAGCCCCGATTGGTTCTACGTAGCTTCCGCATTGATCTGCGGCGGCATCGCCATGGGAATCGGAAGTTCCTGGACAACGGCCGGAACCGTGGGCGTCGGTCTCGTGGGGTTGGCAACATTGTCGGGCGTATCGCCTGCCATCACCGCCGGCGCCGTGATTTCGGGAGCCTATCTCGGCGACAAACTCTCCCCATTGTCCGAAACCACCATCCTGACCGCTCAAATCACCGGCAACAACATTTATAAGCATCTTCGCGCGCAGGCCTGGACATCGATTCCCGCATTCGTAATCGCTGTGTTCGTTTTTTTGGGGCTCGGTCTGGCGGATGGCGCACAAGGCGTCGGCGACGCGGTCATCGCGTCCGAATTGACGTCGCTGGACCAGCTGTTCTGGATAACCCCCATCAATCTGGTTCCCTTGGTGTTCCTGGTCGCCCTCTCCGTCCTGAGGGTTCCTCCGTCCATGGCTATCATGGCTTCGGCACTGGTGGCGGGCTTGATGGCATGCTTCGTTCAACCCGAGGCGGTGCTTCGCTTCATCGACGACCCGGCACTCGGCTCGCCGGCCGTCTTCATCAAAGGTGTCTGGCAAGCGATAGCCAGCGGCTATCATGCGAACTCCGGCATTCCAGTGGTCGACACCCTGCTATCGCGAGGAGGCATGGACAGCATGCTGCTCACGATCTGGCTCATCATCGGGGCGCTTGCATTCGGCACGCTTCTGGATGAATTCGGCTTGCTGTCCAAACTCGTCATGCCGGTCCTGCTGCGCGCCAGAACGACCGGCCGTCTGGTCGGCACGGTGGTTGGAACGGCCTTTGGCCTCAACGTCATCGCCGGGGATCAGTATATAGCACTCGTGCTTCCGGCACGGATTTTCCGCATGGAGTTCGAAAAGCGCGGGCTTGCGACAACGAACCTATCGCGGTCGGTCGCCGATGCTGGCACCGTCACCTCGCCGCTGGTTCCATGGAATTCATGCGGGGCGTATATGGCCGCCGTGCTGGGGGTGCCAACCCTGCTTTATCTGCCGTTCTGCATCTTCAATATCGCCAGCCCGCTGCTGACTCTCTTCTATGGATTCAGCGGCATCAGGATCGAACGGGCGGAACCGGCGGCCATCCCGGCACGATAGCTGTTTATGATCAACTTATTCGATGAAGTATATTCCACGCAATTCAGGCGGGAGACGACCATGATCCGGTATGGTGCTCCCTTTAAGTGGGAATGTTCCTGCCGGAGCTCGACCCGACATTACCCGATTTTCCTTGCAGCGAGACCATTGCTCAACCGCCGGTGCATGCGGACGGCACGGCCCGGCCAATGCCCCACGATAGGCGCCCCTGTACGATGGTCAGCGTCTGCTTGCCGTTCGAATAGGTCGTCCCTTCTGTCCCCAGGGAGGGTAGATCGACGGCGGTCGCGCCGTTAACGGATACCGAAGCGCGATCGCCGAGGAGACGCACTGCTAGACGAGTGCCGTCCTGGCATGTGTATTTGCTGACCGGATACGGGTTGCCCGCGCCGATCGACGCGCCAGACGCGGGATACTCGAAGTTTGCAAGCATCAGGGCGCTGATTGCCGCGACCGAGAGATTTCTCAACATGTTAGTCCTCCAAAGCACGGCGCCGGACGCTGCGGCCTTGCTGTCCAGCCACGCGATAGGCCGTTGCGCACTGCCTTCCTCGATAAATCACGACTGGAGGCTATGGAGCCGAAGCCACAATCGTATCGAGGACAACATCCCTCTATTTCGCTGCTGCCAAGAGGCGCATCGCACGATCTTCATAAGTTCCGGGCCGACCCCTCAGGCCGCGAGCGTGCGTAGCATTTCACCAAGGCTTTGCCCTTCAAAATGCTGTTTAGACGGTTCCTTGGGCAAAACATGTCCGTTGCCGTCCCATCCCATCATTCGCGCTTCCTTGGGAGACATGCCGAACTCATGTTTGAATGACCGGCTGAATGCGGAAGGGTCGACAAAGCCCCAATGCTCGGCAATTTGGCCAACCGGACGCATATCCGTGTTGTCCGAGAGCGCATCGCGCGCCTGCAACATCCGCTGCCGCCGGATATAAGAGTATATTCCGCCGGTCGGCTCGAAAAGGCGGTAGAGTCGAGACCGCGACACGCGGAGATCCCGGCATATGCTTTCCGGGGACAAGTCTCTATCCAGGAGCCTGCGGCCGATCAGAACGCGCGCACGCTCCAAGAGCGTCATGTCGATTGGATTGCGCGCGTTCACGAGCCGCTCCATTGATGGAGCCATGCAAGCTGCGAGGAGGCTTCGGGTTGCTTCCACGACGGTTGGCAATTCTGTAATCCGCAACTCGGATAGGGAACGGTTGAGCAACAGAAGGTAGTCAGCGAGGATCGAACCGATGCCACCATCGAACTGGGCATTCGCCATCTGGTCGAGTACCGGTGTCAGGCCGAGGGTATCGCGCGGAACGAACAGGACCACGTAACCCTCGGCGCTCGTTTCGAACTCGAACGGTTTTGCCAGGCAATGCAGACTCGGCGAGGCGGCCGGCCGTTCGTCCCGTTTACCGGAATGGATGAACTGGAAGGGAAGCATCAGATACCAATGATCGACCTTCGGCCGCTTCAAGTGTCTCCAGCGATGCGTGACGCTGGCGCCTGGATACTTTATGTAAGTGAAGATCATTGTGTTGAGATCCCACACCACTTGGCGTGCGGGAAATGAGGGAGAGCGGCTACTGATGAGTTGCCCATCCGCAGCGTCCCGATGCGCTTCTCGAAACACATCGAACTGATCACGTGCCGGAAATTCGAGAGTGGAAAAATCAATCGAACACGGCAGTTTATCACTGAGGTGTCGCGTCTGGATTGTGGGATTGAATGAATGGTTCATTAACAATCACCGGCGAAACAGGCCATAAAAATTGATATTTGGCCGTGAGAGCGTAAAATTGTTTTACACAGTGAATGCAGTTCTAATCATGCGCAACCGGGCCGTGAAATCTCGATATAGCTAGATGACAGAATGCGTAGCTGAAGCCTGACGGTGAGCGCAGTAGCGGGCTAGTGGGCGTGGGGGCAGTGGTAGCAGCCAGGACCGTTCCCGGAGGGGATCACGCATGCCCAGTTTCCTCGACCTCGATTTCAGAAGTGTCATGGCGGAGCTCCGGAGTCGGAACTACGTGGCCAGTCGCGAAGCTTTGGGCGCGGCCCGGGTAACTTTCCGGGCAAACGAGCATGGCTATCGGCGGATAGACGACCACTCGTTCCTACACGTCATGAATTTCGAAGCCAGAGAATCATTCAGCCTAACCCAGGCCCGGACGGATCTCGTCTGCTTCCAGATATTGATCGCCGGATCCTATAGTCGCTCCGTCGTCGATCGCATCGAATTGGTGACTCCAAATGCTGTTCTGGTATCCAATTGCCCTCAATCGACATCCGATGTCCAGGCGGGCATGAAGCTGCGAGGCGTCCTTATTGTCATTGAGAGGCAGCACCTTCTTGACCACTTCAAGTTGAACGTCGACAAAATTCCAGCAGCCTATCGTCCCATATTTCTGAAGAAAACGGGCGTCAGCGTGTGCTTGAGATTGCCGCCGACCGTAGTCGTAATGGAGGCTGTGGACCAGTTGTTGTCATGCAAATTCGGCGAACCTCTGCGCAGCATTTACACGCAGCTGAAGGCGACCGAGATCATTTGCGAAATCGTCGCCCAGATAAACGCGCTGCACGTAAGAGGGCAACTTCATAAGCATGGCTTCCATAAGAAGCCGCTTGCTGTCGCGACCGCAGCCGCCATTTACAGGCGAGAGGTGTCCAACCCGCCGACGATCGAGCAGTTGGCTGCTCGTGTCGGGCTCAACCGAAACGACCTTACAGCGGGTTTTCGTGACCTCTTCGGCAAGACGCCCCATGCGTACGGCAATATGCTCCGCATGGAACAGGCTCAGAACCTGCTCAATTGCGGAGAACTCTCGATCAGCGAGATCGCGAGGCAGGTGGGTTACGACGCCTATTCAGGTTTTGCCCGCGCCTTTCATTCACATTTCGGCCGGTCACCGTCGCTTGCGAATGGCGATCCTCCTGTTGGGACGCCCGACGGCATAACACCGGCTGCCATATCCAGCAGGCGGCTCAAACAAGCGCTTCCCGACCCGCCTCCGGCATGCGAGGAACCACCTGCTCACTCCATCCCCAAAACGTTCGACCATGGCGATACGACCAGGAAGTAGCGTTGGCACGCGTGGCGTTATGTCATGAAGAAAACGGCCGTTTCAATATGGCGAAGTCCAAGGGCCCAGAAACTGCGCTTATCACGGGAACCAGCGGTCATCTACAGGTAGTGTCACTCCGTTCAGGCATGCTGCGGCATCTGAACAAAGGAACCTCGCCAAGTGGCCCAACCGGTCCCTGCGCGGTCCATGAGGCTGATTTCCCTCGTAAGGCAATCTCGCGCCGGCTTCCGCCAGTTCTATCTGATCCATGGTGGCGATGGCCCCTGTCAATTTTTCCAGGCGATCTACAATCAATAAATCAGGGCAGATGGCATTGCAGGTGATGCCGGACGCTGCAGTCTCCAACGCGATAAATTTCGTAAGGCCTACGACGCCATGTGCGGTGGCGACATAAGCGGCTCGATTTGCCGTAGCTACAGGCCCATGCATCGAAGCGACATTGATTATCCGGCCCCAATCCCGTTCGAACATCTGCGGCAGGACGGCTCGCGTGGTGAAGAAAACAGCCGTCAAGTTCCTCGCAATCGTGGAGTTCCATTGTTCAACAGGGAATTCGTTCTCCGCCGCAACATGTTGTACTCCGACGTTGTTGATCAGGATGTCGACACGCCCGAGCATGTGGTTCACGTCATTGATTAGCATTTCCGAGCCACATGGCTCGGAAACGTCTGCCGGGCTGAATGCCACGCGTATGCCATAAGTATTGGAAATGTCCTCCCGCAATATTTCTGCCGCCATCGAATCATCCGAACCGTTGATGGCCAAGTCCACGCCGCCGGCTGCAAGCCTGCATGCGATTCCAAGCCCGGCCCCGTGCGTCGATCTCGTGACAACGGCCACTTTACCTTTTAACACGAAACGCTCCCGGTGGCCGCTGATGTCGCCAGTGGCAAGTCCACGGTCAGTTCCAGCTCATAGCTTTGTCGAGCCTATCGAGTTCCAGCGCGATTGGCATGACCGGGAATCTCAAGATTGATCCGCCAGTCCCACCCATGATTTTTTGTGTTCGATGCCGGCAACAGTGACAGCGCCGCCCGCACCTAAATTTCCTGGCCACCCCGGCCGTTATTCGTGCCGTATACCAAGGGCACTCCTTCTACATGGCGCTTGTCCGTTGGATCATTACATGTTGCGCAAGGTTTTCCGGCTTCCCAGCGACGTTGCCAGCCTTCAAATCACGCAGCGCCGTTCGGCTCGACGCGTTATGTTGCTTATTTTATATGCACATAGAAAATCTGATTAATTATCAGACATTTTCGCGCTGAGAGCTCAATTCATAAGCATCGAAGAATGATAGATCAATTCAGGCCGATCTTGATAAGATACTAAATTCAAAGGCTTTTCCAGTTCTCCAGCGGTTTGGCACGCGCTTTGCTTTTTGTGCAATGCACAAGATCGAAAGGGAGTGCGCGCATGAACCGGATTCTCCGTGGACGCGGCAAATTGCTCGCTACAGCCGTTGCCCTAATGACGCTGAGTTTCCCGGGCTGGACCATGGCCCAGGACGGTACCATCAAAGTCGGCATCCTTCACTCGCTCTCGGGGACGATGGCGATTTCCGAGACGACGCTGAAGGACGACATGCTGATGCTCATCGACGAGCAGAACAAGAAGGGCGGCTTGCTCGGCAAGAAGCTGGAAGCGGTCGTCGTCGATCCGGCTTCCAACTGGCCTCTTTTCGCCGAGAAGGCCCGTGAACTGATCTCCAAGGACAAGGTGTCGGCCGTGTTCGGTTGCTGGACTTCGGTCAGCCGTAAATCCGTGCTGCCGGTCTTCAAGGAGCTCGACAGCATTCTCTTCTACCCGGTGCAATATGAGGGCGAGGAGAGAGAAAGGAACGTCTTCTATACGGGTGCGGCTCCGAACCAGCAGGCGATTCCCGCCGTCGACTATCTGATGAGCGCCGATGGCGGCTCGGTGAAGCGCTGGGTGCTCGAGGGCACTGACTACGTCTACCCGCGCACCACAAACAAGATCCTCGAAGCCTATCTGAAGGCGAAGGGCGTGCCCGCCGAAGATATCATGGTCAACTATACGCCGTTCGGCTTCTCCGACTGGCAGACCGAAGTCTCCAGGATCAAAGGTTTTGGCTCAGCCGGCAAGAAGACTGCCGTGATATCGACTGTCAACGGCGACGCCAACGTGCCCTTCTACAAGGAACTCGGCAACCAGGGCGTCAAGGCCGAGGACATCCCGGTCATGGCCTTCTCGGTCGGCGAGGAGGAGCTATCCGGCATGGACACCAAGCCGCTGGTCGGCCATCTCGCCGCCTGGAACTATTTCGAGAGCGTCGATACGCCGGCGAACAAGGCCTTCATCGAAGAGTGGCACAAGTTCATCAAGAACGACAAGCGCACCACCAATGACCCGATGGAAGCGCATTACATCGGCTTCAACATGTGGATCAAGGCCGTCGAGAAGGCCGGCACGACCGATCCGGACAAGGTCATCGACGCCATGGTTGGTGTCACCGTGCCGAACCTGACGGGTGGCTACGCCACCATGATGCCGAACCACCACATCACCAAGCCGGTGCTGATCGGCGAGATCCAGGACGACGGCCAGTTCGAGACCGTCTGGCAGACCGCGGGAACTGTGCCGGGCGATGAATGGTCGGACTACCTGCCGGGCTCCAAGGACCTGATCTCCGATTGGCGCAAGCCGATGTCCTGCGGCAATTTCAACGTCAAGACCGGCAAGTGCGGCGGCGAGGGGACCAACTGAGCGGATCATCGACCGTTTGACCGCGGTGCTTCCGGGCCGGCTCTTCCTCCTGCCGGCCCGGGAGCCAGAACCCGGAACTCATAAAAAGATCGAACCTTCGATGTTTCTTCTCCGAAGCGCCGTCTTTCTCCTTGCCATGCTGGTGGCCGCGCCGACGGTCGCCCGTGCCGACCAGGCGGCAGTCCGCGCGGCTGTAGCCAAATTCGGCCAGACCAAGAGCTTCTCGGACGTCGAGAAGGTGGTGAAGGAGGTCGCGGCGACGGGCGATCCCGCCGTTGCCCGGGCGCTTAACGCACTTTCCGACGGAAATCTCTATGTGCGGCAGCCCGGCGGCGCAGTCTTCATCGTCAAGGAAAAGCCCGATAGTTTCGGCCTTTTCGATCCGTTGACGGGCAAGGCCGAAGGTTCGGCCGCCAAGGAAGCGATGACGAAGGTGAAGGTGAAGAACAGCCTTCGCCGCCTCATAGGCGACGCGGTCGGCAACCTGACCCTCGCCGCCAAGGATCCCTCCGTAAGGCTGGCCGCAGCGACTACCATGCTGAACAGCCCCGACCCATCCACGATAGAGGCACTGGATGCGGCGATCGCCAAGGAGACGAACGCCTCCGTCAAGCGGCGCATGGAAGCGGCACGGGCCTCCGCCGTTCTGGTTTCCGACAAGAGTGACGCCGAGAAGGAAGCCGCGATCGACCTCCTCGGGGCGCGCGGCGACCGCGACACGCTCTCCTTGCTCCTCTCCTATGAGGCCACTGCAAAAGGGGGGCTGAAGGGAAAAGCGGCGGCTGCGATTTCCAATATCCGCGACGTGCTCGCCTGGTGGAGCATCGCGCAGAACGTCTGGTACGGCATCTCGCTCGGTTCCGTGCTGCTGCTCGCGGCGATCGGCCTCGCCATCACCTTCGGCGTTATGGGGGTGATCAATATGGCGCATGGCGAAATGGTGATGCTCGGCGCCTACACGACCTTCGTTGTACAGGAAATCATCCGCTCGTCTTGCCCGAGCCTCCTCGACTGGTCGCTGGCTATAGCGCTGCCGCTTGCCTTCCTGGTCGCCGGTGTCATCGGCTTGGTCATCGAACGCGGCATCATCCGCTTCCTTTATGGCCGCCCGCTCGAAACCCTGCTGGCGACCTGGGGCGTATCGCTCATCCTCCAACAGGCGGTGCGGTCGATCTTCGGCCCGAACAATCGCGACGTCGGTAATCCGTCATGGATGTCCGGCGAGTTCGATGTCGGGCAACTGGCAATCACCTGGAACCGGCTGTGGATCATGCTCTTCGCGCTCGTGGTGTTCGCCGTGCTTCTCCATGTCTTCAACCGCACATCCTGGGGACTGCATATGCGCGCGGTGACGCAGAACCGCCGCATGGCGTCCTCCATGGGCATCCGTACGTCCTGGGTCGATGCGCTTACCTTCGCGCTCGGCTCCGGCATTGCCGGCATCGCCGGCGTCGCGCTTTCCCAGATCGACAATGTCTCGCCCAATCTCGGCCAGAGCTACATTGTCGACAGTTTCATGGTCGTGGTGTTCGGTGGCGTCGGCAATCTGTGGGGAACGCTGGTCGGCGCCTTCTCGCTCGGCATCCTCAACAAGTTCCTCGAACCCTATGCCGGCGCGGTACTGGCGAAGATTCTGATCCTCGTCCTGATCATCCTCTTCATCCAGAAGCGTCCGCGTGGCCTGTTCGCACTCAAGGGCCGGGCGGTGGAAGCATGATGACGCGCGGCGCCTTCGCCGACGGCTTTACCTGGCACGTTGCACTTGCTGTACTGGCACTGGCGGTGTCGGCCATCATCGTGCCGATGCTCAACCTCGCCGTCCCGCCGGGCAGTGCTCTGCATATCCCGACCTATGTCGTCACGCTTTTCGGCAAGTACCTGACCTATGCGCTTCTGGCGCTCGCCCTCGATCTGGTGTGGGGCTATTGCGGCATCCTTTCGCTTGGTCACGGCGCCTTCTTCGCGCTCGGCGGCTACGCGATGGGCATGTACCTGATGCGGCAGATCGGCTCGAGGGGCGTCTACGGAAACCCGATCCTGCCCGACTTCATGGTCTTCCTGAACTGGAAGGAATTGCCCTGGTTCTGGTACGGCTTCAACCATTTCTGGGTCGCCGCCATCATGGTGATGCTGGTGCCGGGGCTGCTGGCCTTCGTCTTCGGCTGGTTCGCGTTCAGGAGCCGTGTCACCGGCGTCTACCTATCGATCATAACCCAGGCGATGACCTACGCGCTGCTGCTCGCTTTCTTCCGGAACGACATGGGCTTCGGCGGCAACAACGGCCTTACCGATTTCAAGGATATGCTCGGCTTCGACATCCAGTCGGGCGAGACCCGCGCTGCACTGTTCGCCGCAAGCGCGCTGACCCTGGCGCTGGCGATCGTCCTCGTCGCCTTCTTCGTGAAGTCGAAATACGGGAAGCTCATGATTGCGGTGCGCGATGCGGAAAGCCGCACGCGCTTCCTCGGCTGGCGGCCGGAGAACGTCAAGCTCTTCGCTTTCACCGCATCCGCCGTGATGGCGGGGATTGCCGGCGCGCTCTACATGCCCCAGGTCGGCATCATCAATCCGAGCGAATTCGCACCGGCCAATTCCATCGAGATCGTGATCTGGACGGCGGTTGGCGGCCGCGCCACCCTCGTCGGCCCGATCATCGGGGCGCTGGTCGTCAACTGGGGCAAGAGCTGGTTCACCGGCGCCTTTCCCGAATTCTGGCTTTTCGCGCTGGGCGGTCTGTTCATCCTGGTCACGCTTTTCCTGCCGAAAGGTATCGTCGGCACGCTCGTCGACGGCTGGTCCGCGCTGCGCGCGCGACGCATCTCGGCCGCTGCCGAGAAGGGAATCGAACCCGACAACTTTCCCGAGGATAGCGGACTGACGGCGGAGGCTGCGGAGTAGATGATGTCGGACGCAACAAAGCCCATCCTTTACCTCGATGGCGTCTCTGTCTCCTTTGACGGCTTCCGCGCCGTCAACAATTTGTCGCTGGTGCTGGAAAAGGGCGAGATGCGCGCCATCATCGGCCCGAACGGCGCCGGCAAGACGACCATGATGGACATCATCACCGGGAAGACGAAGCCGGACGAGGGGGAAGTCTTCTTCGACGGCGATGTCGATCTCACCCGCCACGACGAGGCCGAAATCGCCATGCTCGGCATCGGCCGCAAGTTCCAGAAGCCGACCGTCTTCGAGAGCCACACGGCCGAGGACAATCTGCTGCTCGCGCTGAAAGGGAAACGCAGCGTGGTCAAGGCCTTGTTCGAAGGGCGCTCGGCCCGGCAGGCGGAGCGCATCGGGGAGATCCTCGCCATGGTTCGATTGACGGAACGGCGGCAAGACCTAGCAGCCGATCTTTCGCACGGGCAAAAGCAATGGCTGGAGATAGGTATGCTGCTCGCGCAGGACCCGAAACTTCTCCTGGTCGACGAGCCGGTCGCCGGCATGACCGATGCGGAGACGGAAGAGACAGCGCGGCTGCTCAAGGCAATCGCCGAGACGCATTCCGTCATCGTCGTCGAGCACGACATGCATTTCGTGCGCGAACTGGGTGTCAAGGTCACCTGCCTGCACGAAGGCTCGGTACTGTCAGAGGGCACGCTCGATTTCGTTTCCGCCGACCAACGTGTCGTCGAAGTCTATCTGGGGCGCTGACCATGCCAGACAAACCGTTCGCACCTGCACCATTTTCGCGAACCCCCTCTGGCGCGCCGGAAGACACGCCACCCCCGGCCCTGGCGCCGGGGGCGCGGGGGGACCACGCGGCGGGGAGCCGCCCCATGCTTGAGGTCGAACACGCAACGCTCCATTACGGCGCGGCTGTCGCCTTGCGCGACGTTTCACTGAAGGCGGAAAAGGGCAGGATCACCTGTGTGCTCGGCCGTAATGGCGTGGGCAAGACCAGTTTGATGAGAGCGATCGTCGGCCATCTGAGGCTGACGTCGGGCCAGGTTGCCTTCGAGGGGAAGGCGCTCGGCCGGAGCGCGGCGTACGATCGCGCCCGGTCGGGCATCGCATTCGTGCCGCAGGGCCGGGAAATCTTTCCCTTGCTCAGCGTGCGCGAGAATCTGGAGACCGGCATGACGCCACTGAAGCGCGCGCAGCGGTCCATCCCGGATCACGTGTTCGAACTGTTTCCGGTGCTGAAGGACATGCTCGGTCGTCGCGGCGGCGATCTGTCCGGCGGCCAGCAGCAGCAACTCGCCATCGGCCGCGCGCTGGTCATGCGCCCGAAGCTTCTGGTGCTGGACGAGCCGACGGAAGGCATCCAGCCTTCCATCATCAAGGATATCGGCCGGGCCATCACCTATCTGCGCGATACGGCGGGCCTGACCATCCTTCTGGTGGAACAATATCTGGATTTTGCAAGAGAGCTTGCCGATTCCGTGGCAATCATGGATCGTGGCCGGATCGTCTTCACCGGAGAGGCTGACAGCCTGGATGAACCGGATGTTCGTCGACACCTCATGCTCTGAGAGCGTCCGGCGTCCCCCGCCGAAACCACAGCGCGCCAGCGGAAAGGTGCGCATGGTTTTCCGGCGGCGGGACGGCGTAACGCATCTCTTCCGGCTGCATCAGGACGGGTCGGCAAAGGTCCGTTTTCCGCGCGCGACCAACGGTATCCCCGAAGCGGTCCTCATCAATACCGCCGGTGGCATGACCGGCGGCGACGTGTTCGGCACTGAATTTGAATTACTGGAGGGCGCGCGGGCTACGCTCACGACACAGGCCTGCGAACGTATATACAAATCGACGGGCGCGCTGGTGAGCGTCACGAACCGTATTGAGGTCGGGGCGGGTGCTCGGCTTGACTGGCTGCCGCAGGAGACGATCCTTTTCAATGGCGGACGCATGACCCGGCGGCTGGAAGCCGATCTTGCTGACGACGCCGAACTGCTCATCTCCGAAGCGACCGTTTTTGGCCGTGCAGCCATGGGCGAAACCATTCAATCCGGCACGTTTCGCGATCGCTGGCGCATTAGCCGCGACGGAAAACTTATCTTTGCCGACGAGCTTCGCTTCGAGGGTAATATTGCCTGCCAGTTGATGCGGCCTGCCATTCTGGCCGGTAATGCCGCCATGGCCACGGTGCTGCTGGTTGCATCTGAATGCGAGCAATTCCTTGAACCCGTTCGCGAAATTATCGGAAACGCCGGCGGCGCCAGCGCCTGGGGCGGTAAGCTACTTGTTCGGCTCGCCGCCGCAGATGGCTTCTCGCTCCGGCGCGTGCTCATCCCCTTACTGGCTGAGTTTTCGATGGGCCGGTCACTCCCCAAAGTCTGGCAGCTCTGAAGGGAAAAGATGAACCTCACCCCGCGGGAAAAAGACAAATTGCTCATCGCCATGGCGGCAATGGTGGCGCGCCGGCGGCTGGAGCGCGGCGTCAAGCTCAACCATCCGGAGGCGATCGCGCTCATCAGCGACTTCATCGTCGAGGGCGCCCGCGACGGGCGCTCCGTGGCCGAATTGATGGAAGAAGGTGCGCATGTAATCGGCCGTGAGCAGGTGATGGAGGGCGTCGCCGAAATGATTCCCGACGTGCAGGTGGAAGCGACTTTTCCAGATGGCACCAAGCTTGTGACCGTGCACGAACCAATTCGTTAGAAGCGCCAGGGAGGAAGAAATGCTGGAACTGAGACCCGGTTGCGAGTGCTGCGACAAGGACCTGCCGCCCGATGCCACGGATGCGATGATCTGCACGTTCGAATGCACCTTCTGCGCCGATTGCGCGGAGCATGTGCTGAAAGGTGTGTGCCCCAATTGCGGAGGCAATTTCTCGCCGCGTCCGATTCGGCCAGCGGCCAAGCTGGCGAAATATCCGCCATCCACCCGACGCGTCTTCAAGCCGGATGGTTGCGGCGGCCGCGACGCCGCCTGAATACCGAAGCCGCTCCCGCAGAGAAGGACCTTCCGATGACCACCGATTCGCTCAAGAAATTGGCGCTGGCCGCGCTGCTGCTGCCCGCTGCGACGCTGCCCGCCTACGCCCATGTCGGCGTCGGCCCGACATCATCTTTCCCGGCCGGCTTCATGCATCCGCTTTCCGGGCTCGACCATCTGACGGTGATGATAGCGGTGGGCCTCTGGGCGGCACTCAAGGGCGGCAAGGCGATCTGGGCCTGGCCGGCTGCTTTCGTCGGCGTCATGCTCGGCGGCGCGGCTCTCGGCATGGCGCACATCCCCGTGCCGTTCGTCGAGCCGGGCATCCTCGCCTCGGTCGTCGCGCTCGGGCTGCTGGTGGCGCTCGCAGTAGACCTGCCGGTCTCGGCGGGCATAGCGATCATAGGCGTCTTCGCGCTGCTCCATGGCCATGCACACGGGACGGAGGTGCCGGAAAACGCTGCCGGGCTGGATTACATGGCCGGCTTCGCGCTCGCCACCGCTATGCTCCATCTGGTCGGCATCGCCGCCGGCCTTGCTTCCGGGCTGAAATACCGTGCTCTGACGCGCGCGGCGGGAGCCGCCTGCGCGGCGATCGGCGTCGGCCTCGTCTTCGGCGCATTCTGAGGCTCCGCATGATACCCGGCGAGATCATTACGGCGGAAGGCGAGATCGAACTCAACGCCGACAGGGAAGCGATCGTGCTGACGGTCGCCAATCGCGGCGACCGTCCGGTGCAGGTCGGCTCGCACTATCATTTCTTCGAGGTCAACCGCGCGCTCGACTTCGACCGCGCGGCGGCGCGCGGGATGCGGCTCGACATTGCTGCCGGGACGGCGGTGCGCTTCGAGCCCGGCCAAAAGCGGGAAGTGCGGCTGGTACCCTATGGCGGGAGCCGCCATGTCTATGGCTTCAACGGCAGGGTAATGGGGAAGCTCTGATGGCGGCGAGGATAGCGCGCTCTTCCTATGCACAGATGTACGGGCCGACGGTCGGCGACCGGGTCCGGCTCGCTGACACGGAACTCTTCATCGAAGTCGAGAAGGACTTCACCATCTATGGCGAGGAGGTGAAGTTCGGCGGCGGCAAGGTCATCCGCGACGGCATGGGGCAGAGCCAGGCCGCGCGGAGCGAAGGGGCGGTCGATACCGTCATCACCAATGCGCTGATCGTCGACCATTGGGGCATCGTCAAGGCCGATGTCGGCCTCAAGGGCGGGCAGATCACCGCCATCGGCAAGGCCGGCAACCCCGACACTCAAGCCGGCGTCGATATCGTCATCGGCCCCGGCACCGAGATCGTCGCCGGGGAAGGCCGGATCCTCACGGCCGGCGGCATCGACGCGCATATCCATTTCATCTGTCCGCAGCAGATCGAGGAGGCGCTGATGTCGGGCGTCACTACGATGCTGGGCGGCGGCACCGGCCCCGCGCATGGCACGCTGGCGACCACCTGCACGCCGGGTCCCTGGCATCTCGGCCGGATGATCCGCTCCTTCGACGGCTTCCCGATCAATCTCGGCCTCTCCGGCAAGGGCAACGCCTCGCGTCCCGAGGCGTTGGTCGAGATGATCAAGGGCGGCGCCTGTGCGCTCAAGCTTCATGAGGACTGGGGCACGACGCCGGCCGCTATCGACTGCTGCCTTTCCGTCGCGGACGAACACGACGTGCAGGTGATGATCCACACCGATACGCTGAACGAAAGCGGCTTCGTCGAAGACACGATCGCCGCCTTCAAGGACCGCACCATCCACGCCTTCCACACCGAGGGCGCTGGTGGCGGGCACGCACCCGATATCATCAGGGTTTGCGGCTTGCCGAACGTCATCCCGTCCTCGACCAACCCGACACGCCCCTATACGGCGAACACGGTCACCGAGCACCTCGACATGCTGATGGTCTGTCATCATCTGTCGCCGTCGATCCCCGAGGACATCGCCTTTGCCGAAAGCCGCATCCGCAAGGAGACCATCGCTGCGGAGGACATACTGCACGACATTGGAGCCTTCTCCATCATCTCCTCCGACAGCCAGGCCATGGGCCGCGTCGGCGAGGTGCTGATCCGCACCTGGCAGACCGCGCACAAGATGAAGGTGCAGCGCGGACGGCTGCCGGAGGAGAAGGGCGACAACGACAATCTGCGCGTGCGCCGCTACATTGCCAAATACACGATCAATCCCGCCATCGCGCAGGGGATTTCGTGCCATGTCGGCTCGGTTGAAGCCGGCAAGCGCGCCGATCTCGTCCTCTGGTCGCCCGCTTTCTTCGGGATCAAGCCGGACATGGTCATTGTCGGCGGCTCGATCGCGGCCGCGCCGATGGGCGATCCGAACGCCTCCATACCGACGCCGCAGCCGGTGCACTACCGGCCGATGTTCGGCGCCTACGGCAAGGCGATCACCGGCTCGTCGGTGACATTCGTATCGAAAGCGGCGCTGGCGGACGGGCTGAAGGAAAGACTTGGCGTCGAGAAGACAATGCTTGCCGTGGAGAATACGCGCGGCGGCATCTCGAAAGCCTCCATGGTCCTCAACGACACGACGCCCCACATCGATGTCGATCCCGAGACCTATGAGGTACGGGCCGACGGCGAATTATTGACCTGCGAACCCGCGACCGTGCTGCCCATGGCGCAGCGCTATTTTCTGTTCTGATCATGCTGCGCGCGATTTCCCATAGCCACCGAAGTGTCGCGGAGCCGTTCGGTACCTTGACGCTGGATTCAAGCGACCGCCACCTTCGCCGCAAGCTGATGACCACGGACCAGGGTATCCAGGTCATGGTAGACCTGCCGGAACCGGTGCTGCTTGCCGACGGCGACGCGCTGGTCCTGGAGGACGGACGTAGCGTCAGGATCGTTGCCGCGGAGGAGGAACTGTATCAGGTCGAGCCGGGAACGATCCCGTTGCGGCATCTCGCCTGGCACATCGGTAATCGCCATCTCGCCGCCCAGATCGACGAGGCGCGCATCCTGATCCGCCGCGATCATGTCATCCGCGCGATGCTCGAAGGGCTCGGCGCGACAGTGACGGAGGTAATCGAGCAGTTCCAGCCGGTGCATGGCGCCTATCACGGCCACGACCATGGACATACGCACGTGCATGGATTGCATGGACATCATCACCGTGACTGAGATGGCGGATCGCACGCTTCTGCGCCTGATGACGTGGCTGTCACCAGCCTTTCCGGTTGGGGCATTCTCGTATAGCCACGGCATCGAACGGGCGATCGAGGAAGGGCTGATCGGCGATCGTCCGACGTTAGTCGCATGGCTTCGCGAACTGCTCGACCGCGGCTCCGCCTGGAACGACGCCGTCCTGCTTGCCGAAAGCTGGCGGCAAGCGAAATCGGGCGATGTCGAAATGGTCGCCGAATTAGCCGAAGCCATGGCCGGTTCGAAGGAACGGCACATGGAGACCATGCTGCAAGGCGAGGCGTTCCTGAAGGCCCTATCGGCGTGGGCTGGGGAAGAGGACGGAACCCAGGCCAGGCATCCGTCCTCTCCGCCCGGAAACGGGGAACGGCTGAACGTGGTCTTGGCCGGAATGCCCTATCCGGTTGCGGTGGGCGGCGCAGCGGCGCGTCACGGCATCGCGCTGGAACCGGCGCTCATCGCCTATCTTCACGCCTTCGTCTCCAACATTGTGCAGGCCACGGTACGGCTCGTCCCACTCGGCCAGAGCGACGGCGTCGCGGCGCTGGCGGAACTCGAAGAGATCGTGCTGACAGCGGCGGGGCGGGCGGCGGCCTCGGCGCTGGACGATCTCGGTTCCGCCGCCTTCATGTCGGAGATCATGTCCATGCGGCACGAAACGCAATATTCGAGGGTATTCCGCTCATGAGTTCGCCCAACGGACCCTTGCGTGTCGGCATCGGCGGCCCTGTCGGCGTTGGGAAGACGACGCTGACCGAGATGCTATGCAAGGCGATGCGCGACCGTTATTCGGTCGCGGTCGTCACTAACGACATCTTCACCAAGGAAGACCAGCTGATCCTCAACCGGGTCCAGGCGTTGCCGGAGGAACGCATCCTGGGTGTGGAGACCGGCGGCTGCCCGCACACGGCGATTCGCGAGGATGCCTCGATCAATCTCGCTGCGATAGCTGAGATGCGCCGGCGCTTCCCGGATCTGGATCTGGTCTTCATCGAGTCGGGCGGCGACAATCTCGCCGCCACCTTCTCGCCCGACCTCGCCGACCTCACCATCTACATGATCGACGTCGCCGCCGGCGAGAAGATCCCGCGCAAGGGCGGCCCCGGCATCACCCGTTCGGATCTGCTCGTCATCAACAAGATGGATCTCGCCCCTTACGTCGGCGCCGACCTTGAGATCATGCGGGCCGACACGCTGCATCAGCGCGGCACGAGGCCATTCGTCTTTACCGACATGCGCCGACGTCAAGGGCTGGAACAGATTGTCGGCTTCATCGAAAAAAATGGCGACCTGAACACTGATTAAGCGGGCACATTGCAACCGGCGACCGCTCCTGGCAATACGGCTCAATAGGCATCACACACCCGAACCGCGATAGATTTTCAGTGATGAAATGATCGCTTTTGGCCTGCCTCCTGCCTGACTGGGCGCCTTACGGCTGAACGGGTTTGATAGAGCCTACCGTTACCGGGATATCCGTCGGTATCCCCAGGGTATCGGTAGCCCACATGCGCATTTCGGGCGGTGCATTCCCAGACTTCAGTATCGAAACCGCGAGCGTCGAAATATCGGCGGGGGGTTTGATGTTGGCGGCTGCGTAGGCGAAATATCCGGCCGCGAACGCACATCCGATCGAGATGATTGATGGGCCGTATGCGATTGCCGCACCGACAATCAGACGCCAGCGTCGAAGCGGAATGGGCCGCGGAAGTTCTTCCTCGTCGTCAAGGTCAGTCATCCCCCGCCCCATGTAGAGCACCCATGCTTAATCATGGTCTACATTGGTTAAAATGCAGATAAATTCGCCAAACGGAGATTTGGTAGAGTGGAAAGAGTTCCGCGCCGCTTAAAAGACGGCAAGGTACTTCAACAGCGACACGATGCCGATGATGATGACGATGATCTGCACGATCTGACGCATCCGGCCGTCGATAGGCAGCCGCTGAACGAGATAGAGGACCAGGACGATTACGAGAAATGTGATCAGAATGCCGATGATGACGCCGGATGCCATGGACCCTCTCCAGTGGTGAAATCGCAGTCATAAACTCATAGGCTGCGGGATAGGTTCCAATGTTCGTCCGCCCTGTGCCTCGGCCCTTTTCTCAAACCAGGCCGCAATCCTCCCTGAGAGGCGATTGTTGTCTTTAGAAATTCCCCGTCTGCCTTGCTCGAACGGGTGCTACGAGGCCGCAATATCGTCAGGCAGCGTCGGGGATGTCCGAAATCTCATCGAACATGCCTTCGGGCAACCCGAGAGCCCGAGCGAGACGGTCCCTGTAGCCTTTTTCAAAACGGTGCCCCGCTTCGATTTTCTCGATTTCCTCGGCGGTGAGGCCGCTGGTCACGGCAATGTCTTCCACCGTATATCCGAGGTGTTCCCGGTAAGCCCGGATTACGGGAGTTCCATTTGAGATTGCAGTCAAAACTGCCTCGGGCAGCGCGAAAGATGTCATAATGCCTCCGGATGTAGAGGTCGGCCGAGCTCAAAACTCGATACAAGCGGCGGCCGAGATTGAAACAGGATGCCGAAAAGCCCGAATGGGCGGCACCCGAAACGCGGTCACTCTCGAAACGGCGAGAGGCGCTTCGACAATATGGCGATTACCGGTGCTTCGATCAAGCACCCTGGTGGCGAGTCTTTCCGCCGGACATCCCGCCAGGGTTTCTACTGCGGAAAGCCGTTGGCGCGCACCACGTTCCAGATTTCCTTGTTCACCTCGGCGATGTTCTCGATGCAATCGGAAATCCTTATGATTTCCGCATCGTCCATCGCCTCCACCTTCCCGTATTTTATCGTTTCCTTGCCGTCGAATATGCGCATCTGATGCGTGTGGGAGATCTCGCCCTTGCTGTCGAATGAATAGATGCAATGATTGTATTTGTTGCGCAGCTTGGATTGCTCGTTGAGCCGTCCCAGAAGCGGCAGGATTTCCGCTCTTTGTTTTTTCGGCGTCTTCGCCATTTTCGCGAGTCGCTCGACGAGATCGATCCTGGCGCGTGTGGTG
Organism: Mesorhizobium koreense; assembly: GCF_031656215.1. Taxonomy (NCBI): domain Bacteria; kingdom Pseudomonadati; phylum Pseudomonadota; class Alphaproteobacteria; order Hyphomicrobiales; family Phyllobacteriaceae; genus Mesorhizobium; species Mesorhizobium koreense. Next base: position 213,882 of record NZ_CP134228.1, on the reverse strand, counting down.
TTGAGCGTCAGGAAGATGACGATGGCGGTCTCCTTGTCCACCCTTGCCAGGCCCGCGATGAGGTGGATGAGCAGGCTCTCGGTATTCGTCCAGGTGTAGTTCAAACGTCCGATCAGAAGCAGAATCCGTTGAAACTCGTCCATCGCCGGTCTCCGCGCGCGCCGCTCGATGGCTTTATCATGTGCTGAATGCCTCCGTCCTGTGCAATCACGCTCGATCGCCGCTCGTTCTGTCTGGTCCGATAGGACATCCGCTTCCTTCCTTGGTGGTATAGCTTCGCCCGATTGGCCGTGAAGGCGGCGAACCGTTGTCGGCAGGGTGGTAGATTTGAACAATTTGATGGCGTGAACTAGCCCCAACGCGCAGCTAGGCGCGCGCACTCTCCGGTCACAGACTGCCCGCGCCTCGAAAGTCAGGGGCACGGCCTATTCCCGATTTCAGCGTGGACCGGTCCGAACGTTTGTTCGGCCCGCATCCTCAGCTTTGCTGGAAGGTTGGATGTCGGCCGTTTTCAGTGGGGACATTTCGTTTCCGGAGCGTTCCGGTCTGTATCAGTCGAGTTATTTCGAGTGCCGGAAATCGGATGTCCCATGTGCAACCGCCGATGCAGCCAAGGCCTCTTGTGAGATGAATGGGGTCACGCTGGGTCGGCCTTCACCATGAGGTAAGAACGATGGCTCCCAAAAACACCAACTTCTTCCCGTTCGATCCCAGTCAGGATCAGAGCCAGGACCAAGGTCAAGACCAAGATCAGGGTCAAGGTCAGGACCAGGGCCAGGATCAGGACCAGGGTCAATATCAGTCCAGCCATTCCAACAACGAGAATGAGAACGGCAACGGCAATGGCAACGGAAACCTCAACCTGAATGGCAATGCCAGTCTCAATCTGAACGGCAACGGCAATCTGAACGCCAACCTGAACAAGGCTATCAACGAGAGCACCAACACCAATACGAGCACCAACACGAATACGAACCACAACACCAGCGACACGCATGTGAATGTCGATGTGGGGCTCGATCTCTCCGGTTATCGGCCGAGCGACGACGATTTCGCCGACATCAAGCTCGACAAGGGCGCCCAGATCGACAAGCTTCTGGTCAATCATGACGGCCAGATCTTCTACAATCCGGGCGACGGCGCTTCGTTCAACGATTTCCTGAACGGCTCGCTCAACGGCGAAGGCAATGATACCGCCGTTTCGTTGGCCCAGGTCAACAACCTGAGCGACGACGATTCGATCGGAAGCGCGTCCGTGTCGAACACCGGTACCTTCGAGCAGAACGGCAACGCCAGTGGCGGAGCAGCCTCGTCGGGCGACGGCATAACCGCCGGTGGTGGCGGTGCCGGCGGCGGCGGTCATGGTTCGGCCGGCGGCGGCGATGGCGGCGACGGCCTGAATGTCGGCGGCTTCGGCTTCGGTGGCGACGCGCTCGGCGCGGCGCGCGGCGGTGACACGACCGGTGGTGCCGGCGCGGCCGGCGGCGCGGGAACGGGTCTGGGATTGGGACTCGGTCTTGGCGTCGGTCTCGGCGTTGGTGAAGCTGCCGGCGCTGAAGGCGGAAACGCCAATGGCGGCGATTCCAATGGCAATGGCGGTTCGGGCTCGGGTTCGGGCGCGTCGACGGCCAGCACCGGCGATACGGGTGATGCCGATTCCGGAAATGGCGGTGACGCGGCGGGTCTTGGTCTCGGCGCGGCCGGCAGCGGCGACGGTGGCAATGGCAATAGCGGCGATGCCGGTGACGGCGGCGGCCTTGGTCTCGGCGTGGGCGCCGGGCAGGGTGGCGATGGCGGCGGTGCTTCCAGCAATGGCGGCGACGCGGCCGGCCTTGGCCTCGGCCTGCTCGGGATCGGTGTCGGCGTCGCGGGTGACGCCGCGAATGCGGCCGGCGGAGCCGGTGGCGCTGGGTCCGGCGCAGGCGCGGGCAATGGCACAGGCACCGGCGGAGATAGCGGCAACGCTTCCGGCGGCGATAGTGGAGACGCTGCAGGGCTCGGCCTGGGTGCCGGCCTCGGTGGCGATAGCGGTAACGCCAATTCGGGCCACAGCGGCGATGCCTATTCGCTCGGTCTCGGCACCGGCCTTGGCGGCGACAGCGGTGACGGCGGAGCCGGCGGTACTGGCGGTGACGGAGGCGATGCGCTCGGCCTCGGCCTCGGCGCCGGGCAAGGTGCGGGCTCGGGCATCGGCGCGGGCGTCGGTGGTGCTGGCGGCTTTGGCGGCTTCGCCTGGGGCGGCGATACGATCGTCGTACCCGTTGCCGGCGACGGAACCGGTGGCGCTGCAAACGGCGGCAATGGCGGCTTTGGCGGCGCCGGCGGCATCGTGACGAACGGAGCCGGCGGTGACGGCGGAGCCGGCGGCACGTGGGGATCCAACAATGGCCACGACAGCTATGTGAACGGCCTGTCGGAAGCCCACGCCGATGCGTCCATCGACACCAGCGCCTTCAACCAAAGCATCGTCATGGGCGCCAACCTGATGGAAAACCTGCTCGACCAGACGATCGTCGGCGGGAACTACGACAGCATGAACAACGGCGACGATTCCTGATTGCGTCGCATGCTGGAATGGCGGCTACGCGGGATATCCCGCGTAGCTGTCGGCCTACCGGTCCTCCGGACGTGACGCTGGGGGATACAACACGCGGAGGGACGGTTCTGTGCATCTGGACAGGATCAGCGAAGCCATCGCCCATTTCATAGGGCTATTCCAGATAACAGCCGAACAGGCGCGGCTGCGCGACGACTATCTCGAATTCAAGGCTCTGCAGGCGGCACTGGATCAGACGCCGCCAGACGATCATGCCCAAATAACCTTCCAGACGCCCTATGATTTCGACGACCCGGATCCAGGCCTGCGCTACGTGCCTGCCGGACCGGCGATCGTGACACTGGCCGCGCTCAGCGACGTGAGCTATGTCCCGATGGCGGTCCCGGTGAATGCCGAAGTGCAGCCCGTGATCTACCCCGGTTACCTAGCGCCGCATTTCTTTCATTTAGCCTATTCGGGCAGCCCGCTATTCGAACTCCAGCCTCCCGGCTCGGTGGCGGTACAAATCGCGCAGATCAACAATCTTTCGGACAACGACTTCGTGAATATCGGCGCACGTGGCGTCGACTTCCATCCGATCGGCATACCGGACCTTACGCTCGACACGCTGCTGCACGACGCGCTGCACTTCCTTCCGATCGAACCGCCCTCGTTCGGCTCCGCCGCGGATATCGGCTCGTTCGTCACCGACACGGCAGCTTCGTTGAACGCTTTCGCGGAGGCGGCAGGGGCCGCATCGGAGAATTCGACGCCAGACGGTTCCCGACCCGATCCTGCCAGCACTGCCGAGGCCGATGGGGTCACCGTCGATGTGCATGTTTCCGTCGCGGCCGATCCGCTTGCCGGCGAGACTTACGTCAACGGCCAGATAGTGTCAGAAGCGCCGAAGCTGGACGACAAGCTTCCAGCAGCGTCGCCGCTCGCCCCCGATCCGGCGGTCATCTCCGATGGCGGCAACGCTGCGACCGGCAATTTTGGATCTGTCGCCGTCGGTGGAACGATCCACGGGCAAGGCACCCTGTCAGGCGCTGCTTCGGTGGACCTCGGCACCGGCGGCAATGCCCTGGTCAATTCCGCGACGGTGATCAACGACACGCTCGAAGGCGGTGTGTTCGCCGTGGCCGGTAATCATTTCTCGCTGGATGCCATCATTCAGATCAATGCCTGGAGTGATTCCGACTCGATCGGTGCGAGCCTCAACGGCTGGAATAGCGCCTCGGGCCAGATCTCCACATCGGCGTTCAACATCGCTCAGATGGAGCGCATCGATGCGGGAAACGGATCGAACTCCGATGCTCATGCCCCGACCGGATTTCCGCAAGCCTGGGTGGTCACGGAGATAACGGGCGATTTCGTCTCGCTCAACTGGATACAGCAGCTCAATTTCATCACCGACAACGACACGAGCGTCGTTTCCTCCTCCTACGGGGTGACGACGCAGGTCGGCATGGGCGAAAACCAGAGCTTCAACCACCTCTCCGTCGCCGATCTCGGCCGGAATTACGATCTCGTGCTGATCGGCGGAAACTATTATGACGCGAACATCATCTCGCAGACGAATGTGCTCCTCGATGACGATATCGCTGGCGCCGTGGCCGGGTTCCATAGCTCCGGCCAGGGTTCGGTGTCGACCGGCGACAATCTGCTCTGGAACAACGCCAACATCACGTCGATCGGCCAGGGAGAGACGGGCGCGATGCCGAACGGCTTCCTGCACGCGATCCATGACTTCCAGGACGGCGACAAGACGCTTTCCTCCGATGTTTTGAACGACAGCGCGTTCCTGGGTCTGCCCGGCCTGAGGGTCCTCTACATCTCGGGCAGTATCTATGATCTTCAATATGTTCAGCAGACCAACGTGCTTGGCGATGCGGACCAGATCGCTCTGGCGATGAACTCCCTGCACCCGGCGAATGACGGCAACTGGACGATCACGACCGGTTCTAATGCGTTGGTCAATTCGGCTCAGATCGTGGACGTCGACCCGACAAGCAAGATCTATGTTGGCGGCGACCACTACTCGGACGAACTGCTGGTCCAGACCGACATCATCCGCACCGACCACTTGGCGCAAATCCAGGACGCCGATCATCTGGTGAACGAGGCAGTGGCCTTCCTCAGCGACGACATGGCCAATCCGGACCATCAGGACCCGGTTTCACATCTGAAGTCGCCCCTCGATGTCCATCCGGGGCACAGCGACATCATGCAATCCATAATTTCCTGACGGCCACAATCCTGCGATCGGTAAGGCAATGAACGAGCGTGTGAACGGTTCTTCGGGAATAAAGGCGTCGCCCTTCGATATCGAAACCGGCAATGCCCGGGCGGCTGCCCCGGACGGCTCGCCCCCTCGGGAGAATCTCGACCAGAGGTTCTCGACCTTCATGGAGGAGATAGACCAGGCCGTCTCCGAACTGAGGAGATCGACGGTACGTCCGATCTGGTTTCGGCCGGCGAACGACGATGCGGGCTCGCCGGCCGCGTCTGGTCAAAATGATTTCGACCACAAGCGGGTGGAAACGAAGGACACGGGCAACGGCAAGCACGGGGACAAGAACGGAGAAATCGGGCCGGACCGGCGCTTTCGGTCGCGAACGAAGAAGGACACTCCCGCCGGCAGCCTCAAAACGATGGATGCCGACAGTGGTCCGATCAAGGCCGAGGAACGTCTTTCCGCTTCGATGGCACGGCCAAGGCGGGAGCGCCAGGCAAAAGACGATGGCACCGGCGATGTGTTCCACCGGCGCCTCGGTCCGATCAACCTCGCCGACAATCTGAAGGCCGGGATACACGCCGTCCGGCGCAATCTCATCGTCGTGATGGCCTTTACGATCGCGACCAACGTCCTCGTCCTGGCCATTCCGGTCTATCTCTTCCAGATATCCGATCGCGTGCTCACCAGCCGGTCGATCGACACGCTGGTCATGCTGACGATACTGATCGCGGGCGCGGTCATCCTCAACGCCGTGCTCGACGCTATCCGCCGCTTCATCCTGATGCGCACGGCGGTCGAGGTTGCGGCGCAGCTTGGAGCGCCCATCCTGGGCGCCGCGGCGCGCGCCTCGCTTCATAGCAACGGACGCGAATATCAGACACTCGGCGACCTGCAGCAATTGCGGTCGTTCCTGGTGTCGGGCACGCTTCTTTCATTCCTCGACGCGCCGCTGACGCCGCTGTTCATGCTGGCGGTGTTCCTGGTCCATCCCCACCTGGGTTACATAGCGGTGGTCGCGGCGCTCCTGCTTCTGGTGATCGCGTTCATCAACCAGAGGATGACGGCGGCTTCGTTCCACGAGGCCAACAATTTCCAGAGCCGGGCAAATCTGCATCTCGATTCCATGTCGCGCAATTCGCAGATCATCAACGCGCTGGCGATGATCCCGGAGGCGGTGAAGATCTGGGGGCAGGACACCGCGGGGTCGTTGAAGGCACAGGTGCTCGCGCAGGATCGTAACGTCATTTCCGCTTCGATCTCGAAAGCAGTGCGTATGCTCGCGCAGGTCGCCATGCTGGGTTGGGGCGCCTATCTGTCGCTGGAAGGCCAATTGACGGGCGGCATGGTGATCGCCGCCTCGATCATTGCCGGCCGCGCGCTCGCTCCCGTGGAAGGCGCCATCGAGGGCTGGCACCAGTTCATCAATACCCGTTCCGCCTATGAGCGGATCTCGGCACTGCTCAAATCGTCTCCGCTGAATTTCGAGCGGCTGAGATTGCCGCGGCCACAAGGGCGGCTCGACGTGGAACGGCTGCTCTTCGTGCCGCAGGGCACCAAGCGGGTCGTATTGAACGGTATATCGTTCACGCTCTCGCCCGGCGAATCCCTTGCTGTCATCGGCGATTCGGGAGCGGGCAAGACGACGCTCGGCAAGATGCTGGTCGGCTCGATCCTTCCGACCTCCGGCAACGTGCGGCTCGACCTGATGGATTTGCGCAATTGGGACCAGCGTCAGTTCGGCGAGAATATTGGCTATCTGCCGCAGGACGTGCAGCTCTTTCCCGGCACTATCAAGGCGAATATCGGCCGCATGCGCGACGATGCCAGCGACGAGGACGTCTACAAGGCCGCCATGCTGGCCGACGTCCACGAACTGATTTCGACCTTCGCTCAAGGGTACGAGACCATGGTCGCCGCCGACGGTTCGCCCTTGTCGGGCGGCCAGAAGCAGCGGATCGCGCTCGCTCGCGCCTTTTTCGGCAATCCGCGCATGGTCGTCCTGGACGAGCCCAATTCCAATCTCGACGGTTCCGGTGACGCGGCACTTCTCAGGGCGCTTGAGCACGCGAAACAGGAGAAGATCACCGTCATCACTATTACCCAACGGTCGTCGCTCCTGAATTGTGTCGACAAGATCTTGCTCCTGTCGAACGGCACCGTTTCGATGTTCGGTGTGCGCCAGGATGTGCTGAAGGCGCTCGCCCCCCTGAATGCCGCGAACGGGCGTCCCGCCGTGGCCGGCCAGACCGCTGAGGTCGCGTGATGGCTACGAGCATCGCCGACGTTCACGACATCGACTGGTATGGCCAGGTGCCGCGCTCGATCCACAAGCATGCGCTGGTCGGACTGGTTCTGGTGCTGCTGGCATTCGGTGGCTTCGGCACTTGGGCGGCGACGGCGCCGCTCGCGGCTGCGGTCATCTCCGCAGGCAGCTTCGTCGCAACCGGCGAGAACAAGGTGATCCAGCATCTGGAAGGCGGGATCATCCAGGAAATACTGGTCAACGAAGGCGATCATGTCACCGCGGGTCAGCCCCTTATCCGGCTTGACGGAATTGCCGCTCAGGTAAAGCAGCGGCAGCTCTTCCTGCGCCAGGCGCGCCTTGAGGCGAATGTCGCACGGCTCGAAGCGCAGGTTGCCAACAAGCCCGAGATCGATTTCCCCCGCATCATCACCGACAACAGGAACGACAACGATATCGGTTCGATCGTCGATGGACAGGTCGCAAGCTTCCGGTCCGCGCAAAACCGTATGGAGAGCGAGATCGGGCTCCTCAGGCAGAACATGGAATCGCTGAAGTTCCGTGCGGCGGGCTTCCAAAAGCAGAGCGCTTCCATGACCGAGCAGCTTACCTTCCTGAAGGAAGAATATACCGGCAAGCTAAAGCTCCTCGGGCAAGGGCTCATCCGCAAACCGGAGGTCAACGCCATCCAGCGCGCCATCGCCGACGCAGAGGGCCAGATCGGCCGGTTGGACGCGGAAGTATCCGAGACCGATGCCCAGATCGAGAAATTCCGACAGCAGATCAGCCAGACAATTACCGAACTCAACCAGAAGGCGCTCGACGAGGTGCAGAGCAGCCAGGGCGAACTCGATGCCGTACGGGAAGAAGCTCGCCAGGCGAAGAACGTCATGCGGCGCTCGACCATAAACGCGCCGGTTTCCGGCACTGTCGTCAGGATGTACTACCACACTTCCGGCGGTGTCATCGAAAGCGGCAAGAAGATCCTGGAGATCCTGCCCGCCGACGTCCCGCTCATCATCGAGACCCAGGTCCAGCGCAAGGATATCGACGCGGTGAAGCCGGGCCAGAAGGCGACGATCCGGCTGGTCGCGCTCAACCGGCGCACCACCCCGGTGCTTTACGGGGACGTATACTACGTCTCGGCCGACGCCTTGTCGGACGCCACGATCCCGAACACGGAAGTCTATCTCGCGCGTGTCCGGCTGCCGGCGAGCGAGCTTGCCCGTATCCCGGGGTTCACCGCGACGCCCGGCATGCCGGTCGAGGTGATGATAGAAACGGCGGAGCGCACCTTCCTCGACTATCTGACCAAGCCAATTCGCGAAAGCATGTCGCGCGCGTTCACGGAACGATAGGCGAATGAGCGCAACTGCCGCGGACAAAGTTGCGAAGCTGCAGATCCGGCATCGCCCTCTACCTAATCGGGGTAGCCCGCACGCTACCCAGTTCGGCTGGCCTACGTGGCTCGGACCGCGTCATTCTTTCCGGCCCTGCGGGTTCGTGATAGAATATCTCCAGGATTTTTCCGCCCGTGGATACCAGCGGTGGGGGCGGAGCAGTTCCTTATGAGAAATCTTTGGGCTTCCGCTGTCGTGCTCCTCCTTGGGCTGGGCGCAGCCTTCGCGGCGCCGCTGCCTGATGCGGTCAGGAGCGGGAATCTCGACCAGGTCAGGCAGACGCTGGATGGCGGCGCCAGCATCGCGGAGCCCGATGATGCGGGCGACCCGCCGCTCGTCATCGCCGCGCTGGCCGGCAATTCGGATATCGTTGCCCTGCTTCTTCAACGCGGCGCCGATGTCGGCGTTCGCAACAAGCACGGGCTGACCGCCCTTCACGCCGCGGCTTATGCGGGCAAGCTGGATATCGTGAAGCTGCTCGTCGCCAAGGGGGCGGCGGTCAACGACACGCGTAACTTCTACAAGATGTCGCCGCTGCATGCGGCCGCCGAGGAAGACCGTGCCGATGTCGTTGCCTTCCTGCTGGCGAATGGAGCCGATATCGAGGCGAAGGAACGGAACGGTTACACGCCGCTCTCGCAGGCCGGCTGGCGCGGTTATTGGGACGCGGCCGGGTTGCTTATGAAAGCGGGAGCCGTGTGCCAGGGGCCGGAGATCGTCGGCGAACGGTTCTACAAGGAATGCCTGAAACGGAAATGATGCAATCCCGTCCAGATCGCGCCGGAAGATGGAGAAATTCATGAAGACCCATGCTTGGAGAACAGGAATGGCGGGCGGCGCGGCCATGATCCTGATGCTGGTGGCGGGTGGTTCGGTGGCGGCCGAAGAGGCGGTCAACACGGGTTATTTCGGTGACGTCGCGATCAAGGGCTACGACGCCGTCGCCTATTTCACTGAGCACAAGGCCGTGAAGGGCTCGGAAAAGTTCACCTATCATTGGCTGGGCGCAAACTGGCATTTCGAAAGCGCGGAAAACCGAGAGCTTTTCAGGCGCGAACCGGTCAAATACGCGCCGCAATATGGCGGATATTGCGCTGACGGCGTCTCCGCGGGGACGATCACGACGAATATCGACCCCAAGGCGTGGCGCATCATAGATGGCAAGCTCTACCTGAGTTATGACCCGGGCGCGGCCGACGGCCTGGAGAAGAATCACTCCAAGGTGGTCAACTCACAAAAATACTGGCCGGAGGTCAAACGGACGCTGATGTCCGCCGACGCCAAGAAGGACTGGCAATAGAGAGGCTTTACTACTTGTCCTTCTCCAGTGAGAAGAATTTGAGCGCCTGCGGCGTGACGTGAACATATTGTGCGCCGCTCTTCTGGTCCGTCGTGCGGTAGACATATCCGCAGGCGAGACGGTCCATGAAATAGCCTTCGAACTTTTCGCAGAGGCGATCGCCCTGGACCTCCACGGTCCCGGTGATGTTGGTATTGGCGCTACGATAGGCACTATTGCCGGATTTGTCGAAATACTGGACGAAAGCCACCCCGTTCTTGTGCTGCCCGACCCAGGTCTTGTCGCTGATCAGGACCTGGAGTTCCGCGTTGCCGAGCCGGTCCTTGTCGCGTCCCTCGAAGCCGAATGGCCATTCCGGAATGCCGGCAACATGCAGGGCGCTCAAATGATAGCGGCGGTCGTCCTCGCGCCAGTAGTCATAGAGGTAGCTGTAGTAGGTCAGGTTGGTTTCAGGAAACAGCCTCAGCAACGCCGTTGCCTGTGTCCGCGCGTGCGGCTCATCCCCTTGCCGGGCATAGGCGGCGGCCAGATATTCGCGCGCCGGCTCGACATTGGGCAATCTTTCGACCGCCGCTTTCAGAAGAGGCACCGCCTCTCCGTTCTCGCGCGCCATGTAGTAGACCACGCCGGCCAGCAGTCGGAAATTCGGCGGTGGCGACGGATTGAGCCTGAGCGCCTTACGTATCGCGATCACGGCCTCTTCGGCGCTTCCGGTCTGGACGAGCACCAGCGCCAGATTTGCGACGGCTTCGGAATCGTTTGGCTGGATGAGCACGGCCCGGTTGGCGGAATCGATCGCTTCCGCTGACCGGCCGTCGACGAGCTGGAGCAGGGCGAGCACGGTTCGGGCGCGCGCGTTGTCGGGATTGAGCGCCAATGCCCGGCCGGCCGCGTCATAGGCGATCTTCCGTGCGACCGCGGCGGACCAGATCAGATTATAGTCGTTGCGAAGCACGTCGATCGCGACGCGCGCGATCCCGGCATAGGCGTCGGCGAAGCGTGGATCGAGATCGATCGCTTTTTGATAGAAGGAGAGCGTCTGGCGGTAGGATTCGACGTCGCTGTAGAGAAATCCCTCGTGCTCGGCCCGCAGATAGTAATCATAGGCTTCGAGATTGTCGGTCGGGATTTGCGCCAGTTGACTGCGCTCCTTCTCGTTGATGGTCACGGAGAGCGTGGAAATGATGTTGCCGACGATATCGTCGCGAACCGCAAAGATATCCGCGTAATCCCGGTCGTAGCGCTGGGTCCACACGGATAGGCCGCGCAATGCATCGACCAGCTTGACGCCGACCTTCAGGCGAGAGCCGTCCTTTTGCAGCATTCCCTCGAGAACGTAGTTCACGCCGAGTTCCGCCGCGACGTCCTGGATTCTTGCCGTCGTGTCGCCGAGTGCGAAAACCGAATGGCGGGCGATCACGAACAGGTCCGAGACCTTCGAGAGATCGGTTATGAGATCGTCAGTCAGGCCTTCCGCCAGGCGATCCCGGTCCGCATCGCCGCTTACGTTGATGAAGGGCAGAACGGCTATCGAAGGCTTGTCCGGCAACGCATGGGCGAACCTTTCCATATCCGCTTGCGCGGGTGGCGCACGCTCCGATGGCCGTAACAGCCATATCGCGGTTCCGGCCAACACGGCGATCAGCACCGCGGTCGCGCCAACGGCCACCAGGATCCGGCGCGGCAAACGCGCTTCCGGCTTGCGTGCCGCGATCGGGGTGAGGAGGGACAGTGCCTTCTCGTCGAGCCCGACCCGATAGACGTTGAGCGGCGCGGCGATGTTCTTGACCCGTCTTTCGCCGACCGCCTCGAAAGTGAGGTCGAGCTTGCCCCTGGCCTGGTCGCAAGCGTGCGCGGAAAGATAGATCCCGCCCGGTTCGGCAAGCTCCTCCAGGCGCGTGGCGATGTTTACGCCATCGCCGTAAATGTCCTCCTCATCGAGGACGATATCGCCGATATTGATCCCGATCCGGTAGAGGATTCGTTTTGCTTCGGGCAATTCCGTATTCTCGATGCCGATCGCAAGCTGCACTTCGACCGCGAAGGAAATCGAATCGACGATGCTGGCGAATTCCATCAGCGCGCCGTCGCCTGTCAGCTTGACGATCCGGCCGCGATATTGCGCGGCTTTGGGATTGAGGATTTCTCTTCTGTGCCGGCGGAACGCAGCCAGCGTGTCCTGCTCGTTCGTGCCCACTAGGCGCGAATAGCCGACCATGTCGAGGGCGAGAACCGCGGAGAGCCGACGTTTTATGCTCAATCTCCTCGGCACGAATCGGTCATGGGATGGCGTAAAGCGGCATCTCGCTTGCCACGCCGCGCAGCATCGCGCCTTTCGACACGGGCGTGACCTTCGCCTGATCCAGCACTTCGGCGGCGCGCGCATCCGAGATCACCGCGTTGGTGGCGAAGATCGATTGCGACGTGGCGAGACCCTGGACACGAGAGGCTATATTCACGGTTTGGCCGAAATAATCCTGCCGTTCGTTCATCGATACGGCGATGCACGGTCCCTCGTGTATGCCGATCTTCAGAAGCAGGTCCTCGCGGCCGCGTTCCGCGTTCAAATCGCGCATGGCCTTGCGCATCTTGAGCGCTGCGGCCACCGCCCTGTCCGGTGCCGGGAACGTCGCCATCACGGCGTCCCCGATCGTCTTCACGACGGCTCCGGCTTCCGCCGCGACGATGTCGGTCAAAACGCGGAAATGCGCGCGCACGATGTCGAAGGCGGCAAGGTCGCCGACACGCTCATATAGCTCGGTGGAACCGCGCAGATCGGTGAACAGGAAGGTAAGGCTGGTTATCTTGAGGCGCTGGTCGATCTCAATAATGTCTGTCCGATAAAGGTCGCGAAACGTCTGATTGGTCAAAAGGCGTTTGGCCGTCAGGAACGGCCGGCGCTTTCTCAAGATCCGGTGCAGTTCCTCCCCTGCGATGAAGACGGAAGGCAGGGCGCGGTGGTCGGTTCGGTTCTCGAAAGTGACCCGCAGGGGCCCCGGATGCATCTCCAGCGCCTGATTATGCAGATGTTCACGGTCGATGATGACGGAGAGCGCCTGGCGTTCACGCGTCGGCTCTCCCTTGACGTCGAGAAACTGCACCGAATGCGTCATCGGTTCGAAGACGACGACAAATTCTTCGGGAAGCTGGATCGAGAGGATGGCCTTTTCGCCGGGTGGGAGTTCCACTGTTTCCACGATGAAATTCTCGACCATGGAAGTGTAGCCTTCCTCTGGAAGATCGACGCCGGAACTCCAGTAGACCTGCCGGAAATACTCCAGCGGCGGCAATTCCTCCGGGTTGTGGGCAGCGATCCGCCTGATACGGGGGCTTACCGTGAAGGTTACCTCGACCATTTCGTCGAGGGTCGGTTCATAGCCGGCGGCGCAAAGCGAGCAGACATATTCCTCCTGTCGCATCGTCTTGAGCGTCGTGTTGGTGTCGAGGACGCCACCGCAGCCGGGACAAAGGACGTTCCAGGAAATGTCGAACAGGCCGATCGATGCTGCGTGAAGGAACGCGGCGATAGTCTTTTCCTGGTCGAAGCCGTTTCTTTCCGCGAAGGCAAGGGCGTTGATCCGGCAGAGATGGCGGTCCAGCCCCTCGTCGATCAGCCGTCCGATTGCAACAGCCACCTTTTCATCCGCGGATTGCCGCAGGATGGCGATCAGGTCTGCTGTTTCGCTCATGCGCCGTCTCCGAACCGGACGAACAGGCACGGCAGAGAGATTATACCTCCCCAGCATTGCTGTCATCACAGGCGCCGCGTTCCGTGCTAGCTATTTCGTATCTCGACCAAAATACTTATGATGCCTCATGGAGACGTTCACGCTTTTTGTCCTCGTGGGGCTGCAGGCAAAGCATTTCGTTGCCGACTATCTCTTGCAGCCGCGCTGGATGATCGCGGGCAAGGCCAGTTTCGCCAGGCCGGGAGGATATGCCCATGCCGCGATCCACGCGCTCGGATCGTTCCTCGTATTGGTGCCTGCCGGCGTTTCCGCAGCCATGATCGCTGGCTTGATCATCGCGGAAGCCGTCGCGCATTACATGATCGACTATGCGAAGGCGCGGTGGTCGCTGGCGCGTCCGTTCGATCCCGCGAGGAAATCGTACTGGGCCGCGCATGGCGCGGATCAATTTATGCATCAACTCACCTACGCGCTGATGCTCTTCCTGGCGATGCGTGACGTAGGAGCGGCTTGAGCCGATCCGCTGTTCAGCCTCCGTTGCGTGCTTCCAGCGCCGCGACCAGATCGCTCGTCGTATCGGCGACGCGCCGCGCCAGGACACGGATGATCTGCAAGGCGACCCCGGGATATTCCGCGATCAGGTTCAGAAAACTCTCCTTGGGTATCCGAAGCGCGACCAGATCGCCCTTCGCCCGCACGGTGGCGGTGCGGGGAATGTCGCATAGCGCGGAAATCTCGCCGAAAAGAGCATGCTGGGGCAGATGCGCCACCCTGACCTCATGCCCGTTCCTTTCGGTCAGCACGTCCGCCGACCCTTCCAGGATGAAATAGGCATCTCCGTCCGTGGAACCCTGACGGAACACGGCCTCGCCATCCTCGAAGCCCAATTTCTCGGACGAATAGGCAAGAAGCTTGAGCTTGCCGGTTTCGATCGAGGAGAAGAACGGAACGCTCCGCAGAAGCGTCACTTCCTGGTCGAGCGATGTCATGTTGCACTCCGTTTGGAACGGTCTGGGAACATAGGGCGATCCATCAGGCTTTGACGAGCTTGGCGAAGTCGGGAAGTGCTTCCAGAAGTTTCTCTGGCGCGTCATCCGCGACGATGCGGCCATGCCGCAACATAAGCACGCGGTCGAACAGGATCGCATGCGCGGGATCGGCTGGCGCGCACAAAATGCCGAGCCTGCCTCCGTTCGAATTTTCTGCCTGGGATAGTATGGCCTGGAGTATCTTGCGCTGTTCTTCGCCGGGCAACGTCGCCAGCGGGCGATTGAGGATCAGGAAATCCGGCTTTTTCATCAATGCGCGCGCCAGCCGGAGCTTCTGCCTCTGTGCTTCCGACAGGCCGCGTCCGCCAACTCCGGCATGGAAAGCGAGACCGGCTTCGAAAGGAAGGCTGGAAATGTCCAGTTCCTCCATGACCGCCGCCACCATTGCCTTGATGCGCGCCCGTCCGCCGACCAGATTGGTTTCAATCCTGCCGAAGAGGATATTGTCCGCGATCGTCAGCGACGGGTTGTATACGTAGAGATCGTTGAAGCTGATCTTTTGGTCGGGATCGCCCTCGAGCATCTTTCTGAGGCGCAGCCGGGCCTCCACGACCCTTTCCTTGATCTCGTCGTTGAGAAGGCCGAACCGGTCGCGCGGCTCGATGTAATCCATCGATAGGGAGACGAGGGTTTCCTCATCCTCGCCGGACATCGTGCCGGTGCCGGCCTGCTCGATGCGGCCGAGGATTGTCCGAAGTTTTTCGATCTGTTCAGGCGTCGGTCCCGTCGCGTGGCCGAAGAGCGCGCTTGTCGACGGCAGGTCGGCGAACATCTCGACGAAGGTTTTCGCGACGTCGGTTCCGAGCGCGGCCAGCAGGCTCCACAGCCCGGTCTCGCCGAGCAGGCTCCTGACCATGGGATTGCGGGCAAGGACCGGGGGTGCAAAAGCCGGATCGATCGGCATGCCGAACAGGATGTTTTCCGCGACCGAGGACTGCATATTGTAGTGGCTGCGATCGAAAGGCTCTACCAGATTTTCCAACCCCGCCGCGGCAAGTTTCTCGCGCAGCAAGACACGCGCCTTGTCGATCGACGGCTGGATCCGGCCGATGGCATTGGGGTGGAGATGGCTGGCGAGCCCGATGTCCCGGATGTCGCCGATGAGCCCCGTCATAGCCGTCACCGATTGCATATGGCTCGCCATGTCCGTTCCGATGCGCCGGCGGTCGATCCAGTCCGCCGAAGGGTCGAACTCGGAATTGCCGGAGCGCCTTGCTTCCAGCAATCCCTGCGCGACGGAGGCGTTGCCGGCAGGGGGCTCCGAGGAAGACATTTGCCGGTTGCGCAGGACCTCGACCAGAAGATCCGCCACGGTCCCGACCGGAAAATAGGCCGCGCCGTCCGCGTAGCCGATGGCCCGTCCGGTGACGGCCTCCGAGAGATCCTTCATATCGGCGCCGTCGAGCAGGACCCGGCCTGAGGACGGGCTGGCGAGACGGGCGGCGATCTCGAGCAGCATCGAGCCCCCCTCGGGCGGTTCGGCCAGCAAAGCTACCCTTTCCCTTGCTCCGACCTGGATGGTGACGCCTCCCAGATGCGCCGCAGTGCCGGGCTCCTGACAGGCGACGTTGTGGAATTCGAAGCCGTTCTCGATCCGCCTGAAATCATCGTCGGCGGCCTGCAAGCGCGCCGGCATCAAATCGTCGCGGCTGAATTCCTCGATCGCATGGGCATAGCGGATCTGCGCCATCAGCCGCTGCTGGTCCCAGTCGATCAGCCCTTTGACCGGCGTCGGCAGGTCCTTGTAGGCGGCGATGGACGCCACCAGGCCGCCCAGGTCGAGCCGCCCGGTGATCACGAAATACCCGCCGATCAGATAGAAGAGGACCGACAGCAACTGCATCAGGAGATTGTTCAGGAACTTGACCGCGAACTTGCGCTTGAAGAGTTCCAGGCGGATGAAGAAGATCGTGCCGAGGCGGCTGGAAAAGTCCGCGCGCACGAAATTCGACGTGTCGTTCAGGTGAACGTCGTCCATGCCCTGCAGGACCTCGCCGATCCGCCCGGCCATTTCGCGCGCCGTAATCTGCCGATCCCGGCCGAGTTCGAGCAGCCGGCGCCGCAGGCGCGGAATGACCCAGACCTGGATGCCGATGACGGCAAGTGTCAGGAACCCGAAGAAGAATGACTGCAGGAAGAGGAAGATCAGCGCCGTGATGGCCTGCCCGGCGAGGAACAGCGGCGCCGAATAGGAATCGCCTATGAAGTCGGAAAGCGGGTCGACCTCGTCCTTGATGATGCCGGCTATCTCGGAAGGCTTTGCCTGCCTTGCGTGGAAAACCGGGAATCGCAGCACGCGATCCATCATCTCGTAGCGGAGACGGCGCAGGACGCGCTCGCCGGTGATCCCCTTGTAGGTGTTGATGTAGAGCTTGAACCAGCCGTTCAGCACGAGGAGCGCCGTATAGACGAAACAGAGCGCGAGAAGGAGCGGCAGGCGCGTCAGCTCGAAGCCCGGAAAGAGAATGACGGGTTTCCCGGCCAGGCTTTCGGCGAAGGGCAGGGTGAGACGCAGGAATACGTGCGTGTCGGCGGGAGAATGGAATCCCTTGCCCTGGATCGGCAGGTTGATGATCTGCTTGGGCAGATCGAGGGAATAGAAATAAAGCGGCATGGACACGAGAATGACCACGAAAATCCATGCCTGGAGGCTCCTGGTGTGCGCCCAGATATATTTTAGAAGGCTCTTCTCCATGGCACCCGTGGGCGAAGTTGCCGATAAGCCTTACGCTATTTTGTGCCAACTCCTCCGTCCATGAAATTCGAAGAGCGCGGATTTCTCGTTCGTGCGGAACTATCGCCTCAAACGCCGCCGCCGCTCAGGCGCCTTCTTCCGCGGCAGCGCTTGCCATGCGCATTTTCCTGTCCTCGAACATGGCCATGAGCGCCGCGTGCACTTCCTCTTCCGGCAGATGGGTGAGGCCGATATGGTCTACCGCCGCCCACGGCTCCCCCAGCCTTGCCGTCAGCCGCGCCTCGACCAGCGCGTCGAGCCGGTCGATCAGCCGCTCGACCGTCGGGCGCAAAATGTCCACGCGCCCCGCGCTGTGCACGCAGGGCGGCCATGCCGGCCCCGGATAGAAGCACCATTCCCGGCCCCGTCGCTCGCCCGTGCAGGCCGCCGCGCGGTTGCAACTCGGCCGTTCGCAGCGCGACGGGATGCCGAGCATGCCGATGAGAAGCCGCGCCAAGCCGAGCGTCACGCCCGAGGCGCGGACATGGCTCTCGTGCGCAAGCGCGCAAGCTTCATTCTGTGCCGTGCTCAGGCCGAGGACGCGGGCCGCGCCGGCATAGGGCAACGCCGGCCAGGGGTCGTCCGCCGGCAAGAAGAGCTGCGTGAGCGGCGCCCGGACGGCGCTCGCCGGAACGGAGAGGAAGTCGTCGGCCCACATCTGCCAGGCGGCCTCCTGCGGCACATAGATATGTTCCAGCACCTGCGCGCGGTGAATATCGTCGGCGCCGATCGGCCGCTCGCGCCAGTCCTTCCCGTCATTCGCTCCATCGCGCTTCTTGCCATGCTTCATCGGTGATTCTCCTTTCGCTTCGCGCTCATGCGGCATGCTCCGTTTCGCCCTTCGACACCCCCCTCTGTCCTGCCGGACATCTCCCCCTCAAGGGGGGAGATCAGCCGTCACCGCGGCTCGGACCAATCTCTGAAGCTACAGAAAAGGAGAGCGGACAGGGCGGCCGGCTAATCTCCACCCTTGAGGGGGAGATGTCCGGCAGGACAGGGGGGTGCTGTCCCGCAAGCCCCTCGGCGTTCATCATGCCGCACCTCATACCCGCCACGCTGCCCTTCGGCCCTGGCCATTGAAAAGTCCGGGAAGACGGGCGGCCGAAAGCTCGCTCATCTAAAGTTTATGTGCGACCTCGCGGCCGCCCGTCCGGCGATTTCTGTTCCCGCCTGTTCCGCTGCTCCCCGCCTTTCCCGTGGCTTTGCCGCTGCGACTGTTGCAACGGCTTCGCCCGCGATCGGGGCGGGGTCTGTGTGCCTCTTTCCGGCACGCAGGGGTCATAGTGCCCCCAGGGGAACCTCTCGGCAGGACCTCCCCGGCCACACGGCTGCGTCAGCCGCGCAACGGAGGCGCCGGTCCCTTCCCGCCAAACCGCCGTCGCGACCGAGCGTCCCGGCGAAAGGGACCGAAGCAGGATAAGGGAGGTCGGGAGGGGCGTGGATAAGATTTTTGTGGAAGGCGGGTCGCCCAATCTTTCTTTGGGGAAGAGGAAAGGCTTTCAATATCTTAGCCATAGGCAAAGCGGAGGCTACATGTTGGAAATCGCGAGCGAAGGGGCTGCTTTTTGCAACGTTCCAACTCGGCTAACACGCCGTACTGGCTCGCTTCGCGGTATTCCAGAGCCGCCAAGTCGTCACATTGCCTTGCCGTGTCAACTGGAGCACATTTGACTGATCGGCTCCCTTTTGCAATGTGTGTGAGAGGGACTGAATGCCTGCAAATTTTGCTGCCGCTGGCTGGTATCATATGGTCGATGTTGTCTACGGAAACGAAACACTCAGCGCCACCCACCGATCACTTCGTGATGCAGTGATACAGTTGGACCACGACGGCACTTTCTTTATCGGTTATCCCATTCTTACAACTGCGAACGGCGCCTTCCAGATTGATGCGCTTCTCGTCTCAAGACAGACAGGCTTGGTTGCGTTCGATCTCTCCAGTCTGAATGCAACTTACGATAACGGCATTCCTGCCGAGGTTTTGGATCATCAGGATCAGATATTTTCGGCCATCGCCGCCAAACTCACCGAAGATGGGCGTTTGGTACGTCGGCGAGAAATCCGAATCCCAATCAATATAGTAACGATATCTGAAGACTATGATGGAGGTGAGGAAGGCTCCTTTGTAAGCACCACGGTACATGTTGCCCAACTCGTGGATGATTTCAAGGAAATCTCGGAGGACGATTACAGAATTCTAAACTCTGTAATCGAACGCACCGCAACACTCAGGCCAAGAAAACAACGCACATCGGTAAGTAAGCCTAATTCCAAAGGGAGCCAAATAAAGTTAATAGATAGTAAAATAGCCAATTTAGATGCAGCACAAAAAAGAGCTGCAATTGAGTTTCCAGATGGCCCACAGCGGATTCGTGGCCTAGCCGGCAGTGGCAAAACCATAGTTCTCGCTATGAAAGCATCATACTTACATCTAAAAAACCCTAACTGGCGTGTAGCGCTAACCTTTTATACTCGTTCCTTGTACCAGCAGCTTATTGGATTGGCACGTCGGTTCTCTTTTGAATTTGTGAAAGATGAGCCCGACTGGGAGAAACTTACTATATTACACGCATGGGGAAGCTCTTATACGACAGGAATTTATGCCGAAATTGCCATGCGGGTAGGTGCTCCTGTCCGAAATTATCAATACGCCCGTGAGAAATTTCGGTACGGAGCGGAATTTGAAGGCATCATCGATGAACTTTACGATTTTGTTATGGAGCATAAGGAGCGCGTCAGCCCAATTTATGACGTTGTTCTAATTGATGAAGCACAGGATCTTCCTCAGAAGTTTTTTGAACTAATTTTCTTATTCACGAAACCCCCGCATAGAATTGTGTATGCCTATGACGAACTTCAAACATTGAACGAAACTGAAATGCCATCTCCTCAGGATTTATTTGGCAGAAAGCAAAATAATAGGCCGCGAGTCACCCTTACCAATAGTGACGATAGGCCAAAGCAAGATATTGTCCTTCCTGTATGCTATCGCAATAACCAATGGGCTCTTACAACAGCGCATGGTCTAGGCTTCGGTCTCAAGCGAGGGCGGGGACTCGTTCAGATGTTTGAGCGACCTGCTACTTGGACTGATATCGGTTACGAGGTAGTGGGCGGGCGTCTCGATCTTGGAAGGGCTGTAGAACTTCGCCGAGCTGCTAGCGCAACTCCCACCTTTTTTGCAGAAATTCTTTCTGAAAGTGATGCGGTAAAATTCTCCGTCTTTGACAACGAAGCCGAAGAGTACCAAGCTTTGGCAAGAGCCATCAGGCACAATCTTGATCAAGATGAATTAGAGCCCGATGATATACTGATTGTCGTAAGCGAAATAAGAAAAATTCGTTCAAAGGGCGGTGCGATTATGAGGGCGCTCGCCAAAGAGAAGATCGTTTCACATGTCGTGGGCGTTACACAATCGACTGACGAAATATTTTCTAAATCATCAGTTGCAGTTACGCATATACATCGTGCGAAAGGCAACGAAGCCCCAATGGTCTACGTCGTTGGTGCAGACTATTGTTTTGAAGGGTTCAACATTGGCACTCTCCGCAACGTGTTATTTACGGCTATCACCCGGTCGAAAGCTTGGGTGAGAGTGTCGGGGTGCGGGACGCAAATGGCTGGGTTGATAGAAGAGTTTAGCGGCATTCGGGCGGATGAGTACGTGCTTGATTTCAAATATCCCACGAAAAAGGAACTTGGACGTATTAAGACTAGATACCGTGATATGTCGGATGTCGAAGCGAAAAATATTGAGGCGGACCTAGAAGTCTTAAGTCGTGTCTTACCGCTCATTGAAAGTGGTCGTGTTTCCCTTTCGGATTTGCCCCCACATGTGGCGGCGGCGCTGAGGCATTTGGTAAATGACGCCGGCGACTCTGAGTGACTTTATAGGCCGGCTTTTTGAGATCGGCTTTATTTCACAATCCAATGCCGTTACGACTTATCCGTCCGGTGAAGGAGTATTGGTCGAAGTAGGCGACACATCGCAACCGTCATCTTTTAGCCCGATCTACGAGAACTCGCTCGCACATTACATAGATATGTTCAATGAGGGGAAGTACTCACTTATCATTTTTGACGGATCATTGATATCAATAAAGTACATTGTAAGTAAAAACGGGAAAAGGATTAGCTGGCACAGATTCGTATATTTCCCCGCTATTGTGAAGATAGATGTTGCGGCAGGCGACGGACCGGCCGATTTGCCCCCGCCGGATAATTATGTCCGCGTCCCTAGACAGGCGCTACTTCGCTTTGAATATGCACCTGACGACGCAAGGGTGGATCACCCAGCATCCCATTTGCACTTAAATTCAGCTACGTGCAGAATGCCGATGACATCCAGGTTAGGAGTGCCGGAATTTTTACATTTTATAATTGACAATTTCTATCCGAGTTTCCGTGAGAAATATCAGAAAGTATTGCCGTCAAAAATGCAATATAGAGATGATCTGTCGATAGATGATCATCGGCGGTTTAGGGTGGCAGCTCCGAATTTGGAAAATCTATAGGTTTAGTTTCTCAATCCCCCATCTTCAGCGCTTCGATGAACGCCGCCTGCGGAATATCCACTTTCCCGAACTGGCGCATGCGCTTTTTGCCTTCCTTCTGCTTTTCCAGAAGCTTGCGTTTGCGCGTCACGTCGCCGCCGTAGCATTTGGCGGTCACGTCCTTCCTTAGCGCTGAGATCGTCTCGCGAGCGATGACGCTGCCGCCGATCGCCGCCTGCAGCGGGATCTTAAACATGTGCTTGGGAATCAGCTCCTTCAGCTTCTCCACAAGCGCGCGGCCGCGCTTTTCCGCCGCCGAGCGGTGCACCATCATGGAGAGCGCGTCGACCGGCTCGCCGTTCACCAGAACCGACATCTTGACGAGGTTGCCCTCGCGATAGTCGGTCAAATGGTAGTCGAAGCTGGCATAGCCCTTGGAGATGGATTTCAGCCGGTCGTAGAAGTCGAACACGACCTCGTTCAGCGGCAAATCGTAGGTCAGCATGGCGCGCTTGCCCACATAGGAAAGATCGTGCTGGACGCCGCGCCGGTCCTGGCAGAGCTTCAATATGCCGCCGAGATAGTCGTCGGGGGTGAGGATCGTGGCGCGTATCCACGGCTCCTCGATCGATGCGACCTTCACCGGGTCGGGCATGTCGGCCGGGTTGTGCAGTTCCTTCTCCGTACCGTCGGTCAGGTGCAGCTTGTACACGACCGAGGGCGCGGTCGCGATCAGGTCGAGGTCGAATTCGCGCTCCAGCCGCTCCTGGATGATCTCCAGATGTAAGAGGCCGAGGAAGCCGCAGCGGAAGCCGAAGCCGAGCGCGGCCGAGGTCTCCATCTCGAAGGAGAAGGAGGCGTCGTTGAGGCGCAGCTTGCCCATCGCCGCGCGCAGATCCTCGAAATCGGCGGCGTCGACCGGGAAGAGGCCGCAGAAGACCACCGGCTGCGCCGGCTTGAAGCCTGGCAGCATGGTTCCGGTCGGGCGGCGGTCCTCGGTGATCGTGTCGCCGACGCGCGTGTCGGCGACTTCCTTGATCGAGGCGGTGATGAAGCCGAGTTCGCCGGGGCCGAGCTCGTCCACCTGCACCATCTTCGGCGTGAACACGCCGACGCGCTCGACCGGGTATTTGGCGCCGGTGCCCATCATGCGGATGGTCTGGCCCTTCTTCAGCACGCCGTCGACCACCCGCACCAAGACGATGACGCCGAGATAGGGGTCGTACCAGCTGTCGACCAGCATGGCCTTGAGCGGGGCGGCCGCGTCTCCCGTCTTCGGCGCGGGGAGCTGGTGGACGATGGCTTCCAGCACGTCCTCGACGCCGAGGCCGGTCTTGGCCGAGATCATCACTGCCTGGGAGGCGTCGATGCCGATCACCTCCTCGACCTGTTCCTTGACGCGCTCGGGCTCGGCGGCGGGCAGGTCCACCTTGTTCAGCACCACGACGATCTCGTGGTCGTTCTCGATCGCCTGGTAGACATTGGCGAGCGTCTGCGCCTCGACGCCCTGGCTGGCGTCGACCACGAGCAGCGAGCCCTCGCAGGCGGCGAGCGACCGCGACACCTCATAGGCAAAATCGACATGGCCGGGCGTGTCGATGAGGTTCAGGACGTATTCCTCGCCGTTCCTGGCCTTGTAGTGCAGGCGCACGGTCTGCGCCTTGATGGTGATGCCGCGCTCGCGCTCGATATCCATCGAATCGAGCACCTGCTCCTTCATCTCGCGCAGGTCGAGCCCGCCCGTCATCTGGATCAGCCGGTCGGCGAGCGTCGACTTGCCGTGGTCGATATGGGCGACGATGGCGAAGTTGCGGATGTGGTCGAGCGGTGTCGTCATGGCCGCGCGTATAGAGATTTCGGCCCGCGCTGGGAAGCGGGAATTCCGCCGCGGATCGCGTGGCGCAGGGGAACCTCCACCCCTGTCCCCTCCCCACAAGTGGGCCAAGGGGGAAGGGAGACGCCGACATGATGTCCCGGGCTACAATGATCGACGTTTGCGCCATGCGACGCTGGGCCGAGTTCCCCTCCTCCTTGTGGGGAGGGGTTAGGGTGGGGGTAAACGGCCGCGCCAATTCCACATGCAATCGCCCTGCACGGGGGGTGGGCATGGGCGGCGAAAGGTGTTAATGCCGCTTCGTCGTCAAGACACCCCGATATGCGGCCGCCGCTCTGGCCGTGCCGCCGGCGCCGCCCTATATGTGGCGCATCATCATAAAACCGCCTGCGCCGCCTCGCGGCGTATCACGTTACTCGAACGTCAGGATGATTCATTGCAGGTACTCGTACGCGATAACAATGTCGAACAGGCCCTGAGGGTCCTCAAGAAGAAGATGCAGCGCGAAGGCGTGTTCCGCGAGATGCGCGCCCGCCGTTCCTATGAGAAGCCGTCGGAGCGCCGCGCCCGCGAGAAGGCCGAGGCCATTCGCCGTTCGCGCAAGGCCGCCCGCAAGCAGGCGCAGCGCGAAGGGCTGCTCCCGGCTCCGAAGAAGAAGCTGCGCACAGTCCCCGGACGCCCCGCCGCGCCTTCCTCCCACTCGGCCTGAGCTTCCGACCAGGGCGGCAACCTCGCCGCCCCGCTATTCTTTTGCCTTATAGCTGAAACGGTCGAAATCGGCCGGCTGCCCGGAGCCTGAAATATCGAAGGCCGCCATGCCGACGAACGCGCCGGTGAACGAGCCGTGCTCGCCTCGGCCCGCCTCGTCGGAGATCAGGCTGGCGTCGAGCACGGGGCCGATGGCCTGCCAATCGGCGCCTCGTTCCCGGGTCCGCCAGTAGAATCGCAGCGCGGCGTCCTGCACCTCCATGGCAAGCTCGACCGGCCCTTCCGCCGGCAGCGCGACCGGCTCGGAGAGCGGGAAGGTGAGCCGCCCGTCCGGCCAGTCGCCGGGGCAGCTCATGATGGTGAGCACGCGACCGTGCCGCGCGTCATGCGTCACGGCGAGGAAGTGGAATTTGTGCCGGTTGTAGTAGTGGATGAGGCCGGCCGCCTGCTGGAAATTCTCCGGCCGGAAGTCGATGCGCGTCTCGGCGCGGAAGGAAAAATGCTCCTGCCGCCGCGCCACCAGCGCCTGCTCGAACCAGCTTCCGATGGATTCCCGCGCGAAGAGACGCAGGTGTCCCGGCCGCGCCGTCAGCGAGAAAATGCGCTTCGGATAGGGCGTTCGCAGCCACTGGAAGTCGAGCGGCAGCGCCGTCTCGTCGAACGCATAGTCCACGCGCGCCGGGCCGGGTATATGCGCCGCGTCGTCCGGCGCGGGCACCTCGACCGACGGCACCGGCCCGCCATCGGCGAGCCTCAGCCAGCCGTCCTTTCCCCATACGCATTTCTGGATCGCCGTCTCGCGCCCGAGCGGCGAGCGCCGCGTGCCCGGCAGCGGCCGCGAGGTCAGATGCGTGTGATAGAACGCGCCCTCCGGCGTCTCCACGATCTGGCCGTGGCCGGCGCGCTGCAGCGGTGCGTCGGGCGCATCCTTCGAGGTGATGACGTGGGTATCGGGGTGCAGTTCATAAGGCCCGTCGATCGCCCGTGAACGCGCCATGGTGACGGCGTGGTCGTAGCCGGTGCCGCCTTCGGCCGTGGTGAGATAGTACCAGCCGTGACGCCTGAAGAGGTGCGGTCCCTCGACCAGCCCGTGCGCGCTGCCGCGGAAGATGTTCTTCGCCTTGCCGACAAGCCGGCCGGCCTTGGCATCGTATTCCTGCAGCAATATGCCGGCGAAGGACGGATGCTTCGGATGGCCGCCGATGCCGTTCGAGACATGGTTCCAGAGCATGTTGAGGAACCATTTCCGCCCGTCATCGTCGTGGAAGAGCGACGGGTCGAAGCCGCTCGAATTGACGTAGACGGGGTCCGACCAGGGGCCGGTCACCGAAGGCGCGGTGGTGATGTAGTTGTGCGCGTCCTTGAAGTTGCCGTCATAGCGCTTGACGTCGGTATAGACGAGCCAGAAGAGCCCGCCGGCGTAAGACAGGCACGGCGCCCAGATGCCGCAGGAATCCGGATTGCCGCGCATGTCGAGCAGGCTCGCCCGGTCGAGCGGCCGGGCGGCGAGCCGCCAGTTAGCGAGATCGGTCGAGTGGTGGATCTGGACGCCCGGATACCATTCGAAGGTCGAGGTCGCGATATAGTAGTCCCGCCCGACCCGGCAGATCGACGGATCGGGATTGAAACCGGGCAGGATAGGGTTCCGGATCATGGGCAAAGTCTCATGGGTGTGAAAAGCCGTGCGTCCTTCGAGGCTCGCCCCGCAAGGGCATGGCTTCGTTCTCTCGATGCAGTGCGGGCTCGCGCCCCAGGATGAGGAAGGTGGGAGCCGGGTCGGCCAATCAATCGCCGGGATAGTGCTCCTGCCCTTTGGCCTATAGCTGCCGGGGCCATGGCTCCCACCTCCCTCATCCTGAGGTGCGAGCCCGCACTGCGGCCGTGGAATCGCACCCGGTGTGTTGGTGGGCGAGCCTCGAAGGACGCACCATCCTGCTATCGCGCCGGCCCCTTCCGCTCCGCCGACGCCGCCCAGATGTTGATGTCGCCCTCGCGCGCGTATTGGTCGATCTCCTTCAGCTCGGCTTGTGAGAATTCGAGATTCTTCAGCGCGCCGACGCTGTCCTCGATCTGCTGCGGCCGGCTGGCGCCGATCAGCGCGGAGGTGACATGGCCGCCACGCAGCACCCAGGCGAGCGCCATCTGCGCGAGCGTCTGGCCGCGCTTTTCGGCGATGCCGTTGAGTGCCTTGATATTGGCGATGGTCTTCTCGTTGATGAAGGATTTCCGGAGCGACTTGCCTTGGGCGGCGCGGCTGTCCTCGGGGATGCCGTTCAGGTACTTGTTGCTCAACATGCCTTGTGCGAGCGGCGAGAACACGATCGAGCCGATGCCAAGCCCTTCCAGCGTGTCGAGCAGCCCGTCTTCCTCCACCCAGCGGTTGATCATGGAATAGCTCGGCTGGTGGATGAGGCAGGGCGTGCCAAGCTGGCGCAGGATGGCGGCGGCTTCCTGCGTGCGCTGCGAATTATAGGACGAGATGCCGGCATAGAGCGCGCGGCCGGAGCGCACCGCGTGGTCGAGCGCCATCATCGTCTCTTCCAGTGGTGTCTCCGGGTCGAAGCGGTGCGAATAGAAGATATCGACATAGTCGAGCCCCATCCGCTTCAGGCTCTGGTCGAGGCTGGCGATCAGGTATTTGCGGCTGCCCCATTCGCCGTAGGGTCCGGGCCACATATTGTAGCCCGCCTTCGAGGAGATGATCAGCTCGTCGCGATAACCGGCGAAGTCGGTGCGCAGGATTTCTCCGAACGCTTCTTCAGCCGAGCCGGGCGGCGGGCCGTAATTGTTGGCGAGATCGAAATGGGTGATGCCGAGGTCGAAAGCCGTCCTGCATAGCGCCCGCTTGGTCTGGTGCGGCGTGTCGCCGCCGAAATTGTGCCACAGGCCGAGCGAGATCGCCGGCAGCTTCAGCCCGGAGCGGCCGCAGCGGTTGTAGCGCATGTTCTGGTAGCGGTTTTCGGCGGGGGTGTAGGGCATGGGGAGTTCCTTGCATTGTAGGGCAAGACCCCCACTCCGCCTCGCTTCGCTCGGCACCTCTCCCCCTCAAAAGGGGAGAGGAAAGCCGGCCGCACCGTTGGCGCCGTTTCCTCTCCCCCGTCGAGCGGGGGAGAGGTGGTCAGCGTAGCTGATCGGAGTGGGGGTCGAATTTCATAGGCGACTATCCTTGCCAAAAGGCAGGTTCAGCGCTTTGCAAGCAGCCCCTTCGCGGCCTTGATGTCAAGCGCCGCCGGTCGCTCGCATGTCGTCTGCATGGGCACGAATTTTCCGGTCTCGCCCGATTTCAATATCCCGGTCATCACCTCGATGGCGTGCAGCGCCGCTTCCATGGAACAACGGTGCGGCCGTCCCTCGGCGATGGCGAGCGCCATATCGGCCAATCCCGCCGCGCGGTAATTGGCAAGCGGCCCGCGCGGCGAATCCTGGTTCGGCACGGCGAAGGGATGGTCCCAGCGCGGCAGCTTCTTCACCGGCTTGTCACGCTTCGAGATCGCCACCTGGCCGCCGAAGAAGTTCGGGTCGGGCACATAGAGCGTGCCTTCCTCGCCATAGAGCTCCATCGGCGCGTGATTGTGCAGCCACACGTCCCAGCTCGCGTTGAAGGTGACGACGGCGCCGCTCTTGAATTCGAGCAGCGCATGGATGGTCGTCGGCGTCTCGACCGTGATCTTCTGGCCGGCGCGGGGCTTCGACGTGATGATGCGTTCGCGCGCCGGAATGGCGGTCAGCGCCGCCACGCCCTTCACGGGCCCGATCAACTGGACGAGGTTCGAGATGTAATACGGGCCGAGATCGAGGATCGGACCGCCGCCCGCCTTGAAGAAGAAATCGGGGTTCGGGTGCCAGTGCTCCATGCCGTGGCTCATGACATGACAGGTGCCGCTGGTGATCCTGCCGACCTTGCCTTCGTCGATCAGATGGCGTGCCAACTGGTGCGCGCCGCCGAGGAAGGTATCGGGCGCGGAGCCGACGCGAAGCCCGTGCTTTTCGGCGCGCCGCTTCAGGTCGAGCCCTTCCTTTACCGAGAGCACGAAAGGCTTTTCCGAATAGACGTGCTTGCCGGCATCAAGGATCGCTTTCAACACCAGATAATGCGCCGCCGGTATGGTGAGATTGACGATGATGTCGATCGCGGGATCGACGAGGATCTCCGCGACTGTTTCGGCGCGTAGCGAAAATTCCTTCGCCCGCGCCTTCGCCGCCTTCATGTCGATGTCGGCACAGGCGCGCATCTCGATGCCGCGGAAGAGCGGCGCGTGCCGCATATAGGCCGCCGAGATGTTGCCGCAGCCGATGACTCCGACGCCCAGTTTCCTAGCCATGTCGATAATATCTCCTCAGAGCCTGTTCGCGGCTTCGATCGAACGGCGCGCGAAGCGCCCGACATCGCTCGGCTTGTCGTGCTCCATGATGAACACCTTGGCCGGCGTCTTGCCGGTGAGCGCCTTCATGATCGTCTTCCAGTCGATGGTGCCGTGGCCGACATCGGCCCAGCCATCCTCGTCGGCGTTCCCGCCTTTCGGCGCAATGTCCTTGACATGGACGGCGGTGATGCGGGAGCCGTAGCGGTCGATCCATTCGAGTGGATCGGCCCCGCCGCGCACCACCCAGGCGACGTCTATCTCCCAGCCGATTTCCGGCGCGGCTTCCAGGATCGCATTCATCGGCATCGAGCCGTCCGGCAGCTTCTCGAATTCGAAATTGTGGTTGTGCCAGCCGAAATCGAAGCCGGCCTTTTTCGCCGCTGCGCCGGCCTTCGCCAGACGTTTGCCGAAAGCCGTCCAGCCGGCCCTGTCCTTCGGCCGCTGGTCCGGCATCAGGAAGGGGCAGATGATGTCGGTCACGCCGAGCGTCTTCGCGATGTCCCCGGCCTTGGCGAAATCGCTTTCCAGCATGTCGATGCCGAAATGGCCGGTCGGCATGGAAAGGCCATTGGCGTCCATCTTCTTCCGGAAAGCGGGCGGATCGTCATAGACGCCGCCGAAGCCTTCGACCTGCCTGTAGCCGGCGTCGGCAACCATTTCGAGGATGCCATCCCATGGTTGGAAATTGCGTGCGCTGTATAGCTGGAATGACCAGTTCATCTGCTTTTCCTATCGTGTGTTTGCAAGGATGAAATGCCCCCACTCCGTCCGCTTCGCGGCCACCTCTCCCCCACATCCGTGGGGTAGAGGAAGGGAGCCAGGCCTCGCGGCCAGCGCTTCCTCTCCCCCGTCGATCGGGGGAGAGGTGGCCGCGAAGTGGACGGAGTGGGGGTTCGAGCCTCATATACGATCGCCCTGCCGTCACAGCCGTTCGCCCGTTTCCGCGTCGAAGACGGAGGCCGCCGCCGGCTGGAAATGGACGTTTATTTTTTCGCCTGTCTTGTGTGTTTCGTCGGGTCCGACGCG
Organism: Mesorhizobium koreense; assembly: GCF_031656215.1. Taxonomy (NCBI): domain Bacteria; kingdom Pseudomonadati; phylum Pseudomonadota; class Alphaproteobacteria; order Hyphomicrobiales; family Phyllobacteriaceae; genus Mesorhizobium; species Mesorhizobium koreense. The sequence goes on along the minus strand of NZ_CP134228.1, from coordinate 184,268 downwards.
GACCGACACCTGTTCGGTGCCGATCGTACCCCACAGAAGGCTGTCGGCGCCCATCGGCTCGACCAGCGTGAGCTTGAGCGGCAGGGCCGCCGCGCCTTGCGCATGCGCGTCGAAATGGATCTGCTCGGGCCGGATACCGAGAACGACCTTCCGGCCGGAGGTGGACTTTTCCGCAAACGGGTAGCCCGAAAGCGGGATCGCCGTGCCGTCTTGCGTGCGCAAGACCGGCGCGCTGTCGGCGACGAGTTCGCCGGAGATGAAATTCATGGCTGGCGAGCCGACGAAGCCGGCGACGAAGCGGTTCACCGGCCGCTGGTAGATTTCCTTAGGCGTCGCGAGTTGCTGGATGACGCCCTGATGCATGACGGCGACGCGGTCGGCGAGCGTCAGCGCCTCGATCTGGTCGTGGGTGACGTAGATCATGGTCGAGCCGAGCGTCATGTGCAGCTTCTTCAGTTCGACACGCAGTTCGGTCCTGAGCTTGGCATCGAGGTTCGACAGCGGCTCGTCGAAGAGGAAGACGCCCGCCTCCCGCACCAGCGCCCGGCCGATCGCGACGCGCTGGCGCTGGCCGCCCGAAAGCTCCGCCGGGCGGCGCTTCAGAAGCGGCTCGATCTGCAGGAGTTCGGCGGTGCGGGCGACGCGGCGGGCGATCTCGTCCTTCGCGACGCCGGCCACCCTGAGGCCGAAGGTGAGGTTGCCTTCCGCCGTCATGCGCGGATAGAGCGCGTAGGACTGGAAGACCATGCCGATGCCGCGATCCTTGGGCTCTTCCCAGGTGACGTTCTTGCCGCCGATCCAGACCTGCCCGGCGTCGATGTCGAGCAGGCCGGCAACGGCGTTCAAGAGCGTGGACTTGCCGCAGCCCGACGGCCCGAGCAGCACGATGAATTCGCCTTCCGCGACCTCAAGGTCGAGGTCGCGCAGCACGCTGAGGCTGCCGAAGGAGACGCCAAGCTTGCGGATCGAGACGCTTGCCATTCTTTTCCTTTTCAGCCCTTCACCGCGCCGGCGGCGATGCCGCGCACGAACCAGCGCCCGGAGATGAAGTAGATTGCGAGCGGCACCGCCGCGGTCAGGATCGTGGCGGCCATGTTGACGTTGTATTCCCTGACGCCGGTGGTGGTGTTGACGATGTTGTTCAACTGCACGGTCATCGGCCAGTTCGGCCGGCCCGAGAAGATGATGCCGAACAGGAAGTCGTTCCAGATGCCCGTCACCTGGATGATGATGGCGACGATCGTGATCGGCACCGACATCGGCACCATGACGTAGAAGAAGGTCTTCCAGAAGCCGGCGCCGTCCACGCGCGCCGCCTTGAACAGTTCGATGGGCAGGCCGGCGTAGAAATTGCGGTAGAGCAGCGTCAGGATCGGCATGCCGAAGATGGTGTGGACGATGATGATGCAGGTCATCGTCGAGTAGATGCCCATGATGCGGAAGCCGATGATGAGCGGATAGATGACCACCTGGTAGGGCACGAAGGCGCCGAAGAGCAGGATGCCGAAAAGCAGGTTGGCGCCCTTGTAGCGCCAGAAGGAGAGCGCGTAGCCGTTGATCGAGCCGATCAGGATCGACAGGATGACGCTCGGCACGGTGATCTTGACGGAGTTCATGAAACCGGGGCTCAGCCCGAAGCAGTCGCGCCCGGTGCAGGCGTGCAGCCAGGCGTCCGTCCATGGCTTGAAGCTTAGTTCCGCCGGCAGGTTGAAGAGGTGACCGAGGCGGATTTCCGGCATCGTCTTCAGCGACGTCACCACCATGATGTAGAGCGGGATGAGGAAGAACAGCGCCGAGACGATGAGGAAGGCATAGATGCCGATGCGGGCTGGCGACAAGCGTGGCGGCTTCGGCCCTTCTGCCTCCCGATGGGCACTCTCGCGCGTCTTGGCACCGATCGGCCGCATATCGGCGCTGCTTGCGGCCATGCTCATGCGTCCGCCTCCGCGCGCAACCTGCGTCGCCAGCCGACGATACCGACGATCGACAGGAGCACGATGATCGGCACCAGCATCATGGTAGCGGCGGCCATGCCCTGGCCGACATTCTGGCTCGAGGTGATCATGTCGATGACGTAGACGGCCGGCATGTTGGTGGAGATGCCCGGGCCGCCGCCGGTCATGGCGATGATGAGGTCGTAGACGCGCACCACGTTCACACATTGCAGCACGAAGGCGGTGACGAGCGCGCCGCGCATCATCGGCAGCGCGATGAAGAGATAGGTGCGCCAAGGCGGGATGCCGTCGACCTTGGCCGCTTTCATGACCTCTGAATCGATGCCGCGCAGGCCGGCCAGCATGATCGCCATCGAGACGCCGCTGCCCTGCCAGATGCCGGCGACGACGAGGCCGTAGATCGCGGTGTTGACATCGACCAGCGGGGCGAAGTGGAAGCTCGTCCAGCCCCAATGGTGCATCGCGGATTGCAGGCCGAGATTGGGATCGAGCGCCCATTGCCAGACCAGCCCGGTCACGATCAGCGACATGGCGAAGGGATAGAGGAAGACGGACCGCAGCAGATCCTCGCCGCGTACGTTCTGGTCCATGAAGACGGCGAGCAGGAAGCCGAAGACCATGTTACCGCCGATGGTGAGCAGCCCGTAGATCCAGATGTTGGAGACGGAGACCAACCAGCGGTCGCTCGCCCACAGGCGGTAATATTGCTTGAGCCCGACGAAGTCGTAGGCGGGGAAGAGTTTCGAGCTCGTGAACGACCAGAAGAAGGTGAAGGCGATGCCGATGACGAAGACGCCGACCGCGACGAGGATCATCGGGACCGTGCCGATGACCGCGCTGTAGTTGAAGCGTCGCCTGGTTCGAGCCATCGGGCCTTCCCTGTTCGCCTTGCTAGTCGGTTGGATTTGCGAGCCTTCGGATGGGGTTACCCTCCAAGGCAGGTCCATCGCATAGGAGGACATTTCCCCCACTCCGTCCGCTTCGCGGCCACCTCTCCCCCACTTCGTAGGGGAGAGGAAGGGTGTCCGACGTTGCGGCCGGCGCTTCCTCTACCCCGTCGAGCGGGGGAGAGGTGGCTCGCGAAGCGAGACGGAGTGGGGGTCGATCTTCATAAGCGCTTGCCCTCTCGGGTACGTCCGGCCGACGTTCAGCCGGACGACGCTCTCGCTATCAGTCCGAGTTCTTGATGATGTCGGCGAACTTCTTCTGCGCAGCCTCGGCCGTCATGGAATCGTCGGCCCAGTATTGCGTGATGAGCGAGTTGAGCTGGTTCGACGTATCCTCGGTGATGAACCGCTGCACGCCGGTGGCGATGCGCTTGGGATCGTCGACTGCCTTCAAGGCTTTCTGCATGCAGGGGTCCGCCGTCGCCATGTCCACGTCGCCGCGCACGGGCATGGAGCCCTTGGCGTTGTTGAACGCGACCTGCACCTTCGGGCTGATCAGGAGCGCGGCAAGGCGCTTCTGCGCCGCTTCCTTGTCGGGGTCCTTCTGCTTCGGGAAGACGACCACGTCGCCGTCTGTGCTGACGATGGGGTTGTCCTCGTCGAGGCCGATCATGCAGCCGAAATCCTTCACGCCCGTCATGCCGGCCGCCGCGAATTCGCCGCGTGCCCAGTCGCCCATGATCTGCAGCCCGGCCTTGCCGGTGATCACGAGATTGGTGGTGTCGTTCCAGTTGCGGTTGGCGTAGCCGTTATCGGTAAACGGCTTCAATTCCTTGAGTTCCGTGAGCGCCTGTTTCACGCCGTCGCTGTTGACGATGTCGACATCCTTCTTGCCGTACATCTGCTCCATCTTGGGAATGCCGATCTTGTAGAGCAGGATCTGGTCGAAGGCGCCCTTGATCTGCCAGCCATTGCCGTCACCGCCGATGGCGAAGGGAATGATGCCGGCCTCCTTCAGCTTCGGCGCGTCCTTGACGAACTCGTCGAAGTTCTTCGGGTGAGACAATTTCGCCGCATCGAACGCCTTGTAGGAATACCAGCCCCAGGGCCAGGAATGGATGTTGACCGGCACGCAGTACCAGTGCCCGTCCACCAGGCAGGCATTGGCGATCTTCTTCGGCCGGATCACCTCGGCCCAATGGCCTTCCTTGGCGACGTCGTCGAGCTGCAGGAGCAGATTGTTCTTGATCAGCTCTTCATATTCGCGGCCCGGGTTGAACTGCGCGGCCCCCGGAGGATCGCCGCCGAGCACGCGCTGCATGACGGTCGCGCGCGCCGTCTGGCCGAGCGCGATGGCGCTGTCGACCCATTTGTCGCCCTTGCCGTCATTGTCGAAGGCCTTAGCGAATTCGGCGACCGCCCGCGATTCGCCCTTCGAGGTCCACCAATGGATGACCTCGAGGTCGGTGGCGTTGGCGGGCGCGGAAAACTGAAAGGCAGTCGCGGCCGCAAGCGCCGCGATCATGAGCTTGTAACGCATCACTCTCCTCCCGATCTGAAACGTTGCAGATCGAAGGCTAAGCGAAGTGGAACTCTTAGGCAACGCCCGAATCGCCTTTCGCCGCGATTTTTTTCTCGTCTCGAAAAAATGTGATTGTGCGGTCACCATGCCGCCGTCAGCGATCAAATCGTTGCTGCGATGCGATAATCCGTGCTGATAAGCAGGCTAACCTACTGAATCTGCTGATTCCGCGCCTGCACAGGGTGCACGCGGCCGGTCGGCATATTTGGGGCGGCATGCCGGTGCGACTTGATCCAGAACGGCGCTATTGTTTTCATCTGAAACGTTGCAGATTATTGTCTTTTCCGACCGCACTTGCTCATAAATATGCTATCGGCGGCATCGGAATGGACGGGAAGACAAGCATGGACACGCCCGCCGGCGAGCGGCCGACGCTGAAGACGATCGCCTTCATGACCGGGCTCGGCATCACCACCGTCTCGCGCGCGCTGAAGGATGCGCCGGAGATCGGCGAGGAGACGCGCAAGCGCGTGCAACTCGTCGCGCGGCAGGTCGGCTACCGGCCGAACCGCGCCGGCGTCAGGCTCAGGACCGGCAAGACCAATGTCATCAGCCTGATCCTGAATACCGAACAGGAGGTCACCGGCTTCAGTTCCGACATGATCTACGGCATCTCGGAGGTGCTGGCCGACACGCCCTACCATCTGATCGTCACGCCCTATTCGCGCCGCAACGACCCGATGGAGCCGGTGCGCTACGTGGTGGAGACCGGCTCGGCCGACGGCATCATCATCTCGCGCACGGAGCCCGACGATCCGCGCGTGAAATACATGCTGGAATACGGCTTCCCGTTTGCCGCGCATGGGCGCACGCATATGGGGCTGGAGCATCCCTGGCACGATTTCGACAATTTCGCTTATGCGCGTGATGCGGTCCGCGCGCTTATCACGGCCGGCCGCAGGAAGCTGGCGCTGCTCGGCCCCGCGCCGACCCTTTCCTACCACTACCACATGCGCGACGGCTTCCACGAAGGCGTGTTCGAGGCCGGCGCCAGCGAAGTGCCGTTCAACGGCGCAACCCTCGACACCGCTATCGGCGACATCAAGGCGAGGACGGTCGAATTGATGCGCCGGCCGAACAGACCGGACGGCATCGTCAGCGGCTCGGGCGGCGCCGCCTTTGCTATTGTCGCGGGCATCGAGGAGGCCGGATTGAAGCTCGGCCGCGACGTCGATCTCGTCTCCAAGCAGTCGTCACGCCTGCTGCACTGGTTCCGCCGCGAGATCTTCACCGTGGACGAGGATATCAAGCTCGCCGGGCGCGAACTCTCCTCGGCCGTCCTGAAACGGATCGGGGGTGCCGACGTCAAATCGCTGCAGAGTTTGAGTGTTCCGGACAAGCCGGCGAGAGAGGGATGAGCGGGCAGCGTGTCGCTGCAGAAATCAGTGGGTGTCGATTGTCCAGTGAGCCTGTTGATGGCCGATGGTGCGTCCTTCGAGGCTCGCTGCGCTCGCACCTCAGGATGAGGACGGTCGGTGCTGCGCTTTGTCTAACGGCGTTGTTCGGTTCAACTCGATTAAGGCCGTAGAGCACCAACGTCCCTCATCCTGAGGTGCGAGCGCAGCGAGCCTCGAAGGACGCACCCAAACCAAAACTATCCGTGGCCGCCCCACGGGCCATGCTGCTCGCCCTTCATGTCGATGCGCTCGAAGCCGTGGGCGCCGAAGAAATCGCGCTGGCCCTGGATGAGGTTGGCGGTGCCGCGGCCCTGCCGGTAGGCGTCGAAATAGGCGAGCGCCGAGGAGAGCGCCGGCACCGGCAATCCGGCTTCGGCCGCCCAGGCGACGGTGCGGCGCAGCGACGGATGCGCCTCGGCCATCATCTTCACGAAGCTCGGCGCGACCAGAAGGTTCGTCACCGGGCCGGCCTTGTAGGCTTCGGCGATCGTGTCGAGGAACTGCGAGCGGATGATGCAGCCGGCCCGCCAGATCTTGGCGATGGTCGGCATGGGCAGCTTCCACTTGAATTCGCGTGAGGCGGCTTCCATCACCGCGAACCCCTGCGCGTAGGCGGCGATCTTGCCCGCGAAGAGCGCCAGTTCAAGGTCGCCGGCCGGTAGCGGCTTCTGCTCGGGGAGGCTGACCTTGCGCTTGTAGAGCTTCTCGGCGGCTTCGCGCTCGTCCTTCATCGCAGACAGGCTGCGCGCCGCCACCGCCGCCTCGATCGCGGTTGCCGGCACGCCCATTTGCTGCGCCTCGATGGCCGACCAGCGGCCGGTGCCCTTCTGTCCGGCACGGTCGAGGATAAGGTCGACCATCGGCTTGCCGGTCTTCGGGTCGGTTGTGTCCAGCACCGAGGCCGTGATCTCGATCAGGTAGGAATTCAGCCGGCCCTCGTTCCATTTGGCGAAGATCTTGGCGATGTCCTTCGGCTTCATCTTCAACCCGTCGCGGAAGATGCCGTAGATCTCCGCGATCATCTGCATGTCGCCATATTCGATGCCGTTATGGATGGTCTTGACGAAATGGCCAGCGCCGCCCGCGCCGAGCCAGGCGCAGCAGGGTTCGCCGTCGAATTTCGCGGCGATCGCATTCAGGATGCCCTTGACGCGGCCATAGGCCTTCTTGTCGCCGCCGGGCATGATCGACGGGCCGTGACGCGCACCCTCCTCACCGCCGGAGACGCCCATGCCGATGAAGGAGAGGCCGGAGCCTTCCAGATCGCCGAAGCGGCGCATCGTGTCGTGGAAATTGGCGTTGCCGGCGTCGATGACGATGTCGCCTTCCGACAGGAACGGCCGCAGCTTGGTGATCTCCTCGTCCACCGCCTGTCCGGCGGAGACCATCAGGATGATGGGGCGCGGTGGCCGGATCGCCTTCACCAGCCCTTCGAGCCGCGTGCAGGGCACGATGCGCTCGCGCAACTCGCCGGCATTTTCGAAGAACGCGCCTGTCTTGGAGGTTGTGCGGTTGTAGACGGCGATCGCGTAGCCCTTCTCGGCGATGTTGAGGGCGAGGTTCGAGCCCATGACCCCAAGGCCGATGAGGCCGATTTCCGCTTGCGCCATATTCCCATCCCAAACAATTGTCTCGGCGCCGCCACCCCTGCGGGCACCTGGATGTGGGGATGATGGACACCGTCAAGCCCTGCCGTCAACCGGCGCAATCGCAAGGCAGGCATGCAATGAGGGCGGGAGCGGGCGCGTCGGCTACACCTTTCGTAGAAGGCCGCCGGGCAGTTGGCAGCCTCCCCTTTGGGGGTCGGTGGATTTGTGAAGCCGCCACCCACACCCTTAATCCCTCTCACAAGGGCGGGATAGTCGCATATGGCTGGATTACCCCCACTCCGTCGCGCTTCGCGCGCCACCTCTCCCCCAGATTCGTGGGGTAGAGGAAAGGTGCCCAGCCTTGCTGCCGGCGTTTCCTCTCCCCCGTCGAACGGGGGAGAGGTGGTCGGCGCAGCCGATCGGAGTGGGGGTCGAACTTCAATATCCGAAGCCCTTCCAGGAAGGGCGGACGTCCTCTTACCCGTTCGCCTTCGCCACCGCGCGTTTCGCCATCACCACGACGAGCGCGGCGCGATAATCGGAGGAGGCGTGGATGTCGGACATCAGCTTCTTCGAGGGGACGGTTACGCCTTCAAGCGCGGAGGCGTCGAACTTCTTCGACAGCGCCGCCTCGATCTCCTTCGAGCGGAAGACGCCGTCTTCCCCGGCACCTGTCACCGCGGCGCGCACATCGTCCTTACCGTTGGCCTTGCCCTTGGCGACGAAGACACCGGTCATGGCGTAGCGCGAGGCCGGGTTACGGAATTTTTCGTATCCGGCCTTGGCGGGCGCTGAAAACTTCACTGCCGTGACGATCTCGCCGTCTTTCAGTGCTGTCTCGAACAGGCCGGTGAAGAATTTCGCCGCCGCGATCTCGCGCTTGTTGGTGACCACCGTCGCGTCGAGCGCCAGAAGGGCTGCCGGATAATCCGCCGCCGGATCGTTGTTGGCGATCGAGCCTCCGATCGTGCCCCTGTGGCGCACGGCCGGGTCGCCGATATGGGCGGCGAGATCCGAGACTGCCGGGCAGACGGCCCTGAGCTTCTCGTTTGCGGCCACTTCGGCGTGGGTGGTGCCGGCGCCGATGGTGACGTTCTTGCCGGATACCTTGATGCCTTTCAGGTCGGCGATGCGGCCGAGATCGACGAGGTCGCTCGGCGCGGCGAGCCTTGTCTTCATGGCCGGCAGGAGCGTCATGCCGCCGGAGAGGAATTTTACGTCATCGCCCTTTTTGGCGAGCTTGACGGCGTCGGCGACGGATGAGGCGCGGTGGTAGTTGACGGAATACATTGTGATTTTCTCCCTTCGGGCGAGAGCGAATAGTGAGTAGCGAATAGCGAGTAGGGATTTCTACCTTCGATCGCTTTCGCTCAATCTCCCCTATTCGCCACCCCCTATTCGCTATTCGCTCTTGTTCAATGCCTTGTCGCTGCCTTCAGTGCCGACCACACCTTCAAGGGCGTCGCCGGCATCGTCATCTCGTTGTCGCCGATCGCGTCGGTGATGGCGTTGATCACCGCCGGCGGTGAGCCGATGGCGCCGGCCTCGCCGCAGCCCTTCATGCCGAGTGGATTGCCGGGGCAGGGCGTGTTCGAGGTCGATACCTTGAAGGACGGCAGATCGTCGGCGCGCGGCATGGTGTAATCCATGTAGCTCGCGGTGACGAGCTGGCCCGAAGTCTCGTCGTAGCGGCAACCTTCGAGCAGCGCCTGGCCGACGCCCTGGGCGATGCCGCCATGGACCTGGCCCTCGACGATCATCGGATTGATGATGTTGCCGAAATCATCGGCGGCGACGAACTGGACGATCTCGGTCACGCCCGTATCGGGATCGATCTCGACCTCGCAGATGTAGCAGCCGGCCGGGAAGGTGAAGTTCGACGGATCGTAGAAGGCTGTCTCCTTCAGGCCGGGCTCCATACCGTCCGGAAGGTTGTGCGCGGTGTAGGAGGCGAGCGCCACCTGGAACCAGGGCAGGCTCTTGTCGGTGCCGGCCACCTTCAGTTCGCCGTTCTCGATGACGATGTCGGCCTCGTCGGCTTCCATCAGATGCGCGGCGATTTTCTTGGCCTTGGCCTCGACCTTGTCGATCGCCTTGGAAATGGCGCTCATGCCGACCGCGCCGGAGCGCGAGCCGTAGGTGCCCATGCCCATCTGCACCTTGTCGGTGTCGCCATGGACGATGGAAACGCTGTCGATCGGGACGCCGAGGCGCTGGTTGACCAATTGCGCAAAGGTCGTCTCGTGGCCCTGGCCGTGGCTGTGCGAGCCGGTCAGGACCTCGATCGTGCCGACGGCGTTGACGCGGACCTCGGCCGATTCCCAAAGCCCGACGCCGGCGCCGAGCGAGCCGACCGCCTTCGACGGCGCAATGCCGCAGGCCTCGATGTAGCAGGAGAAGCCGATGCCCCTCAGCTTGCCGCGCTTCTTCGCCGCCTCGCGGCGCTTCGGGAAGCCGGCATAGTCGGCCTCCTTCATCGCCGCATTGAGGGAGGCGCTGAAATCGCCGGTGTCATAGTTCATGATGACCGGCGTCTGATGCGGGAACTGCGTGATGAAGTTGATGCGGCGGAACTCGGCCGGACTCATGCCGATTTCGCGCGCCGCCGTCTCCATCGTGCGCTCGATCAGGTAGCACGCCTCGGGCCGGCCGGCGCCGCGATAGGCGTCCACCGGCGCGGTGTTGGTGTAGACCGTGCGCACGTTGCAATGGATGGCCGGGATGTCGTACTGGCCCGACAGGAGCGTCGCGTAGAGGTAGGTCGGCACCGAGGAAGAGAAGAGCGACATGTAGGCGCCGAGATTGGCGATCGTGTCGACCTTGAGCGCGGTGACCTTGTTGTTCTTGTCGAGCGCCAGCTGAACTTCGGAGACATGGTCGCGGCCATGCGCGTCGCACAGGAAGCTTTCCGTGCGATCGGCCACCCATTTGACCGGCACGCCGGCGCGCTTTGAAGCCCACAGGCAGATGATCTCTTCCGGGTAGATGTAGATCTTGGAGCCGAAGCCGCCGCCGACATCCGGCGCGATGACGCGTAACTTGTTTTCCGGCGCGACATTGTAGAACGCGCTCATGACGAGGCGCGCCACATGCGGGTTCTGGCTGGTGGTCCAGCAGGTGTAGTGATCCTCGGCCTTGTTGTAGTGGCCAAGCGCGGCGCGCGGCTCCATAGCGTTCGGGATGAGCCGGTTGTTGACGATATGGATCTTCGTCACATGCGCCGCCTTGGCGATCGCCTCGTCCACCGCCTTGGCGTCGCCGATATCCCAGTCGAAGATCAGGTTGTTTTCGGCCTCGGGATGAAGCTGCGGCGCGCCCTTCTTCAGCGCCTGCACGGCGTCGGTGACGGCCTTCTTCTCCTTGTAGGTAACCTCGACCGCTTCGGCGGCGTCGCGCGCCTGGCCCTTGGTCTCGGCCACGACGATCGCTACCGCGTCGCCGACATAGCGCACCCGGTCGACCGCCAGCGGCGACCACGCACCCATCTTCATCGGCGAGCCGTCCTTGGAATGGATCATCCAGCCGCAGATCAGGTTGCCGATGCCGTCGGCCTTGAGCTGCTTGCCGGTGAGCACGGCGATGACGCCCGGCATGGCCTCGGCCGCCTTCACGTCGATCTTCTTCAAATCGGCATGCGCGTAGGGGCTGCGCACGAACGCCGCGTGCTTCATGCCCGGAACGACCATGTCGTCGACATAGCTGCCGGCGCCGGTGATGAAACGCCTGTCTTCCTTGCGCGCAACGCGTGCGCCGATACCTTCGATACCCATGTGAGTGCTCCTCCAGAACTGTCAGAAGCGAATAGGGAGTGGCGAATAGCGAGTAGGGAAAAGAGCGACTGCGACCGGGATCGAGACCGTATTCGCTATTCGCTACTCCCTATTCGTTCTTCAAGCCGCCTTCTTCGCCTTGCCCTTCGATCCCTTCGCCATCGTCTTCGATGCGGCGAGCACCGATTTGACGATGTTGTGATAGCCCGTGCAGCGGCAGATATTGCCCTCGAGTTCGTGGCGCACCGTCGCCTCGTCGAGCCCTTCGGGGTGGCGCGCGATCATGTCCACCGTGGTCATGATCATGCCCGGCGTGCAGAAGCCGCACTGCAGCCCGTGATTCTCCTTGAAGGCGGCCTGAACCGGATGCAGGTCCCCGCCATTCGCCAGCCCCTCGATCGTGGTGACCTCCGAGCCCGAGGCCTGCACGGCGAGCATGGTGCAGGACTTCACCGCCTTGCCGTCGACATGCACGACGCAGGCGCCGCACTGCGAGGTGTCGCAGCCGACATGCGTGCCGGTGAGGCCGAGATTCTCGCGCAGGAAATGTACCAGCAGCGTCCGGTCCTCGACCGAGCCCGATACTTTCCGGCCATTCACTACAAGCGATACGTCCGACATGTGTCCTCCCCAAATTTCGGGCCTGATTTCCGGATGCGCCGATCCCGGATCGGGACGCCTCCGCATATTAGCGATTGCCGCGACCGGCCGAAACTACCACGACAATGCAGTCCGGCATGAACACGTCATATTGTACTTTCGACCGAAGATGGCTTCCGACGCAAGTTGCCAAACGCGAAATTGCCGGCGATGATGGAAAATACCCGGTCGAGGAGGGCCGGTCGTCAGGGAGATGGTCACGTGGTGACCGAGCGTACCCAATATGATTGCGGCATCGTCGCGCTCACCGCGCCCGGCATCGGCGCCGACGGGTTCGCGCGAATGGTCGCCGAGGAGGCCGAAAGGCACGGCGCGGGCTTCGCCTTCATCTTCCATTCGCCGTCGCTCTTCACTTCGAAAGCCATCGAGGCGGCGATGCGCAAGCACGCGCCGGGCCTTGCGCATGCCGGCTGCACGACGGCCGGCGAGATAACGCCCGAAGGGATCGGCGACGGGGAGGCGCTGGCGCTGCTCCTGCCGGCGGCGCATTTCACCGTCCGTTCGGCGCTGATCGAGGACATATCGACGTCGGGCATGCATATCGTCGCGGACGAGGTGGAGCGACTCATTCGCGAACTGGACGATTGCGGCGACGGCGGGCCGGGCCGCCGACGCTTCGCCATGTGCCTGATCGACGGCATGTCGTTTGCCGAGGAGGCGGTGACCGCCGCCATCCATTGGGCGCTGGACGCCATTCCGCTCGTCGGCGGCTCGGCCGGCGACGATCTGAAATGGCAAAAGCCGGTGCTTTTCCACAACGGCGCTGTCTGCTCCGACAGCGCCATCATCTTCCTCGTCGCGACCGATATCCCCTTCAGCATCTTCAAGACCGATAATTTCATCCCGACCGACGCCAAGTTCGTCGTCACCGCGTCCGAGGCGGACCGGCGCGTCGTATCGGAATTCAACGCCCGGCCGGCGGCGATCGAATATGCCGAGGCGCTCGGCAAGGATGCCGGCTCGCTGTCGCAGATGAGCTTCGCCTCTTCCCCCGTGGTGGTGCGCGTCGGCGGCGAATATTTCTGCCGCGCCATCCGCGGTGTCGGCGAGGACGGGTCGCTGGCCTTCGCCTGCGCCATCGACGACGGTGTCGTGCTGACGCTCGCCGAGGCGCGCGGCATGGTCGAATCGACGCGCACCGCGCTTGACGGTCTCGACCGGCGGCTGGACGGTATCGACATGGTGCTCGGCTTCGACTGCTGCTATCGCCGTGTGGATGCTGCCAACCGTCAGATCATGCGCCCGATGGCCGAGCTTTACCGCAAATACAATGTCGTCGGCTTCGGCACCTATGGCGAGCAATACCAGTCCATGCACCTGAACCAGACGCTGACCGGCATCGCCTTCGGGAAGCGGCGTCCGGCGGCGCGCGCCGAGGCCGCCGAGTAGGTCGTAGTGACGAACTGACATGGCTCTGAACGATATTGCCGATATCGAGCGCCTCAGGCGGATCAACGAGGCGCTGATCGGCCGTGTCGAGCGCTCGATGGACCAGCAGGCCAACGCCTTTTCGCTGTTCCAGACGGCGATCAATCTCGAAAGCCGCATCCGCGAGCGCACCGACGAATTGCGCTCGACGCTGCGCCGCCTGGAGCAATCCAACCACGAACTCGCCCTGGCCAAGGAAGCCGCCGAACAGGCCAATCTGTCGAAGACGCGCTTTCTTGCCGCCGCGAGCCACGACGTGCTGCAACCGCTCAACGCCGCCCATCTGTCGATCTCGGCGCTGACCGATCTGCAGACCACGGGAGACGGACGCCGGCTTGCCGCCCAGGTCTCGCGCGCGCTGGAGACGATGGAGGACGTGCTTCGCACCCTTCTCGACATCTCCAAGCTCGATGCAGGCGTTGTGCGGCCGGAAATCTCCGATGTCGAGTTGCAGTCGCTCTTCCGCTCGCTGATGTCGGACTTCGCGCCGCTTGCCGCGAAGAAGGGATTGGAGTTGCGCTTCCGCACGACCGATGCGGTCATCCGCACCGACCGAATGCTCTACCGCCGCGTGCTGCAAAACATCATCTCCAACGCGCTCCGCTATACGGTCAAGGGCGGCGTCATCGTCGGCGTGCGGCGCAAGGCCGGCCGGATCGTGGTCGCCGTCGCCGATACCGGCATCGGCATCCCGCAGGAACAGTACGAGGCGGTCTATGAGGAATTTCAGCGCGGTCGCAATGCCGGCGAGGCGGAGCGGTCGAGCGGCGGGCTCGGCCTGGGGCTGGCCATCGTCAGGCGCCTGATCTCGGCGCTCGGACACGATATCTCGTTCACGTCCAGGCTTGGCAAGGGCACGGTCTTCCAGGTGGCCGCCTTGCCGGCGGCGGCGCGCGCCGCCCGCCTCGCCCTGCCGATACGTGCCCTCGAGACGCCCCGCTTCTACGGGCTCTACGGTGTTCGCGTCCTGCTCGTGGAAAACGACGTGGCCGTTCTGGAGGCGATGGCGGCGCTGCTCGAGCGCTGGCATTGTTCGATCCGCGTTGCCTCGTCTACCGGCGAGGCGCTTCAGTGCCTGGGCGACACGGACTGGGTGCCGGACCTCATCATCGCGGACCAGCATCTGGACGACGGCGACCTCGGCTCGATCACCATCGGGGAGGCCCGGCAATATCTGAACCGCGCCGTGCCCGCCCTGATCATCACCGCCGACCCGTCCGACGCACTGTCGATCGCGGCGCGCCAGTCAGGCATCGAATTGATGCACAAGCCGGTGAAGCCTGCCGAACTCCGTGCGCTGATGGCGCATCTGCTGGCGTGATGGGACGGAGAGTGACCCTCGCCTGCGAGGTTCAACGATCGCATATGAGTTCGACCCCCACTCCGATTTGCTTCGCAAACCACCTCTCCCCCGCTCGACGGGGGAGAGGAAGCGCCGGCCGCAAGGCTCTACTCCCTTCCTCTACCCCACGAAAGTGGGGGAGAGGTGGCCCGCGAAGCGGGACGGAGTGGGGGTTGTACTGCCCATGCTCCCAAGAAACGTTTGGAGCGGATCGCCTTTTCCCCTCGGCGATCCGCCCCGGCCGGTCCTCCGCTCGGAAGGCTATTTCCTTGGCATCTTCGAACGCGCCCGTCGTATCGGCACCGAGCTAGGCTCCACGACCTTGCGGTAAAGATGCCACGTCGCATGGCCGAGGATCGGTACGACAACCGCAAGCCCTGCGAAAACCGGGATCGAGCCGACGACCAGCGCCGCCGCGACGATCAGGCCCCAAACCGCCATCGGTCCCGGGTTGGCGGTGACCGCGCGGAAGGATGTCGTCACCGCTTCATAGGCGCCGGCGTCGCGGTCGAGCAGGAGCGGGAAGGCGATGACGGTGGTGGCAAGCACGATCACCGCGAAGACGAAGCCGGCGATGTTGCCCCAGACGATCACCATCCATCCCTGATGCGTGGTGAAGAGGTCGCGGAAGAAGCTGCCGATCGAGGCGGGAACCTGGTCGCCGAACTGCCAGACGTAGATCGCCTTGGCGACGAGCAGCCATGCCACGAACAGGCAGAGCAGGTAGATGCCCATCGCTACGATGGACGGGATCGACGGAGCATGCCGCACTTCGAGCGCATGTTTCCAGGACATGTCCATGCCGAGTTCCCGCCTGCGGCTGATTTCATACAGACCGACGCCCGCCAATGGTCCGATCAACGCGAAGCCCGACATCAGCGGAAAGAGCATCGGCAGCGCGTTGTGCCCGGAGGTCCAGGCCGCGAGAACGACACCGACCAGCGGATAGATCAGGCACAGGAAAACATAGTGCGACGGCTTCGTCATGAAATCGTCGAGCCCGCGCCTGAGCGCGTCGGTGAGATCGGCGTAACCGATCCGGCGCACAGCGAGTTCGACCGATCTTTCGCCTGCCCCGGCAATCACATGAAAGTTCGACATGACCATTGCTCCCTGTCGGGTTCGGAGCGGTCGCCGCCTCGCGAAACTGTCGTTGCCTGGTCACGCGGGGCGCGACCGTATAGGAAGGCTACACTATTCGCGGCGTTTTGTCGCGGTTTCGACGCCGGCCCCCAACAAATGTGAACGGCGGCCTTGTCTGCCGATCGTCTCCCGCCCAGGAACGATGTTCCGCTCCTGGACCCTGCCCAAGGAATTCCCCGCTTGATCCTGCGCCGCACCGTCTTCTTCCTCGGCATGTCGCAACTCGTCTGCTGGGGTACGGCCTATTATTTGATCGGTGGTTTCGGCCGGGTCATCGGAGACGATCTGGGCTGGAGCCGCGATCTCGTCTATGGCGGCTTTTCGCTTGCGCTCCTCGTCATGGGTTTCGCTTCGCCGCTCGCCGGCCGTCTGATCGACCGGCATGGGGGTCGCAAGGTCATGGCGACAGGATCGGTGCTGATCGCGCTCGGCTGCGCCGGCGTCGCGCTCTCCCACGGCGTGGTCCTTTATTATGCGAGCTGGATCGTCCTCGGCCTCGCCATGCGCCTCACCCTTTATGACGCGGCCTTCGCCACGCTGGCGCGCATCGGCGGGCCTTCAGCCAGAAAGCCGATGGCGCAGGTGACACTGTTCGGCGGGCTCGCCTCGACCGTGTTCTGGCCCTTCGGCCATATGCTGACGGAGCTTTTCGGATGGCGGGCCGCGCTCTTCATCTATGCCGGGGTTGCGCTCCTGACGCTGCCGCTTCATCTGGCCATCCCCGTCAGCCGCTATGGCGATGCCGCGCCCGCCGCGATGCCGGCGCCGTCTCTTCCCGCCGAACGGCCGCCGCTTGCGGTCTCCCCGCGCGACCGCTTTGCCGCCGGAGCCCTCTACGCGCTTATTACGACGGCGGTGAACTTCCTCAATTCCGGCATGTCGGCGCATATGATCAACATCCTCGCCGGGCTCGGGCTGGCAGCCGGCGCCGCGGTCTGGATCTCGACCTTGCGCGGCATCGCGCAGTCGGCGGCGCGGCTTGGCGAAGTGATGTTCGGTGCGCGGCTCGACGCGTTCCATCTCAACATGCTGGCGGCCGCGCTTCTGCCTTTCGCCTTCGTCGCCGGCATGGCGGGTGGCGTCTTCGTGCCCGCCGCCCTTGCCTTTGCCTTCGTCTATGGCGCCGGCAACGGCCTCACCACCATCACGCGGGGCACGCTTCCTCTCGCGCTTTTCGACCGCAACACCTACGGCCTCGTCGTTGGCCGCCTCCTGATGCCGAGCTTCATCGTCTCGGCCGCCTCGCCCCTCGTCTATGCGAGTATCATCGAGCGTTTCGGCAGCCAGGCCGCGCTCGTCCTGTCGGCCGTCGTCGCGTTACTGGCGCTGGCCGCGGCAATCATGCTCCATCTGCGCTTCCTGAAAAGATAGCAGCCGCATCAGGCCGCGGCCGCGAGCTCCGCTGCCTTGCGGCGGATATGATCGAGGACGCTTGCGACGCTGGCGCCGTAGCGCGCATGCGGCTGGCGCACGCCGTGGCTCAGGAGCATGCGGCGGACCTGTGGCGACGCGCCGGCGATATAGAAGCGTACGCCGGCGCGCGACGCCTTGCGTGCGGCGCCTTCGATGACGTTGGCCGCTGTCGAATCGAGGAACGGCACCTTCGAGCAGTCGAGCACGAAATTCCGGTGCTTGTCGGCGATGCGGTCGAAGACGGAGCCCACCGCCTCCGCCGCGCCGAAGAAGAAGGCGCCGGAGATGCGGTAGACGACCGTGTCGGGATCGCTCGCTTCGGCGGCGTCGTAGCGCTTGCGGTCGCCGTTGGTCGTATCGGGCAGATCCTCGATCGCGGGCGGCGCGTGCGCCTCCACGGCGACGGCGTGTGCCATACGGTTGATGAAGAGAAGCGCGCCGAGCGCGAAGCCGACCACGATGCCGGTGGTGAGGTCGCGGAAGACGACGAGCGCGAAGGTGACGAGCAGCACAAGCGCGTCGCCGCGCGAGGAGCGGATGAGCGCCGCGAAGGCTGGCCGCTCCACCATGTTCCAGGCGACCACCGCAAGCACGCCGGCGAGTGCGGCAAGCGGCACGTAGACGGCGAGCGGCGCGGCGACCGCCATGAACAGGAGCACGAACATCGAGTGGAAGAAGCCGGAAAGCGGGCCGTGCGCGCCGGCCCGGATATTGGTCGCGGTGCGCGCGATAAGGCCGGTGACGCAGATGCCGCCGAAGAGCGGCGAGACCACGTTGGCAAGACCCTGCGCGACCAGTTCGCAATTGGAACGGTGGCGGCGTCCGGTCATGCCGTCGGCGACCACGGCCGACAGGAGCGATTCGATGGCGCCGAGGAGGGCAAAGGAGATCGCGTCCGGTAAAAGCGTCAGCATCTTGTCCAGGCTGAATACGGGAAGCGTCGGCTCCGGCAGGCTGCGCGGGATGCCGCCGAAGCGGCTGCCGATCGTTTCCACCGGCAGGCCGAACGCGGCGACGGCGAGCGAAGCCACGGCAACGGCGATCAGGAAGGCCGGCCAGGCGGGGCGCAGGCGCTTGACCGCGACGATCGTGCCGATCGTCAGCACTGCGACCAGCACCGCGGCCGGGTTTGTCGTGCCGGCCGCCTTGCCGAGCACGATCATCTTGTCGAGGAAATCGCCCGGTTCCTTGCCGGCGAGCGTCAGGCCGAAGAGGTCGTGCAACTGGCTGGCGAGGATGATGACCGCGATGCCCGCCGTGAAGCCGACGGTGACGGGGTAGGGGATAAATTTCACATAGGTGCCGAGCCTCAGGTAGCCGGCCGCGATCAGCATGGCGCCTGCCATCATGGTGGCGAGGAAGAGGCCTTCTATCCCGTGCCGGTCGACGGTCGCGGCGACGAGCACGATGAAAGCGCCGGCCGGTCCGCCGACCTGGAAACGGCTGCCGCCGAAGAGCGCGATGATGGTGCCGCCGATGATCGCCGTGTAGAGGCCGCGTTCGGGCGTCACATGCGAGGCGATGGCGATCGCCATGGAGAGCGGCAGCGCCACGATCGCCACGGTCAGCCCGGCGATGATGTCGGCGCGCAGATGCGCCGGCCGGTAGCCTTCCTTGAGGACGGTGATGAGTTTCGGCGTGTAGAGTTCCCAGAAGCCCGGCGCTTGGCGGCGCGGGCGAGATGCGGCGTCCATATCGACAACCCGGCGGCGCGGCCCGGCGCGTCGTGGAAAAGCCCGTCTCGCCGGCCCGTGGGCGCCGGCGGCCTTTCAGCGGGCTGATCCGTCCGGCGGTGTCTTCAGCCTGACCCCGCGGCCGCCGCCGTCGCTCGTCTGGTTGTCGCCGATGAGCGTCACGCCGGCCTCCTCGAGCGCCTGGATCACCTTGACCAGCGTATCCACCACACCGCGCACGACGCCGTCTGAGGCTTCCATGCGCTGCACGGTGGGCAGCGAGACGCCGGCGCGTTCGGCAAGCGTCTTCTGGTCCATCCCGATCAGCGCGCGCGCGGCGCGCATCTGCGCTGCCGTGATCATGCCGACAAGCCCGTTGAAAGTGCAGTATGCACGTATAAACCCCTTATCATGATGTTTCAAGTATCATTATTGGTATAAAATCACTAATCCCGCATTGGCGGCTGCCAGCATAAGCTCCGAAGTTATGGGGACGACGGCGACTATGGCAAGGCCGGTCGCTTCCAAGCCGTTCATCGCCTCACCTGGCTGCACCGTAAAGCGGATGCGTTACCGTTGCATTCCGGTAACATATGTGTCCGACCGGTAACAGTTGGTGGAAGATCGATTGTATGGACGCGAAACGCTCATAAAAGCGATGGACGGGAATCAGCGGCTTTGGCAGCATTATGGTTAATGGAGACGGCGGCGACAGAGCATCGGGGACGGGCTGCAAAGGGGCTTCGGCCTACGGGGGTGCTGCCTCCAGACGAAGGAGATCGGACCGCGGTCTCCGACGTGATCCGTCCAGGCGAAAGCCGGTAGACGGCCAGGACAGAGGCCAGTGGTTCGGCGGGGCTGACTTTCAGGGACCACTGGCCCGCGTCAGGCAAACGCAGGCATGCCTGCTTTCTCGATCCCCTGCTTTCTCGATTTACCGAATGCGTCATCCGTGGCCGGTTCCGTTTGGCCGAGCCTGTCGCCCGAACCGGTCGATGGAGCTTCGATCATGCAACACATGGGTCGAAACTCAGCCCCGCCACTATTAGATAGTGCCGGAAACGGCATCGATGGAGGCAGCGTGGATGACGAGGATGCTTGTGTCAGGCCTCGCGGCGCTGGTTGCGCTATGCGCGCCGGCTTCGGCGTTCGAGTTGGCGCAGGACCTGACCTGCGATCAGGCAATCGCCTATTATGAGAAGAACCACGTCATCTACGTCCTCACCCATGACGTGATCGCGGTGCCCATCCGTGTCGGCGTCCCCGCCAAGGATGCCGACAAGCTGCAATGCCCCGATCAGGGGCAGCACCCGCACGGCTATACCGTCGAGACGAAGGACCGTTGGCGCTGCATTATCGCCGTGACGTGTTGACGAGTCAGTTGCCGAGGATGGCCGGCAGCCTCAGCCCCTTTTCCTTCGCGCATTCGATTGCCGTCTCGTAACCGGCATCCGCATGGCGCATGACGCCGGTGGCTGGGTCGTTCCACAGCACGCGCTCGAGCCGCTTCGCCGCTTCCGGCGTGCCGTCGGCGCAGATCACCATTCCGGCGTGCTGCGAAAAGCCCATGCCGACGCCGCCGCCATGGTGCAGCGACACCCATGTCGCGCCCGAGGCGCAATTGAGCAGCGCGTTGAGGAGGGGCCAGTCCGACACGGCGTCCGACCCGTCCTTCATCGCCTCGGTCTCACGGTTGGGCGAGGCGACGGAGCCGGAATCGAGATGGTCGCGGCCGATGACGACCGGCGCCTTCAACTCGCCCTTCGCCACCATCTCGTTGAAGGCGAGGCCGAGCCGGTGGCGGTCGCCGAGGCCCACCCAGCAGATGCGCGCCGGCAGGCCCTGGAAAGCGATGCGCTCCCTTGCCATGTCGAGCCAATTGTGCAGATGCGTATTGCCCGGCGTCAGTTCCTTGACCTTGGCGTCGGTGCGGAAGATGTCCTCCGGGTCGCCCGAAAGGGCGGCCCAACGGAAGGGGCCGATGCCGCGGCAGAAGAGCGGGCGGATATAGGCGGGAACGAAGCCTGGAAAGGCGAACGCGTTGTCGAAGCCCTCGTCCTTGGCGACCTGGCGGATATTGTTGCCGTAGTCGAGCGTCGGCACGCCGTCGTTCCAGAAGCCGACCATGGCCTCCACATGCTCGCGCATGGATTGGCGGGCTGCCTTTTCCACCGCCTTCGGATCGCTCTCGCGTTTTTCGCGCCATTCCCCGAGCGACCAGCCCTTCGGCAGATAGCCGTTGAGCGGATCGTGCGCAGAGGTCTGGTCGGTCAGGATGTCCGGCCTGACGCCGCGCCGGTGAAGTTCCGGCACGATCTCGGCGGCGTTGCCGACAAGCCCGACCGACTTCGCTTCGCCGGCCTTCGTCCAACGCTCGATCATGGCGAGTGCCTCGTCGAGCGTATCCGCACGCTCGTCGACATAGCGGGTGCGGAGCCTGAAATCGATGCGGTCGGGGTCGCATTCGATGGCGAGGCAGGAGGCACCGGCCATGATGGCGGCAAGCGGCTGCGCCCCGCCCATGCCGCCCAGGCCCGCGGTCAGGATCCATTTCCCCTTGAGATCGCCGTTATAGTGCTGGCGGCCGGCCTCCACGAAGGTCTCGTAGGTGCCCTGCACGATGCCCTGCGTGCCGATATAGATCCACGACCCGGCCGTCATCTGGCCGTACATCATCAGGCCCTTGCGATCGAGCTCGTTGAAATGGTCCCAGTCGGCCCAGTGCGGCACGAGGTTGGAATTGGCGATCAGCACGCGCGGCGCGTCGGCGTGGGTGCGGAAGACGCCGACCGGCTTGCCCGACTGGACGAGCAGCGTCTCGTCCTCCTTCAGCGTCTTCAGCGTCGCCACGATGGCGTCGAAATCGTTCCAGGTGCGCGCGGCGCGGCCGATGCCGCCATAGACGACGAGCTCGTTCGGGTTTTCCGCCACGCCCGGATCGAGATTGTTCATCAGCATCCTGAGCGGCGCTTCCGTTTGCCAGGAAAGCGCGTTGAGTTCCGGGCCGCGCGGCGCATGGATCTCGCGGATGTTGTGACGGGGATTGGTCATGACCAGACTCCGGATTTCATCGAAAGGGCGATTTCCTCGAGGCGCTTCAGGATGGCGCCGAGATGGACGCGCAGCCTTTCGGCCTTGGTCTCGTCATAGGCGAAGGGCGGTTCTTCGGTCGCGAGATGGGTGGACTGCGCCAGTTCCATCTGCACGGCATGGACGCCATCCTGCGGCCTTCCATAGTGCCGCGTCGTCCAGCCGCCGCGGAAGCGGCCGTTGAGGATCGACGTATAGCCCTTCGCCGAGCGGCAGATGTCGACCACGGCCTCCTCGAGTTCCGGTGCGCAGGTCCTGCCGTTGTCGGTGCCGATGTTGAAGTCGGGCAGGATGCCGTCGAACAGGAACGGGCATTTTGAGCGGATCGAGTGGCAATCGTAGAGCACGGCGATGCCGTGGATAGATTTCACGCGCTCGATTTCGGCTGCAAGCGCCGCATGGTAGGGCGCATGGAACAGCGCCTTGCGCCGTTCGATCTCCTTCCCGTCCGGTTCCTTCGACCAGAGCGGCTGGTCGTCGAAATCGGTGAGCGGCACAAGCCCCGTCGTGTTCTGCCCCGGATAGAGGCTGGCGCCCGACGGGTCGCGGTTAGCGTCGATGCAATAGCGATGGAAGGTCGCGCGGACTGTCGTCACCTCCGGCAGCAGGCCGGCATAGAGGCGGTGGATGTGCCAGTCCGTATCGCGCAGCTTGCGGCCTTCCTCGTTGAGGTCGGCCCATATGTCCGGCGGCACCTCCGTACCGGTATGCGGGAAGCCGAGGATGACGGGCGAGGTGCCGCGGGTGATTTCAAAGGGGGTCATTGAGGGACTCCGAACGATAGGCCATGCCCCCTTTTGCGAGGCGATTGTGTGAAAACACCCCCACCCCTAGCCCCTCCCCACAAGGGGGAGGGAGACTTTGCTCCGACGCTGAGTGGCGCAAACTTCGACGATTTTAGCCAGGAACGCGGTGCCGGCGTCTCCCTCCCCCTTGTGGGGAGGGGACAGGGGTGGGGGTAAACGGCCGTGCCGTTTCCATCTGCTATAAGTATCATCATCCCTCCAGCCCAGGCAAAATGCCCGCCGAAACGCTGTCGCAGAGCGCCCCCGAACGCACCAATTCACCAGCGGCCGCGAGGTCGCCCGCCATATAGCGGTCCACCTCCAGCGCCGGGACGGCGTTGCGGACCGCCTGATGCGCCTTCTGCAATTCGCCGCTGGTCTTGAGCGGCGCCCGAAAGTCGATGCCCTGCGCCGCCGTGACCGCCTCGATGCCGATGATCGCGGCGAGGTTTTCGGCCATGTCGAGAAGCCGGCGCGCGCCGTGGCAGGCCATGGACACATGGTCCTCCTGGTTGGCGGAGGTCGGCGTGGAATCGATCGAGGCCGGATGCGCGCGCTGCTTGTTCTCGCTCATCAGCGCGGCGGAAGTGACCTCGGCGATCATCAGGCCGGAATTGAGCCCCGGCTTCTTCGCCAGGAAGGCCGGCAAGCCGAAGGAGAGCGCCGGATCGACCAGAAGCGCGATGCGTCTTTGGGCAATGGCCCCGATCTCGCAGATGGCGAGCGCGATCTGGTCGGCCGCGAACGCCACAGGCTCGGCGTGGAAATTGCCGCCGGAGACGACCGAGCCGTCGGAGAGCACAAGCGGATTGTCGGTCACGGCATTGGCTTCAAGCGTGAGCGTGCGTGCACACTGGCGCAATATGTCGAGTGCTGCACCGTCCACCTGCGGCTGGCAGCGTATGCAATAAGGGTCCTGCACGCGCTCGTCGCCGAGCCGGTGGCTTTCGCGGATTTCCGAGCCGTCGAGCAAACGCCACAGCGCCGCCGCCGTGTCGATCTGGCCCTGATGGCCGCGCAGTGCGTGGATTTCGGGATGGAATGGCGCGGAGGAGCCCATCGCGGCATCGGTCGAGAGCGCGCCGGTGACCAGCGCCGCGTTTGCCGCGCGATGCGTCTCGAAAAGCCCGGCAAGCGCCAGCGCGGTCGAGACCTGCGTGCCGTTGATCAGCGCAAGCCCTTCCTTGGCGGCGAGCACGACCGGCTTCAGCCCGGCTTTTTCGAGTGCCGCCCGCGCGGCCATCCTTTCGCCGGCCAGATATGCCTTGCCTTCGCCGATCATCGCGGCGGTCATGTGGGCAAGCGGCGCGAGGTCACCCGAAGCCCCGACCGAGCCCTTTTCCGGGATGACCGGCACAACGCCTTTTTCCAGCATCGCTTCGATCAGCGACACCGTCTCCATGCGCACGCCCGACGCGCCGCGCCCGAGCGACATCAGCTTCAACGCCATGACGAGACGCACGATCTGAGGCTTCAGCGGCTGGCCGACGCCGCAGCAATGCGAGAGGATGAGGTTGCGCTGGAGGGTGGCCACGTCCGCCGCCGGGATGCGTACGCTGGCAAGCTTCCCGAAGCCGGTGTTGATGCCGTAGACGGCGTCGGCCCCGCCGGCGATCTCCGCGATGCGGGCGGCGGCGGCCTCGATGCGCGGATGCGAGGCGGAGGCGAGGCGGACAGGTTCGGACCCTCGATAGATGCGCTCCAGCGTTTCAAGCGTGATGGCACCGGGATGGAGAGTGAGGGTCATGGGCGCGACTCCATCTCATGGATCGCGCCCGAGGCTTTGAATGTCTTGCGGCCGAAATCACCCCCCTCTGCCCTGCCGGACATCTCCCCCTCAAGGGGGGAGATTACGGCGGCCGCTCGGCTCGGCTCCCATCCTGCAGTGCTGGTGATTGGTGAGAGCAAAGATGAAGGCCTGATCTCCCCCCTTGAGGGGGAGATGTCCGGCAGGACAGAGGGGGGTGCGAAGCGGCGCGGCGCTGAGCGAATTATCTCCATCATCCCACGATCACCTTGTTCAGCGCATTGAACCCGATCCGATACGCCAGTTCGGCCGGATGTCCGACGTCCCACACCGCAAGCTCGGCGCGTTTGCCGACCTCGATCGTCCCGACTTCTTCCGCCAGCCCGAGCGCTCGCGCGGCATTGCGGGTCACGCCGGCAAGCGCCTCCTCGGGCGCGAGGCGGAAGAGCGTCGAGGCCATGTTCATGGTCAGAAGGAGCGAGGCGAGCGGTGAGGAGCCGGGATTGCAGTCGGTGGCGATGGCGATCGGCACGCCCGCCGAGCGCAGCGCATCGACCGGCGGCGCCTGCTTTTCACGCAGGAAATAGAAGGCTCCGGGAAGCAGGACCGCGACGGTCCCGTTTTTCGCCATGGCCTCGGCGTCAGCTTCGTCCAGATATTCGAGATGGTCGGCCGACAGCGCGCGATAGGAGGCTGCGAGTGCAGCCCCACCCAGATTGGAAAGCTGCTCGGCGTGGAGCTTGACCGGGATGCCAAGCGCCTTCGCGCGTTCGAAGACGCGCGCGATCTGCGCTGGCGAAAAGGCGATGCCCTCGCAGAACCCGTCGACGGCATCGACCAGCCCTTCGGCCTGCGCGGCATCGAGGCCCGGCAGCACCACCTCGTCGATATAGGCGTCGGCGCGGCCCTTGTATTCCGCAGGGACGGCATGCGCGGCAAGGTAGCTCGTCTTCACTCGCACCTTGCGCAATTCGCCGAGCCGTCGCGCGGCGCGCAGCATCTTCAATTCGTCCTCGATCGTCAGTCCGTAGCCCGACTTGATCTCGATCGTCCCGACCCCTTCGGCCATCAGCGCATCGAGCCGGGGAAGGGCGGCTTCGACCAGTTCATCCTCGGAGAGCGCCCGCGTCGCCGTGACTGTCGAGACGATGCCGCCGCCGGCGCGCGCGATCTCCTCATAAGTCGCGCCTTGAAGCCGCATCTCGAATTCCTTCGCCCGGTTGCCGCCGAAGACGAGATGCGTGTGGCAGTCGATCAGGGCAGGCGTCACGAGCCGGTTGCCGCAATCCTCAACGGTGGTGCCGCGCCAATCGGCCGGCACCGCATCGGCCTTGCCGACCCAGGCGATGCGGCCGTCCTCGATCCCGATCGCGCCATCCGCGACGAGGCCGTAAGCGGTCCCACCCGGCTGCATCGTGGCGATGTTCGTGGCTTTGACGATTTTTCTGTTCATGGTGCCTGAGGCGGTTCACATGTCTCGATTTGATGCTATTATGTCTAGACAAAATAAGTCAACACGGAAATGGCCATGCGGACGATATTCGCGGCGACGGCGCTCCTCGAGGATGGCTGGGCGAAAGATGTCCTTGTCGGGATCGACGATGATGGCCGCGTCGCTTCGGTCGCGAAGGACGTTAAGGCCGCGCCCGGCAGCATGCATGTCGAGACGCTGCTGCCGGCCGCCTGCAACCTGCACAGCCACACCTTCCAGCGCGCCATGGCTGGCCTGACCGAACGGCGCGGCCCCTCCGAGCGCGATAGTTTCTGGACGTGGCGCGAGGTGATGTACCGCTTTCTCGACCTTCTCTCGCCGGAGGATATCGAGGCCGTCGCCGCCTTCGCCTTCATGGAGATGCAGGAAGCCGGCTTCGCGGCAGTGGCGGAGTTCCATTACCTCCACAACCGGCCGGGCGGCGGCGCCTATGACGATCCCGGCGAACTGTCCGTTCGGATCGCCGCGGCGCAAGCCTCGACCGGCATCGGCCTCACGCTTTTACCGGTCTATTACGCGCAAGGCGGCGTCGACGGCCGCCCGCTTGCCGGCGGCCAGCTTCGCTTCGGCAACAGACTCGACGGATTCGCGGCGGAGATGGAGCGGGCGGGCGAGATCGTCAAAGGCCTTTCCCCCGACACCGGCCTCGGCGTCGCGCCGCACTCGCTGCGCGCCGTCGGTCCAGCCGATCTGGAAGCGCTGACCGGCATGCTGCCCGACGCGCCCTTCCATATGCACATTGCCGAGCAGGAGGGCGAGGTGGAGGAGGCGCTGGCCGAGCTTGGCGCGCGGCCGGTCGAATGGCTGCTTGCCAACATGCCTGTGGACAAGCGCTGGTGCCTCATCCACTGTACCCATATGGAGCCGCGCGAGACCGAGGCGTTGGCGCGGAGCGGCGCGGTTGCCGGCCTCTGTCCGGTCACGGAAGCCAATCTCGGCGACGGCATATTCGACGGCGCCCGCTTCCTTGCGTCCGGCGGATCGATAGGCGTCGGCTCCGACTCCAACATCCGCATCACCCTCAACGAGGAACTGCGCCAGTTCGAATATTCGCAGCGCCTGCGCGACCATGCTCGCGTCGTGCTGGCCGGCGCCGGCCAGTCGGCCGGCCGCGTCCTCTACGGCAAAGCGCTTGCCGGAGGCGCACAGGCGCTGGGCCGCCAGTCGGGCCGCATCGCGCCGGGGCTGTGGGCCGATCTGGTCGCGTTGCAAAGGGGCGAGGGGTTGATGCTCGCAAAACAGCCCGATCTGCCGCTCGACAACTGGATATTCTGCGGTGACGGCAAGGTTTCGGACCTCTGGTCGGCCGGCCGCCATAGGGTGGCGGAGGGCCGCCATGTCCGCCGCGAGGAAATCGCCCGGCGTTATCACGAATGCCTGACGGCGATCGCCGCGAAGCTATGAGCAACGGCAAGCGCCTCTCCTATCGCGACATTAGCGAGGATATCCTGAAACGCATCGCCAAGCGCGTCTGGGAGCCAGGCGCGCTGATCCCCGGCGAGCAGGCGCTTGCCGCCGAATTCGGCTGTTCGCGGGCGACGGTCAACCGCGCGCTGCAGGATCTCGCCCGCGCCGGCATCCTCGAGCGGCGGCGCAAGGCCGGCACGCGGGTCTCGCTCAATCCGGTGCGCGAGGCGCGCTTCGTCATCCCCTTGGTGCGGCAGGAGATCGAGGCGAAGGGCGCGGAATACCGCTATCGGCTGCTGGGCTGCGAGACCGACAAGGCGGGCGAGGCGGTGGCCGACCGGCTCGGGCTGGAGAAGTCCGCGCGCATGCTGCATGTCCGCTGCCTGCATCTCGCCGACGGCGCGCCCTACCAATACGAGGATCGCTGGATCAATCCTGACGCCGTGCCGGATGTCCGCGATGCACCGTTCGATACCGTCAGCCCGAACGAGTGGCTGGTGACGAACGCGCCCTTCTCGCGTGCTGAATTCATTTTCCGGGCGGCCCGCGCCGGCGCGGAGGAAGCCGCGCTGCTCGGCCTGCCGGAGGGCGAGGCGGTCTTCGTCGCGGAGCGGCTGACATGGCTCGCCGACAAGCCGGTCACCTTCGTGCGCATGGTTCACCCGCCCAGCCATCGCATCGTGACGGAGTTGTAGATCAAGGCCCCAGGATCAGGGCAACGTCACCCTTCTCAGCGTCAGGTTGATGCGTCCGCCCTTCTTCAGGAGTGTCGAAGTCTCGGGACAGACGCGGTCGACGCCATGGAAGGCGAGCCTCCCTTCGCGGCCGAGGACAACGACATCGCCGCTCGAAAGACGGACGGAAACGGTGGGGTCGCTCCGCTTTGTCCCGCCGACCCGAAAAAGACAGCTGTCGCCGAGCGAGACCGAGAGGACGGGTGCGGAAAATTCCTTCTCGTCGCGATCCTGATGCAGGCCCATCCGGGCGCTGTCGGAATAGAAATTGACGAGGCAGGCCTGCGGCGGATGCGGATAGTCGGCGAGCTCCCGCCACAGTGCCATCAGCCGCTCCGGAATCGGCGGCCATGGATCGCCGGTCACGGGATGCTGCGCCTGATAGCGGTAGCCGCCGTCGCGGTCGGTCACCCAGCCCAGTTCGCCGCAATTGGTCATGCGCACGCTCATGGGCTTGCCGCTCTTCGGCATGGTCGGGACGTAAAGCGGTGCAGCTTCGACCACCCCGCGGATGTCCTCGACGAGCGCCTCCTGCGTCATGCGGTCGAGATGCTCCGGCAGGTACTGGACGCCTTCCGTCAGCATGGGCATGTAGAATTCTCCCTGCGCGCGGTCGGCCTCTAGTCCTCTGAAACGCGGCCGCGCATCTTCTTGATCGTCGAGCGGCCAGCCTTCGCCTTCAGCCTTCTCTCGACCGACCCTTTCGTCGGCCGCGTTTTCTTGCGCGGCGGTGGCGGCGGCTCGGCCGCCTTGGCAACCAGCGCTACCAGACGATCGCGCGCATCCTGCCGGTTCCGCTCCTGCGTGCGGAAGCGCGAAGCCTCGATGACGATCACGCCGTCCTTGGTGGCGCGCTGGCCGGCAAGCCTTATCGTCCGGTCGCGCACCTCTTCCGGCAACCCGGCCGCACGGCGCGTGTCGAAGCGAAGCTGCACCGCCGTCGCCACCTTGTTGACGTTCTGGCCGCCGGGGCCGGAAGCGCGGATGAACGCCTCTTCCAGATCGTCTTCGTCGATGAAGACGTTCGACGCCACCCGAATCCGGCGATCCTCCGTCATTCCTTCCAGACGATCAGCTCGTCCGCCCCCTTGCGCCGGATGTCCGGCACCTCGGCGGTTTCGGCCGGATAGCCGGCGACGAGCAGGATCACCGCCTTTTCGTGCTCGGGGCGGCCGCAGATCTCGTTCAGGAAACCCATCGGCGAGGGCGTATGGGTGAGCGCGGCGAGCCCGGCATTGTGCAGGCTGGCGATCAGCAGCCCGGTGGCGATGCCGACCGATTCCGGCACGTAATAGTGCTTGCGCCGCGAGCCGTCCTCCTTCAGCCCGTAGCGCTGCGCGAAGATGACGATCAGCCATGGCGCGATCTCGAGGAAGGGCTTTTCGGCGTCCGTGCCGAGCGGCGCCAGCGCCTCCAGCCATTCCTCCGGCGCGCCGCCCTCATAGAAGGCGCGCTCCTCCGCTTCCGCTGCGGCGCGGATGCGCTCCTTGATCGCCTGGTCGCCGATGCAGACGAAGGTCCAGGGCTGCTGATTGGCGCCGGAAGGCGCGGTCGCGGCCGTCATCACCGCCTGCTCGATCAGTTCGCGCGGCACCGGCCGATCGGAAAAATCGCGCACGGTACGCCGCCGCGTCATCAACGCGCGGAAATCCCGCGCCCGGCCGAGCATGTCGCTCTCCGGTATCCCGGCGAAGGCGAGCGGTATGGTTTTCAGGGCGGCCATGCTGTTCTCCTCTTGCGAAGAGCAGATGCACTGCCCAGCCGAAAAAGAAAAGCCCCGGCGCGGGCCGGGGCTGATGGGAAGCCTACTCCGCCGCTTCCTGAACGCGCGGCGCGGCGTCGGCCACGGTCGCGTCGACATGGTCCTCGAACTTGGCGAAATTGTCGACGAACATGCCGACAAGCCGTTTCGCCTGGCGGTCGTAGGCCGCCTTATCAGCCCATGTGGCGCGCGGGTCGAGGATGCTGGGCTCGACCCCCGGCGCCGAGACCGGCACAGCGAAGCCGAAATTCGGATCGGTGCGGAATTCCGCCCCGGCGAGCGAGCCGTCGAGGGCGGCGGCAAGCAGCGCGCGCGTCGCCCTGATCGGCATGCGTTTGCCGGTGCCGTAGGCGCCGCCGGTCCAGCCGGTGTTCACCAGCCAGCAATCGACGCCGTGCTCGGCGATCAGGCTGCGCAGCAGATTGCCGTATTCGGATGGGTGCCTGGGCATGAAGGGCGCGCCGAAACAGGTGGAGAAGGTAGCTTCCGGCTCCGTCACGCCCTTCTCTGTGCCCGCCACCTTGGCCGTGTAGCCTGAAAGGAAGTGATACATCGCTTGCGCCGGCGTCAGCTTGGCGATCGGCGGCAGCACGCCGAAGGCGTCGGCGGTCAGCATGATGACGTTCTTCGGATGCGGCGCTTTGCCGGTGGCACTGGCATTGGCGATGAAATGCAGCGGATAGGCCGAGCGCGTGTTCTCGGTGAGCGAGCCGTCGTCGAGGTCGGGCACCCTATCCTCGTCGAGCACGACGTTTTCCAGAACCGTTCCGAAGCGCCTCGTCGTGGCGTAGATCTCGGGCTCGGCCTCCGGCGAAAGACGGATGGTCTTGGCGTAGCAGCCGCCCTCGAAGTTGAAGACGCCGTCCGGCCCCCAGCCATGCTCGTCGTCGCCGATGAGGGTGCGGGACGGGTCGGCGGAAAGCGTCGTCTTGCCGGTGCCGGAAAGCCCGAAGAAGATCGCCGCGTCGCCATTGGCGCCTTCATTGGCCGAACAATGCATCGGCATGACGGATTTCTCCGGCAGCAGGTAGTTGAGCGCGGTGAAGACCGATTTCTTCATCTCGCCGGCATAGGACGTGCCGCCGATCAGCACGATCATGCGGGTCAGGTCGACCGCGATCACGGTTTGCGTGCGGCAGCCGTGCCGCGCCGGATCGGCCTTGAAGGACGGCAGGTCGATGATGGTCATCTGGGGCTCGAAGGCGGCGAGCGCACTTTGCTCGGGCCGGATCAGCAGATTGCGGATGAAGAGCGAGTGCCAGGCGAGTTCGTTGACGACGCGGACCTTGAGCCGATGCGTCTCGTCGGCGCCGCCGACGAGGTCCTGCACGAAGAGTTCCTTGCCCGCTGCATGCGCCTTGAAGTCCGCCAAAAGCGTCTCGAAATGTTCCGGCGACATAGGGCTGTTGTTGCCCCACCAGACATGGCCTTCCGTGTTGGCGTCGCGGACGACGAATTTGTCCTTAGCCGAGCGGCCAGTATGCTGGCCGGTCACCGCGACGAGAGCGCCATGGGCACTCAATTGCGCTTCTCCGCGCTGTAGCGCTTCCTCGTAAAGCGCTGCTTCCGTCAGATTGTAATAGGCTGCTTTGGCCGCCGCGAGGCCGATTTCCTCGATGCCGCAGGCCGGATTTCTTTTGCCGAACTCTTTCACTTTCTCACCGTCGAAAAGATAGGTTGGGTAAAAGCCCGCCCGCCTAAGGCATTCAGGCCGCGAATGATGCGATAAATAGGGCAGATACAGAAAAGACTAGCGATATCAAATCATTAATCGGTTTAAAAATTCAAAGGTATATTTAAATCGTTTGTATGTCGGGTATGGTTACCGCAATCGAACTAGTCTGATTACCCCTTTGGGGGTTCCGATCCATGACCGGTCGTGCGATATGCGGGGTCGCCGCGCCACATTTTGTACCTAATTTGTCCCTCAAAGGCGGGTTTCCGCCGAACGAAGGGACGCTCGCAGATGAGGGAGCCGCTCGATATGTCCACAATCGCGCTGGTCGACGACGACCGCAATATCCTGACGTCCGTATCCATTGCGCTCGAGTCGGAAGGGTATCGCGTCGAAACCTACACCGACGGCGCCTCGGCACTCGAGGGGCTCTCGGCGCGGCCGCCGAACCTTGCCATCCTCGACATCAAGATGCCGCGCATGGACGGCATGGAACTCCTGCGGCGGCTGCGCCAGAAGAGCGACCTTCCGGTCATCTTCCTGACCTCCAAGGACGACGAGATCGACGAGCTTTTCGGCCTCAAGATGGGCGCCGACGATTTCATCCGCAAACCCTTCTCGCAGCGGCTTCTGGTCGAGCGTGTCCGTGCGGTCCTGAGGCGCGCCAGCGCGCGGGAGGCCGCCGCCAAATCGCCGAACGCGCAGAGCCGTTCGCTCGAGCGCGGCCAGCTCGTCATGGACCAGGAGCGCCACACCTGCACCTGGAAGGGGCAGCCGGTGACGCTGACGGTCACCGAATTCCTCATCCTCCATTCGCTTGCCCAGCGTCCGGGCGTGGTGAAGAGCCGCGATGCGCTGATGGATTCTGCTTATGACGAGCAGGTCTATGTCGATGATCGCACCATCGACAGCCACATCAAGCGGCTGCGCAAGAAGTTCAAGGTCGTCGACAATGATTTCGACATGATCGAGACGCTTTACGGCGTCGGTTATCGTTTCCGCGAGGCGTGACCGGCGGGGCCGCCATGCCGCGGAAAGCCGCATGCGGCTCGATGTCTTCGAATATGCCGCGAACCTGTCGCGTTCCCATCTGGCCCCTGTTGCTCTAAAATCCGGCCATGGTGGCAGAAACCGGCGATATCCCGCTCACCGAACGGGCCGCTCCGAAAAAGCGGAAGGCGGCGGGATTCTTCGCGCGGCTGCGCAAGCGGCTGAACTGGGTGCTCGGCCACTATCTGTTTTCAAGCCTGACGCGGCGCATCCTGTTTCTCAACATGGCGGCGCTGATCGTGCTCGTCGTCGGCATCCTCTATCTCAACCAGTTCCGCGACGGGCTGATCGACGCGCGTGAGGAAAGCCTGATGACGCAGGGCGAGATCATAGCCGGCGCCATCGCCTCTTCCGCCACCGTGGAGACGGATGCGATCCGCATCGATCCGGAGAAGCTCCTGGAATTGCAGGCCGGCCAGAGCATCGAGCCGGGTTCCGACCAGCTCGACAATCTGGATTTCCCGATCAATCCGGAGATCGTCGCCCCTCTGCTCAGACGGCTGATTTCGCCGACGCGGACCCGCGCGCGCATCTACGACCGCGACGCCAATCTCCTGCTGGATTCGCAGCGGCTTTATTCGAGGGGGCAGATCCTGCGCTACGATCTGCCGCCGATCGAGGAGGAAGAGCCGAACCTGTTCGAGCGGCTGGAGAAGAGCATCATCGGTCTTTTCCGCCGGCGCGACCTGCCCGTCTACCATGAGCAGCCGGGCGGCAACGGTTCCGCCTATCCCGAGGTGATGACGGCGCTGACCGGCAGCCCCGCCACCGTGGTCAGGGTGAGCGAGAAGGGTGATCTGATCGTTTCGGTGGCGGTGCCCGTCCAGCGCTTCCGGGCCGTTCTCGGCGTGCTGATGCTCTCCACTCAGGGCGGCGACATCGACAACATCGTCACCTCGGAGCGCCGCGCCATCTTCCGCGTCTTCGGCGTGGCCGCGCTGGTCACCGCGATCCTGTCGCTGCTCCTGGCCTCCACCATCGCCAATCCGCTGCGGCGCCTTTCCGCGGCCGCCGTTCGCGTCAAGCGCGGCGTGAAAAGCCGCGAGGAGATTCCGGATTTCTCCTCGAGACAGGACGAGATCGGCAATCTGTCGGTCGCGCTGCGTGAGATGACGAATGCGCTCTACGCCCGCATCGAGGCGATCGAGAGCTTCGCCGCCGATGTCAGTCACGAACTGAAGAACCCGCTGACCTCGCTGCGTAGCGCCGTCGAGACCTTGCCGATCGCCAAGACCGAGGAATCGCGCAAGCGGCTTCTGGACGTCATCCAGCACGATGTGCGCCGACTCGACCGCCTGATCACCGACATCTCGGATGCCTCGCGCCTCGACGCGGAACTCGCGCGCGAATATTCCGGCCGCGTCGACCTGAAGAAACTGATCGGCGACCTTGTGATGGCGGCGCGCGAAGTGCGCAAGAACCGCCGGCAGGTGACGGTGGAATTCAACGTGGAGAAGCCGCCGCACGGAGAAAAGGATTACGTTGTCCAGGGCCACGATCTGAGGATCGGGCAGGTCGTCACCAACCTGATCGAAAACGCCCGCTCCTTCGTGCCGGAGGAGGGCGGCCGCATCGTCGTGACGCTCTCGCGCTCTCCTCGCCACGCCATCGTGACGGTCGAGGACAACGGTCCAGGCATCCGCGCCGAACGCATCGACCGGATTTTCGAGCGTTTCTATACCGACCGCCCCTCGAACGAGGCCTTCGGCCAGAATTCGGGCCTCGGCCTGTCGATCAGCCGGCAGATCATGGAGGCGCATGGCGGCACGCTCGACGCGGAGAACATCGTCGGCACCAAGCCGGGCGATATCCGTGGCGCACGCTTCATCATGACGCTGCCGGCCTGAGAATCCCATGAATTTTCATGGCACGGCGTTCATACTCGGTGACAAGGGCGTGCTCGTCCGGGGGCGCTCGGGTACCGGCAAGACGACGCTCGCCCTTTCCCTGATCGAGATGTGCCGGGCCCGAAACAGGTTCGCCAGGCTCGTGGCTGACGACCAGGTTCTCCTTCAGGCGCATGGCGGCCGGCTCGTCTGCACCGTCCCGGAAAATATTGCCGGATTGGCGGAATTCCGCGGGATAGGCCCCGGTCGAACGGCGTTCGAGCCGAAGATGATCGTCGACCTGGTCGTCAACCTCGTGGAGCGTGACGCAGCGCCGCGTTATTCCAGCGGGGCGATTGTCGTCCTGGAAGGCTGCCGCATTCCCTGTCTTGAACTGCCCAAGCATGAAATCGCCGGGCCCGGCCTCGCGATCCTGCAAAAACTGGCGGATGGATAATGCCGTTACGTCAACTTGCCGAGGCGGATGGAATTCCGGCCGATTCCCGCGCCGGCGGCATAAAGCTGCGGCAAAATGGTTGCATTCGTTCAAGATTGGGGCTTGTAAACGGAAGGCGCATTGACAAGATGGCGCACTTGCCGTTTGGCCCTGTCAGGGTTGCGGTCGATACGAAGCACCCGAAATGGGGCATGCCGGGAGCCAGCACTGCATGATCGGTATCGTGCTCGTTACGCACGGTCGTTTGGCCGATGAGTTCCGCAATGCCGTCGAGCACGTCGTCGGCGCGCAGCAGCAGTTCGGGACCGTTTCCATCGGCGCCGAAGACGACATGGAGCAGCGACGACGGGACATCGTCGACGAAGTGAAACGCTGCGATACGGGCTCCGGCGTCATCATCCTGACCGACATGTTCGGCGGCACGCCCTCCAACCTCGCCATCTCGGTCATGGATTCGGGCCGCGTGGAGGTGATCGCCGGCGTCAACCTGCCGATGCTGATCAAGCTTTCCAGCATCCGTGTCAACAACGACATGGCCACCGCGCTGGAAGAGGCCCAGGCGGCGGGCCGCAAATATATCAACGTCGCCAGCAAGTTCCTGAGCGGAAAATGACGGGCGAGGCCGGCGATCTCAAGGACGGCGCGGTCACCCGCGAATTTGCGATCGTCAACCAGCGCGGCCTGCATGCCCGCGCTTCCGCCAAATTCGTGCAGGTCGTCGGCGGCTACGACGCCGAGGTGACGGTGGAGAAGGACGGCAACAAGGTCGGCGGCACCTCGATCATGGGCCTGATGATGCTTGCCGCGAGCCCCGGATGCTGCATCCGCGTCACCGCCACGGGGAGGGACGCCACCACCGTGATGGATGCGCTGGCGGAATTGATCGAAAGCCGCTTCGGCGAAGAGATCTGAGAAACCAACCGTGAGGCCGGGCTGCAACCGGCGTCCGACTGCGCTCCTGTGCCTTTCGCCTGAGCCTGACTGCTTTTATGGGACCTCCATCTATTCCTGCTGCGATATGCAGAGATAAAGATTTCCTTATATCCTATTGTCGCAACCGGCCCGATCTGGTACGCAGACCGCCGAATATTGACCCCCTGCCGCTTCCGGCGGGGCTTTCCCTGTCTGCGAATAGGAGATTTCAGGATGGCGCGCGCCAAGGATTATTTCGTTAAGGATATCGCTCTCGCCGATTGGGGCCGCAAGGAGATCGAGATCGCCGAGACCGAGATGCCGGGCCTGATGGCCTGTCGCGGGGAATTCGGCGAGACCAAGCCGCTGAAGGGCGCGCGCATCTCCGGCTCGCTCCACATGACCATCCAGACGGCCGTTCTGATCGAGACGCTGAAGGCGCTCGGCGCCGATGTGCGCTGGGCCTCCTGCAATATCTTCTCCACGCAGGATCATGCCGCCGCGGCGATCGCGGAGAGCGGCACGCCGGTCTTCGCCGTCAAGGGCGAGACGCTTCCGGAATACTGGTCCTACACCGACCGCATCTTCCAGTGGGAGGATGGCCAGCCAACCAACATGATCCTCGACGACGGCGGCGATGCCACCATGTACATCCTGATCGGCTCGCGTGCCGAAGCCGGCGAGGACGTCCTGTCCAAGCCGGGCAGCGAGGAAGAGGAGGTCCTCTTCGCCCAGATCAAGAAGCGCATGGCCGAGACGCCGGGCTTCTTCACCAGGACCCGCGATGCCATCCGCGGCGTGACCGAGGAGACGACGACGGGCGTCAACCGGCTCTACCAGCTCCAGAAGCGCGGCCTGCTCGCCTTCCCCGCCATCAACGTCAATGACAGCGTCACCAAGTCGAAATTCGACAACAAATACGGCTGCAAGGAATCGCTCGTCGACGGCATCCGCCGCGCCACCGACGTCATGATGGCCGGCAAGGTTGCCGTCGTCTGCGGCTACGGTGATGTCGGCAAGGGTTCGGCGGCGTCGCTGCGCGGCGCCGGCGCTCGCGTCAGGGTCACCGAGGCCGACCCCATCTGCGCGCTTCAGGCGGCGATGGACGGGTTCGAGGTGGTCACGCTCGATGATGCCGCGCCGACCGCCGATATCATCATCAGCGCCACCGGCAACAAGGATGTCGTCACCCTCGACCATATGCGCGCGATGAAGGACATGGTCATCGTCGGCAATATCGGGCACTTCGACAACGAGATCCAGGTGGCGGCGCTGCGCAACCTGAAATGGACCAACATCAAGCCGCAGGTCGACATGATCGAATTCGCCGACGGCAAGCGCATGATCCTTCTGTCGGAAGGGCGCCTGCTCAATCTCGGCAATGCGACCGGCCATCCGAGCTTTGTCATGTCCGCCTCCTTCACCAACCAGGTGCTTGCCCAGATCGAGCTGTGGACCAAGGCCGGCAGCTACAAGAAGGAGGTCTACGTCCTGCCGAAGCATCTGGACGAGAAGGTCGCACGGCTGCATCTCGACAAGCTAGCCGTGCATCTTACCGAGCTTTCCGCCGAGCAGGCCGCCTATATCGGCGTCACGCCGCAGGGCCCGTTTAAGCCGGAACACTACAGATACTGATTCTGCGTAAAAATAATACTAGATGTTGATGCCGGGCGGTTGACATTTCGCCCGGCATTATTTTTGTCGCCGTCCTTCTTCACGCCGATTCGCCTCGGGGCTATTCTCGACTGATTCGCGATGCGCCTGTGACGGGGAACAGGCGTGCGTTTGCGGGCGGTCTTGGATTTTCAGGCGGCGGAGAGGAACAAGGCATGCCAGGGGAATGCCCGCCATTGGCGGGAGAAGCCGGCGTCGGCAGCCGGAGCGATTCCGAAGGGGTGGTGCGGTCCCATCGGCGGTTTCGGCCGTGGGCCGGCACGGTCGTTTCGGCCGCTGCCTTGTCATTCGCCGCGGCAGGCGGCGCTTTGGCGCAAACCTCGGGCGACAATCCTTCCGTACTCTTGAGAATGATCCCCGCCAGCACGGTCGACGTCATCCAGGTGGCCGTCGTCCTCGGCATCATGGGCTCCGCCTTCCTTTCCGCGATCTGGCTGATCCGGGAGCGGGCGCGCATCGCCGAGGAGAACCAGACGCTGCGCGGCAGGATCGCGGAATTGAACGCCTTGCTCCAGAGGAGCGAAGCCCTTCTCAACCTGAAGGATCAGCGTATCGTCGCATGGGGCGGCGCGGCGAAGAAACCCGACCTGATCGGCGCACTGCCGGGCAATTCGGGCGCACCAGAGGAGCGGAGTGCCTTTCTGGCCTTCGGCCGCTGGCTCGCTCCCCGCTCCGCGACGCGGTTGGAAAACGCGATCGCAGAGTTGCGCGAAGCATCGACCCCGTTCGACCTCGTCGTCGAGACGCAGGGCGGCACGCTGCTCGAAGTCCGCGGACGCCGGCCTGGCAGCCACGTCATCGTCCGCTTCAACTCGCTGTCCCAGGCGCAGGCCGAGCACGCGCGGCTGAAGCTCGACCATCAGCAATTGCTGGCTGACCACGAGACCTTCATAGGCCTGGTCGAAGCCCTGCCGATGCCGCTTTGGCTGCGTGCGCCGGACGGCAAGCTCAAATGGGTCAATCGCGCCTATGCCGAAACCGTCGAAGCGTCCGATCCGGCTGCCGCCATCCAGGAAGGCCGCGAGATGCTCGGTACCCAGGCGCGCGAGACCATGCATTTGAACCATCTTGCCCATCCCGTTTTCGCGCAGACGCTTTCGGCCGTCGTCCGTGGCGACCGCAAGCTGTTCGCCGTCACCGAATATGCCGGAAAGGCGGGCGCGGCTGGACTTGCCGCCGACCGCAGCGAGATCGAGGCGGTCCGCGCTGAATACGAGCACACGCTCCGTGGCCATTCCGATACGCTGGACCAGCTTACGACAGCCGTCGCCATCTTCGACACGGAACAGAAGCTGCGTTTCTTCAACCAGGCCTTTCAGAAATTGTGGGGCCTCGACGCTTCCTTCCTGAACAGCGCCCCCGACAATGCCTTCCTGCTCGATCGCCTGCGTGCCGAAGGCAAGCTCGCCGAGCAGCCGGAATGGCGCCGCTGGAAGGAAACCATCCTGGCCGCTTACCGCTCGGTGGAATCATCCGAGCATTGGTGGCATCTGCCGGACGGCCGAACGATACGCGTCGTCGCCAATCCGCAGCCCAAGGGCGGCGTCACCTGGATCTTCGAGAACCTGACCGAGCGCATCGATCTGGAGAGCCGCTACAACACGGCGATCCGCGTCCAAGGCGAAACGCTCGACAATCTCGCCGAGGGCGTCGCCGTCTTCGGACCCGACGGCAAGGTCAGGCTTTCCAATCCCGCCTTCTCGCGGCTCTGGGGCCTGCCTGACGATTTCGTCACGCAAAAGACGCATATTTCCGAGATCAGGAAGCGCTGCGAGGCCATGGCGCAGGCGAGCCCGTGGGGCGATTTCGTCGCGCTGGCGACCGGCTTCGACGATGAGAGGCGTGACCGGCACGGCCAGTCCGAACTCACAAACGGCACGATCCTGAGCTACGCCGTTATCCATCTGCCCAACGGGCAGGTTATGATGACCTTCGTGGATGTGACCGATACGGTGAATGTAGAGCGCGCTTTGAAGGACAAGAACGAGGCGCTCGAGAAGGCGGACCAGTTGAAGAACGACTTCGTCCAGCACGTGAACTACGAATTGCGCTCGCCGCTGACCAACATCATCGGCTTCACCGAGCTTTTGACGCAGGGCTCCACCGGGCCGCTCAATCCCCGCCAGCGGGATTATGTCGATCATATCTCCTCTTCGTCTTCGGTCCTGCTGACGATCGTCAACGACATTCTCGATCTGGCAACGGTCGATGCCGGGATCATGGAACTCGATATCGCCGAAGTGCCCGTGCGCCGCATCGTGGAGGATGCCGCCGAGTTGATCGGGGGGCGGCTGCGCGAACATGCGATCAGGCTGAAGATCGACACGCACGGCGCGCCGGCGAGCTTCCATGCCGACGGCAACCGCGTTCGCCAGATCCTGTTCAACCTGCTCGCCAACGCCGCGAACTATGCGCCCGAGAAAAGCACCATCGAGCTTTCCTGCCGCAAGGAAGGCGAGGCGATCGTCTTTTCGGTGCATGACGACGGACCCGGCATCGCGCCGGAGATCGTCGACAGCGTCTTCAGCCGTTTCGAACCGCGACCGAACGGCGGGCGCAGGCGCGGTGCCGGTCTCGGCCTTTCCATTGTGAAAAGCTTCGTCGAGTTGCATAACGGGACGGTTGGGATCGATTCCCGGCCGGGACAGGGGACGACGGTGACATGCCGCTTTCCGCTCGTGCCCGAAAGCTTCCGCACGGCGGCGGAATAAGCGTTCGGGATGAGCGCAAGAAGCCTGCAACGCCATCTTGCAGACGAAAGCCGGACGGTGCTGCTCGGCGAGGACATAGCCGCCGTCCTGAAGCCGGGCGATGTGCTTGCGCTCGAAGGTGATCTCGGCGCCGGTAAGACGACGCTCGCCCGCGCCATCATCCGCGCGCTCGTCGGCGACCAGTCTCTGGAAGTGCCGAGCCCGACCTTCACGCTCGTCCAGTCCTACGACGCCCGTATCCCGGTGAGGCATTTCGATCTCTACCGGCTTTCCGATCCGGGCGAACTCCTCGAACTCGGCTTCGACGAAGCGCGCGAGGAAGGGATCGTCCTGGTTGAATGGCCGGAGCGCGCAGGCGGCCTGATCGGGGACGATGTGATCCGCATCCGGCTGGATGAAGAAGGCGAGGGCCGCGTCGCCGACATCGCCGCGCCGCCGGAAGCGCTGGCGCGGATCGGCCGCTCTCTCGTCATCGGCGATTTCATCGAGAAGACGGACTGGGCGGGTGGGCACCGCGCCTTCCTGCTCGGCGACGCCTCGACGCGCGCATACGAAACCGTGACGGCCGAGGGCAAGCCGCGCGTCATCCTGATGAACGCGCCGCAGCGGCCCGACGGGCCGCCGGTGCGCGACGGCAAGCCCTACAGCCGGATCGCGCATCTGGCGGAGAACGTGAAGCCCTTCGTGGCGATCGACAATGCGCTGCGCGGTCAGGGGATCGCGGCGCCCGAGATTTTCGCGCGGGATATAAGACAGGGAATCCTGCTGATCGAGGATCTGGGTTCCGAAGGCGTGATCGACGGGGCCGGCCGGCCGATCGCCGAACGCTATATCGCGGCCGCCGAGCTTTTGGCTCGGCTCCATGCGGTGGACTGGCCGCACGAATGCGAGATCGTGCCGGGCTCCCGCTACCGCATCCCCGATTACGACCACGGCGCGATGACGATCGAGGTCGAACTTTACGTCGATTGGTATCTGCCTGAGATGACGGGAACTCCGGATGCCCACATCCGCGACCGCTTCGCGCGGCAGTGGAATGCGGTCTTCGACCGGCTGAAGAGGGCGGAAAAGAGCCTCGTCCTGCGTGATTTCCATTCACCCAACCTGATCTGGCGCGGTGACAGGAAAGGCCACGACCGTCTCGGCATCATAGACTTCCAGGACGCACTGATCGGGCCTTCCGCCTATGATGTCGCGTCGCTTGCGATGGATGCGCGTGTCACCGTCGAGCCGGTGCTGGAGCGTGCGATCCTCGACGCCTATTGCCGGGCGCGCAGCGCCGCCGGCGCATTCGACCGGGCCGCCTTCGAGGAGGCTTATGCAATCATGGCTGCGCAACGCAATTCCAAGATCCTCGGTATTT
This sequence comes from Mesorhizobium koreense, assembly GCF_031656215.1. NCBI lineage: Bacteria > Pseudomonadati > Pseudomonadota > Alphaproteobacteria > Hyphomicrobiales > Phyllobacteriaceae > Mesorhizobium > Mesorhizobium koreense. Next base: position 142,744 of record NZ_CP134228.1, on the reverse strand, counting down.
TCGTCCGCCTGAACAACCGCGACGGCAAGCCCCAATATATGAAGCACCTGCCGCGCATCCGCGACTACATGGCGCGCGCGCTTCGCCACGAGGCGCTGGCGCCGGTGCGCGAATTCTACGCCGGGATCGACGTGCTGGCTCCGGCTGTCGGATGAGTACGACCCCCTTGAAAGCCATGGTGCTTGCCGCCGGCCTCGGCACACGGATGCGGCCGCTGACGGAGAAGACGCCGAAGCCGCTTATCGAGGTGGGCGGCAAACCCCTCATTGATTGGGGGCTGGACAGCCTGGAACGCGCCGGCGTCTCCGAGGCGATCGTCAACATCCATCACCTGCCGGACCAGATGCGCGCGCATCTGGCGAAACGGGCCGTGCCGTGCATCGTCATCTCGGACGAGACGGACCAGCTGCTCGAATCCGGCGGCGGCATCGTCAGGGCGCTGCCGCTTCTGGGCCGGGAGCCCTTCTTCGTCCTCAACGCCGACACCTTCTGGGTAGATGACGGCGCGCCCAGTCTTTCCGGCCTCGCCCTTGCATGGGACGGCGCGCGGATGGATATTCTGCTGATGCTGGCGGAGATGGGCAAGGCGACGGGACATTCAGGCAGGAGCGATTTCCTGTTCGGCGCGGACGGCAGGCTGGCGCGCTCGAAAGGCGATCCGGCCGGTCTCATCTATGCCGGGGCGGCGATCGTCCATCCGCGCATCTTCGCCGGGGCGGAAGCCGAACCGCATTCGCTGAACCGCTATTTCGACCTGGCCGCCGCCGAAGGCCGGCTCTTCGGCTGGCGCATGCGCGGCCGCTGGATCACGGTCGGCACGCCGGAGGCTATTCCGGCGTCCGAAGCGGCGGTCGTCGCCGCCAGCGTGTCGTGACGCGCGAAAGAGCGCCGTGCGTCCTTTCCATCCCGCCCGGCGCACCGTTCCTGCCGACGCTGGCCGATGCGCTGACCGCAGGCGAACTGGTGTCCGGCTTCCGCGCCGACGGCGATCCGCTCGCGCTTTCCGCTGTCACTATCTACCTGCCGACCCGTCGCGCTGCGCGCGCGCTGCGCTCGCTCTTCGTGGAGAGATCGCCCGGCGGCTCGGCCATCCTGCCGACGATCCGTGCGCTCGGCGAATTCGACGAGGAGCTTGCGCTGCTCGACCCGACCGGCGCGGCCGCGCTCGATATCGCCCCGCCGATCGCCGATCTGGATCGCGTGCTGGCGCTGGCGCCCCTGGTGCAGGCATGGAAAAGCCGGCTGCCGGCGCATGTGGCAGCACTCTTCGAGGAGAAGGTCGTGGTGCCGGCCTCGGCCGCCGACGCGCTCTGGCTGTCGCGCGACCTCGCTCGTCTGATCGACGAGATGGAGACGGCGGGCGCCGACTGGACGAGGCTTGCCGGGCTGGTCGACAGCGACCTTGCGGATTGGTGGCAGCTCACGCTGGATTTCCTGCAGATTGTCACGGAGTACTGGCCGAAGGCGCTGGCCGAGCGGCAGCGTTCCAATCCGGCCGCGCACCGCAACGCCATGATCCGCGCCGAGGCCGAGCGGCTGAAGCGGAGCGGCGGCGACGGTCCCATCATCGCAGCGGGATCGACCGGTACCATTCCAGCCACCGCCGAACTGCTTGCGACCATCGCGCGGCTTCCCAATGGCGCGGTGGTGCTGCCGGGGCTCGACAAACGGTTGGACGAGGAGACGTGGGCGCTCCTCGGCGAGCCTTCCGCCTCGCCCTCAGTCTATGGCCATCCGCAATTCGGCCTGAAGCGTCTGATCGGGGCGATCGGCGCCAGCCGCGACGATATTCCCGAAATCGGTACGCCGTCCGCGCCGCTCGCCGCCCGAGCGGCCGTGCTTTCCGAGGCCCTGCGCCCGGCGGAATCGACGGAAGCATGGGCGGCCAACCGCGCTACGGTCGAACGGGCCGTCGGCGCCGGCGCGCTGGCGGATATGGCGCTGATCGAGGCGCCTAACGAGCGCGACGAGGCACTGTCGATCGCCTATGCGCTGCGCAAGGCGGTGGCCGAGCCCGGCCATCGCGCCGCGCTGGTCACGACGGACCGTGCGCTCGCCCGCAGGGTCGCGACCGAACTCCTTCGCTTCAACATCAAGGCTGACGATTCCGCCGGCCGCCCGCTCGACCAGACGCCACCCGCCGTGCTTTTGTCGCTGATGGTCGAGGCGGCGATGCGGCCGGGCGACCCGGTCGCGATCCTCTCCTTCCTGAAGCAGCCGCTCCTGTTGCTCGGCATGGAGCGTGCAATCGTGCGCCGCGCGGCGGAAACTGTCGAACTGGTGGCCTTGCGCGGCGGCACCGGCCGTCCCGACATTGCCGGATTGGCCGATGAATTCGAGGCGCGGCTCGCCCGCCTTTCCGGCGATCCGCATACGCCCGCTTGGTTCGGCCGCATCCGCCCCGCCGATATCGAGGAGGCCCGGCAAGTTCTGGCTGCGCTCGATGCCGCGCTTGAGCCGCTCGCCGCGTTGCGCACCCGCGATATGCTGACCGTAGAGGCGGTGGCTCGGGCCATGATCGAGGCGCTGGAGGCGGTCGGCCGCGACGCATCGGGCGGCCTCGGCATGCTCTACCACGGCGAGGCCGGCGAGCGGCTGGCCGACCGTCTGCGCGAGCTTGCCGCCGCAAGCTCTCAGCTTACCTTCGGCCCGCGCGAATGGCCGGACATCCTCGCCGCACTTCTCGCCGGCCAGATGGTGAAGCCACGTCAGGGCACGGACCGCGCCGTGGCGATCTGGGGCGCGCTGGAAGGCCGGCTCCAGAGCGTCGATACGCTGGTCTGCGGCGGTCTGAACGAAGGAAGCTGGCCCGGCCGCGCCGATCCGGACGGCTTCATGTCGCGTGTGATGAAGACCGGCATCGACCTCGACCCGCCCGAGCGGCGCATCGGCCAGGCCGCGCATGATTTCATGATGGCGGCCGGCGCCCCGAAGCTTGTCCTGACCCGCGCTGCACGGGCCGGCGACGCGCCGTCGGTCCCATCGCGCTGGCTGCAGCGCCTGACCGCCTGCGCCGGCGAGAAGCCGGCGAAGGCGATGCGCGCGCGGGGCGCGGAGCTCCTGGCAGCGGCCCGACATCACGCCGGCGACGCCCCGGAAAGTATGCCCTTCGCACCTCGTCCGAGGCCGACGCCGCCATTGGCCGCGCGGCCGCCTCACTTCTCCGTCACCGAGATCGAGACGCTGCGCCGCGACCCCTACGCCATCTATGCGCGGAAGATCCTGAAGCTCGATCCGCTCGATCCGCTGCTGCGCGACCCGAGCGCCGCCGAGCGCGGTTCGCTCTTCCACGAGATCCTGCACCGCTTCACGGCATTCGGGTGTGACGCAGATGCGCCCGATGCACTCGACGGATTGTTCGCCATCGCCCGCCAATGCTTCGACGAGGAGGCGCTTCCGGCCGATGTCGACGCGGTCTGGTGGCCGCGTTTCAGGATGATGGCGCCGCGCCTCATCGAATGGGAGAGGAGCCACCGCGCCGGCGCAACCAGGCGATTGGCCGAGGCTATCGCTTCGCGCATCGATGTCGGCGCGACCGGCGTCACGCTTTCCGGCCGCGCCGATCGTATCGATGTCAGGCCGAGCAATCTTGCCGATATCCTCGACTACAAGACTGGCTCCTCGCCATCGAAAGTGCAGGCACATACGCTGGTCGCGCCGCAGCTCGCGCTGGAGGGCGCGCTTCTGATGCGCGGCGCCTTTCGCGATCTGGGTCCGCTCGAGCCGGCCGGGCTCGCCTATGTCCGGCTCAAAGCGACTGGTGACGTCGCGGAAGAATCCATCCTGGCGGCCAACCGCAACACCAAGCTCGCCCGCGACCTTTCCGAGGAGGCGTGGCAAAGGCTGGAACGCCTGCTTTTCTTCTATCGCAACGAGGCGAATGGTTATCTGTCCCGGGCGCTGCCGTTTCGCGAAGGCGACACCAGCGGCGCCTACGACCATCTGGCGCGCGTGCAGGAATGGTCCGCCGCCGGCGAGGAAGGTGACGGAGAGGGCGGCGAATGAAGCGCCCGCTGGTTATCCCGCCCGACACACTCCAACAGCAGGCGCTCGCCTCCGATCCGGAGAATTCCGCCTGGGTCTCCGCCCATGCCGGTTCCGGCAAGACGCATGTGCTGGCGCAGCGCGTCATCCGCCTCCTGCTCGACGGGGCCGAACCCGGAAAGATCCTCTGCCTGACCTACACCAAGGCCGCCGCCGCCAACATGTCGAACCGCGTCTTCGCCGAGCTTGGCGCGTGGACCGCGCTTGCCGACGAGGAACTGGCCGAAGCAATCCGCAAGGTGGAGAGCCGGTCGCCGGGCCGGTCGCGCCTTCTCCGTGCCCGCCGGCTCTTCGCCGCCGCGCTGGAGACGCCGGGCGGGCTGAAGATCCAGACTATCCACGCCTTCTGCGAGGCGATCCTGCACCGCTTCCCGCTCGAAGCGAACATCGCCGGCCACTTCGAGATGCTGGATTCGCAGATGGAATCGGCGCTGGTCGCCGAAGCGAGGCGTGATCTGCTGACCGGTATCGGCTCGGGGGAGGATGCAGGCCTCGCCGCAGCTTTCGAGGCGGTGTTGTCGATCGGCGGCGAAAGCGGGCTCGACCAACTGTTGAGCGAGATCGTCGCCCGCCGTGACGATCTGCGCGCCTTCATCGATGAAATCGGCTGCGGCGCCTCCGATGCGCTCTTCGCGGAGTTCGGCTTCAAGCCCGGAGACACGCCCGACCGTGTCATCGCGGTCGTGTGGCCGGACGCCTATTTCGACATGGCGCTGGCAAAGGCAATCGAGGCGCGAGCCATGGCCGCCGGCAAGATCACGGCGGCAAACTTTGCTGCCGAACTGAAGGCGCTATGTGAGCAAGCCGACCCACGAAGCCGCTTCGACGAGCTTTGCCGCTGCTTTCTTACGAGGGGCAAGCATGGGCTGAAGCCGAAAAGCACCCGGAACATCATGGCGAAGGGCGTGGCCGAGCATTTCCCCGGCTTCGTCGATGAATTCGCCCGCTTCGCCGGCGCGCTCCTCGAACTTTCCGACCGCTTGGCGCTTCTCAGGATGCTGGAAGCCACGCGCGCCGCCCTCGTTATCGCCGATGTGCTTATCGGCCGCTACGAGCGGCTGAAAGCGGCGCGCGGCTTCCTGGACTTCAACGATCTGATCCGCCGCACCGTGCATCTTCTGGCCAGGAGCGACGTCGGTCCCTGGGTGCAGTACAAGCTCGACCGGGGCATCGACCATATCCTGATCGACGAGGCGCAGGACACGAGCCCCGAGCAATGGCAGGTCGTGCGGAAGATGGCGGCGGAATTCTTCGCCGGCCTGAGCGCCCGCGATAATGTCCGCCGCACCATCTTCGCGGTCGGTGACGAGAAGCAGTCGATCTATTCCTTCCAAGGCGCCGACCCGGAAGCCTTTGCTCTGAACGGCTATGCGTTCCGCCGGCAGGTACTCGACGGCGAAGGCCGCTTCGAGCAGGTGCGGCTGCAGCGTTCATTCCGCTCGACCGAGGACGTCCTTCTGGCGGTCGATCGCGTCTTCGCCTCAGTCGAGGCGCGCCAGGGGCTGACGCGCGACGAGGAGGACATTGTCCACACCACGATCCGCGCCGGCGAGCCGGGCTATGTCGAGATATGGCCGCTGATCGAGCCGACCGCGGTCACCGAGCCGGACGACTGGACCGAGGCCATCGACCATGCCTCCGCGCCGTCGGTCACGCTTGCCGAACAGATCGCCGCGACCGTGCGGCAATGGATCGACACGGGCGAGACGATCGAGGGCAAGGGCAGGCGGCTGAGACCGGGCGACGTGCTGGTGCTGGTGCGCAAGCGCGACCGTTTCGTCAATGCGCTGTCGCGTGCCCTGAAGGAGAAGGGCATAGCGGTCGCCGGTGCCGACCGGCTGAGCCTGCCCGGCCATATCGCCGTGCAGGACTTGGTCGCGCTCGGCCGCGTCGCGCTGCAGCCGGGTGACGACCTCTCCCTCGCCGCGCTTCTGAAAAGCCCGGTCTTCGGCCTGACGGAACAAGAACTGTTTGCGCTTGCGTGGAACAGGGGCGAGCGATCGCTGCTCTTGGTGCTGCGCGCACGCGCTGAGAGCGATCCCAAGCTGGCAGGAATCGTCAAGAAACTCGATAACTGGCGCAACGAGGCGGCCTTCAAGCCCGTCTTTGAGTTCTATGCGGGCGTGCTCGCGCGTGACGGCGTCCGCTCGGCGATGATCGCCAGGCTTGGCCCGGCCGCCGGCGAAATCCTCGACGAGTTCCTGTCCTTCTGCCTAGCGGTGGAGCGCACCGGCCTGCCGGGGCTGGAATCCTTCCTCGCCACGCTCGAAAGCGCCGGCCCTGACATCAAGCGCGAGATGGACCAGGTGCGCGACGAGGTGCGTATCATGACTGTGCACTCGGCCAAGGGGCTGGAGGCGCCGGTGGTCTTCCTCGTCGACGGCGGCAGCCGGCCCTTTTCGGACTCGCACCTGCCGCGCCTCATCCCCTACACGGCGCAGAACGGCGGCTGGGAGGGGAGGGGATTCCTGTGGCGCGCCTCCTCCGACCTCGCCAACGGCGTCTCGCAGATGGTCAACGCGGCGCTGAGGGAAAAGGCCGAGGAGGAATATCGCCGGCTCCTCTATGTCGGCATGACGCGGGCGGAGGACAGGTTGATCGTCTGCGGCTATCGCGGCAAGATGAAGCCGCATGACGGCATCTGGCACAATCTGGTGAACGCTGCGCTTGCCGGGGCGCCGGAAAGCAGCATCCGCCGCCATCCGGCCGCCGATACGGACGTGATCCGCCACCAGGCGAGCGGCGCGAGGATCGCCGCGCCAGAACCGGCGTCGGAGCCGGAGGATAAATCGCCATCTCCCGTCTTCGGGAAACTACCGGATCTGCCGAAAGGCTTCGGCGAAGAGCTTCCGCGTCCGCTTTCGCCGTCAGGCGCGTCGCTCCTGATTGGCGAGACGGATGAGCCGGAATTGCCGGCGACCGCCGCTTCCGCGCTCGACAAGGAGGCGGCGCCCGCCTTCGCAATCGAGCGTGGCCTTGCAATGCACCGGCTGCTCCAGACCCTGCCGGATTTGCCCGAGGCCGATCGCGAGGCGGCCGCGCGCCGCTATCTGGCAAGGATTGGTGCAGGCTGGCGGGAAGAGGATCGCGAGCGTGCATGGGCTTCTGTCGCGTCCATTCTGGGTAGTGCCCGCTTCGCGCCCATCTTCGCGCCTGGCTCTCGCGCCGAGGTTTCGATCATGGGCACGCTCGATATACGCGCCCGCCCGCGCGCCATCTCGGGCAAGATCGACCGGCTTGCAATATCGGAGAAGGAGGTGCTGTTGGTCGACTACAAGACCGACCGCCAGCCACCCGCGCATGCGGCAGACGTGCCGGAAGCCTATCTCTTGCAACTTGCGCTCTACCGGGCGCTGCTCCAGCCGCTCTACCCGGGGCGTCCGGTAGTGGCTGCGCTGCTCTTCACCGAAACACCCCGCCTCGTCCCGCTGCCGGCCGAGGCGATGGACAGCGCCCTTGCTCGACTCACGCGAGCGTGACAAAAGACCGCTTGAACGCGCCTCCCGCCGCACCCACATAGCCGGCGACAACTTCAAAGGAATTTGAAATGGCTACCCAAAAGGTCGACAAGAACAATTTCCAGGCAGACGTGCTCCAGTCGTCCGAGCCGGTCGTCGTGGACTTCTGGGCGGAATGGTGCGGCCCCTGCAAGATGATCGCGCCGTCGCTGGAAGAGATCGCCGTCGAGCTCGACGGCAAGGTGAAGATCGCCAAGCTCAACATCGACGAGAACCCCGAGCTTGCCGCCCAGTTCGGTGTGCGCTCCATCCCCACGCTGATGATCTTCAAGGGCGGCGAAGTCGCCGACATGAAGGTCGGCGCGCTTCCCAAGACCGCGCTTTCCTCCTGGATCGGCGGCGCCGTCAACTGATTTCGGCATATATTTGCGACAAAGGCCCGGTGCGATCGCCGGGCCTTTCGTTTGCCGGCCACCTTATGGTCAGGCCGGCGGCGTGCCGTTATCGGCGAGCACTTCGCCTGCGAGATAGAGCGAGCCGCTGATGAGGATACGCGGCGGCGTCTCGTTGTCGTCCCATGTGTCGCGCAGCAGCTTCAGCGCATTCTCGACCGAAGCGACGGGTTCTGCCGACAGGCCGGCCTCGGTTGCCCGGATGGCCAGTTCGTCCGCCGGCACGCCGGCCTCGCTCATCCTGACCGGAACCGTGAACACGTGCCGCGCCATACCCTCGAAGGCACGGAAATAGCCGGTCTGGTCCTTGGTGTTGATCATGCCCGTTACGAGAAAGAGCGGCCGTGCCAGCCGCTCCTCCTGCGCCGCCATCGCCTCGGCGATGACCGTGCCCGCGCCGGGATTGTGGCCGCCGTCGAGCCAGAGTTCCGCCCCCTCGGGGGCAAGCTCCGTCAGCCGCCCGCTTGCAAGCCGTTGAAGCCGCCCCGGCCATTCCACGGCGCCCATGGCGAAGGCCGCGGCCTCGGGCGGAACGTTGAAGCCGGCCGCCCTGGCCGCCGCGATCGCGGCGGCCGCATTCGCGAATTGATGACGTCCCGGCAGCCTCGGCCGCGGCAGGTCGAGCAGGCCGGTTTCGTCCTGATAGACCATGTGGCCGTTCTCCTCGAAGGCGAGGAAATCCTGGCCGTAGACATGGAGCGGAGAGCCGAGCCGCTCCGCCGTTTCGACCAGAACGGTCCGCGCGGCCTCGAATTCCTGAGCGCCGACCACGACGGGCGCATCTTTCTTGATGATGCCGGCTTTTTCCGCCGCGATCAGTTCGACACGGTCGCCGAGATAGGCCTGGTGGTCGAGCGAGATCGGCATGATGACCGAGACGGCCGGCTGCCTGATGACGTTGGTGGCGTCGAACCGCCCGCCTAGCCCGACCTCGACGATGGCCGCGTCGGCCGGGTGCTCGGAGAAGAGCACGAACATCACCGCCGTCAGGATCTCGAAGACGGTGATCGTCTCGCCACGGTTGGCTTCCGCCACGCGTTGGATGGCGTCGGCGAATATATCGTCGGCGACGAAGCGCCCGCCGCCCGTCGCGGCCATCCGGTAGCGTTCGCACCAATGGACGAGATGCGGCGACGTGTGCACATGCACACGGTAGCCCGCGGCCTCCAGAAGTGCGCGCGAAAAGGCCGCCGCCGATCCCTTGCCGTTGGTGCCGGCGATGTGGATCACCGGCGGTATCCTGTCCTGCGGATTGCCCAATCTGTCGAGCAGCCGGCTGACACGTCCAAGCGAAAGGTCGAAACCTTTCGGGTGCAGCGTCATCAGCCGCTCGATTTCGATCTCGGCGGTTCGAGTCGCCATCTTATTGTCGTTCCTGAAAATCGGCGAGAGAAGCTGGGACCCTAAGCCTGTGCTCCGGCTTGCGTTTCGGGCCGCTGCGCTGGAGCAGGCGCTTCTTCCACCACTTCCGGGATGTCCGTTGCCTCGCTTTCGGGCAGCTTCAGCATCATCTTGAGAAGGCGTGCAATGGTGGGCCTGAGTTCCTTGCGCGAGACGATCATGTCGACCATGCCGTGCTTCATCAGATATTCGGAGCGCTGGAAGCCTTCCGGCAGCTTTTCCCGCAGTGTCTGCTCGATGACGCGCGGTCCCGCGAAGCCGATCAGCGCGCCGGGCTCAGCGATATGGATGTCGCCCAGCATCGCATAGGAGGCGGTGACGCCGCCCGTCGTCGGGTTGGTCAGCACCACGATATAGGGCAGGCCGGCCTCTTTCAGCCGGTCGACGGCGACCGTGGTGCGTGGAAGCTGCATGAGGGATAGCGTGCCTTCCTGCATGCGCGCGCCGCCGGATGCAGCGAACAGCACGAGCGGCCGCTCGCGTTTCACCGCTGTTTCGAAACCCTTGATGATCGCCTCGCCGGCCGCCATGCCGAGCGAGCCGCCCATGAAGGCGAAATCCTGCACGGTCGCGACGATCGGCAGCCCTTCGACCTCGCCGAGCGCGGTGAGGATCGCATCATCCATCCCGGTCTTGGCGCGGGCCTCCTTCAGCCGGTCGACATAGCGCTTCTCGTCGCGGAATTTCAGCGGATCGAGCGTGACTTTGGGATTTTCGAGTGTCTCGAACTTGCCCTCGTCGAAGAAATATTTGAGCCGTTCGCGCGCCGAAATGCGCATGTGGTGGCCGGAACCCGGGATGACGTACTGGTTCTCTTCCAGTTCCTTGTGGAAGATCATCTCGCCGGTCTCCGGATCCTTGATCCAGAGGTTTTCCGGCATGTCGCGCCGGCCGAGCATCGAATTCAGCTTCGGGCGAACGTAGTTGGTGATCCAGTTCATTGGTCTCTTTCTCGCTCGAAAGGCGAATGTGGGCGCTTTATTCGGCTGCCGCAAGGCGCGCGGAGCGAACGCCCTGCGCCAGCCCGTTGACGAGCGTGGCGACAGCCTCCGCCGGATCGGCCGTGCGACCGCCCTTGCCGTCGAGCACGTTGGCGACGGCGTTGACGATCGCCGTGCCGACGACGACGCCGTCGGCCGAAGCCCCTATGGCGCGCGCCTGTTCGGCCGTTTTTACGCCGAAGCCGACGCAGACCGGCAGTTCTGTATGCGCCTTGATGCGGCGGACCGCCGCCGATACCTTGCTTGTATCCGGCAGCGCCGATCCGGTGATGCCTGTCATCGACACGTAATAGACGAAACCCGACGTGTTCTGCAGCACGCGCGGCAGGCGCTTGTCGTCGGTGGTCGGCGTGGCCAGCCGGATGAAATTGACGCCGGCCTTGAGCGCCGGCAGGCAGAGTTCCGCATCCATCTCCGGCGGCAGGTCGACGACGATCAGCCCGTCGATGCCGGCCGCGCGCGCGTCATCGAGGAAACGCTGGACGCCGTAGATGTAGATCGGGTTATAGTAGCCCATCATGACGATCGGGGTCTCGTCATCCGCCTTGCGGAATTCGCGCGCCATGGCAAGCGTCTTCACCAGCGTCTGCCCGCCCTTGAGCGCTCGCAGTCCCGCCGCCTGGATCGCTGGGCCGTCGGCCATCGGGTCGGAAAAGGGCATGCCGAGTTCGATGATGTCGGCGCCGGCCCTCGGCAGCGCCTTCATGATCGCAAGCGAGGTATCGTAGTCCGGGTCGCCGCCCATGAAATAGGTGACGAGCGCCGGCCGGCCCTCCTGCTTGAGTTTCGCCATGCGGCGGTCGATGCGGGTGGTCATGCGTCTTTTCCATGTGCGGCGAAGTTTATGATTTCGCCGTCTTCCTTCGTGAAACTCTCCGGCAGTGATCCGGGTGGCAACAGAGCGGCAACTTCTTCCGAAGGCCGACATAAACGGGCACCGAAATCCGTTACCACGATCGGCCGATTCATCAGGATGGGATAGCGGACGACAAAATCGATGAGTTCATCGTCGCTCAACGCCGGATCGTCGAGACCGAGCTGATCATAAGGCGTACCCTTGCGCCGCAGGAGTTCGCGCACAGGCTGGCCGGTCTTGCCGAACAGGGCCTTGATCTGGTCGCGAGACAGCGGCGTGGCGAGATAGTTCACGATCGTCGGCTCCATGCCGGCATTCCGGATCATGGCGAGGACATTGCGGGACGTCCCGCATGCAGGGTTATGATAGATGGTGACCGTCATCAGATCTCCATACCCATCATGCTGGCCACTGTGTGTACATCTTTGTCGCCGCGGCCGGACAGGTTGACGATGACGATCTCGTCCTTCTTCATCTTGGGCGCGATCTTCATGGCGTGCGCGATGGCGTGCGCGGATTCCAGCGCCGGGATGATACCCTCCACCTTGGTCGTCACCTGGAAGGCTTCCAGCGCCTCGCCGTCGAGGATCGGCACATATTCGACGCGACCGGAATCGCGCAGCCAGGAGTGCTCCGGCCCGACGCCCGGATAGTCGAGCCCGGCCGAGATCGAATGGCCGTCCTTGATCTGCCCGTCTTCGTTCTGGAGCAGATAGGTACGGTTGCCGTGGAGCACCCCGGGTTTGCCGGCGTTCATCGAGGCGCAATGCTCGTCGCCGTCGAGCCCATGCCCGCCGGCCTCGATGCCGATGATCTTCACCTCGCGGTCGTCGAGGAAGGGATGGAAAAGCCCGATGGCATTGGAGCCGCCGCCGACCGCCGCGATGATGACATCCGGCAGCCGCCCTTCCTGTTCGAGGATTTGCGCGCGTGCCTCCGTGCCGATCACCGACTGGAACTCGCGTACCATTTCCGGATAGGGATGCGGTCCCGCCGCCGTGCCGATCAGGTAATAGGTGTCCTCGACATTGGTCACCCAGTCCCGAAGGGCTTCGTTCATGGCGTCTTTCAGCGTGCCGTGGCCGGCCGAGACCGGCTTGACCTCAGCGCCGAGCAGCTTCATGCGGAAGACGTTCGGCTTCTGCCGCTCGACGTCGGTCGCGCCCATATAGACGACGCAGGGCAGGCCGAAGCGCGCCGAGACGGTGGCCGAGGCGACGCCATGCTGGCCGGCGCCGGTCTCCGCGATGATGCGCTTCTTGCCCATACGCCTGGCGAGCAGGATCTGGCCGAGGCAATTGTTGATCTTGTGCGAGCCGGTATGGTTCAGATCCTCGCGCTTGAAATAGATTTTCGCCCCGCCGAGATGCCTCGTCAGGCCCTCTGCGAAATAGAGTTTCGAGGGCCGCCCGGCGTAGAAGGTCGAAAGCCCCTCGAGTTCCGCCTTGAAGGCAGGGTCGTTCCTGGCGGCGTTCCACTCATGCTCGAGGTCCAGGATGAGCGGCATCAGCGTCTCGGCTACGAAACGGCCGCCGAAAATGCCGAACATGCCCTGCTCGTCGGGTCCGGTGCGGAAGGAATTGGGTGACGCCGGCTTGCTCACGGCCGATCTCCTTGGATGGTACCTGGAGAAAGATGGCTTGGAACCGAATTGCCATCTTTCTCTAAGATTTTGTTTTGGAGCATGATCTTATCCAAAAAGTCTGCAACTTTTTGGGATCATGCCCTAGCGTGGCTTTCGCGCCCTTGCCCTTTGGCCGACGCATAAGCCGTTCCCGAGCCAAAAGTAAACCGCTTCGAGGCTTCAAGCAGCCCGGTTTTTCCGCGCACCGGCAACCGCCCGGAAGAACGCCTCGATCAGGCGGACATCCTTGACGCCGGGCGCGCTTTCGACACCGGAGGATATGTCGATGCCCGAAGGCTGCGCGATCGCAAGCGCCTCGGTGATGTTGGAAGCATTCAAACCGCCGGAAAGCATGTAGGGGATCGCCGGATCGACCCCTGACAAAAGCCGCCAGTCGAATGCAAGGCCGTTGCCACCCGGAAGCTCCGCACCTTTCGGCGGCTTCGCGTCGAAGAGCAGACGGTCGGCGATGCCTGCATAGTCGGCGATGCGGTCAAGGTCGGATCTTTCGCGGATGGAAAGTGCCTTCATGACGGAAAGGCCATAGCGCGCTTTGAGTTCCGTCACGCGGGCGGGGCTCTCGGAACCGTGCAATTGCAGCACGTCAGGCGCGACGGCATTCACGATCCCGTCGAGCGCCGCGTCGTCGGCATCGACGGTGACGGCGACCGCCTTCGCCTTGCCGTCGGCGAGCCTGCGCAACCGACCGGCTTCGGCCGGCTCGATATTGCGCGGGCTTTTCGGGAAGAAGATGAAGCCGACATGGCTCGCGCCACCGGCGAGCGCCGCCGCCAGCGCCTCTTCCGTCCTGAGGCCGCAGATCTTGATGTCCATGGGCAGGAAATGCCACTTCTGCCGGAAAGAGTCGAGGGGTTCCGCCGTTCTCTACCCAAACCCGATCGCCTGAAGCGCGCTGCCGTTGCGTTTCAGCCAGGCGCGGCAGCGGTCGGTGTCGGGGCAGAGTTCGCGGCACAGCTTCCAGAATTTCGGCCCGTGGTTCATCTCCCTCAGATGCGCCACCTCATGCGCCACCAGATAGTCGATGACCGCCGGCGGCGCCATCATGATGCGCCAGGAAAAAGAGAGATTGCCGGCCGAGGAGCAGGAGCCCCAGCGGCTTGTCGTGTCCTTGAAGCGGATGGATTTGGCCCGGCGCCCGGCATTCGCCGTGTGCTTGTCGACCAGCGCCCCGATATCGCGCTTTGCTTCCCGCTTCAGGTAATCGGCGATGCGGCGGGTGAGGAACCGCCGGTCGCCGTGGACGATCAGAAGCGGCCCGTCATCGCCTATCGCGGTTTCGACGGTACCGCGCGAGAGTTCGTGCACGATCAGATGCGGCACGCCGCGGATCGGGATTTTCACGCCGGGACGGAGCATCGGCCGGTCGGGAAGTTTCGCGAGCCGCGCCTCCAGCCAACCCTGATGCCGGTCGAGGAAACGGTCGATCTCGGCCATGCGCATGCCGGGCGGCACGGTGACGCGCAGGCCCTGCCCGCCGGCGTCGATCCGGAGCGTCAGCCGCCTGGCGCGATCGTTCTCGACGATCCTGAGCGGCAGGCTGCGGCCAGCGACCTCGTGCGTGCGCTCCAGCGGCGCGGCAGGGCGGGTTGGCGATTTTCTCAGGAGGCTGAACATCGGCAGGAGAATAGATGATTCTCGGCTTTGCTGAGAGGTGGAATCGAAAACGGCGCCGGGGAGGACCCGACGCCGCTTTGCTTGATTATCGTCCGGTTGCTCAGGCCGTACCCGGCTCAGTGCCGGAGGCGTCCGGCGTCTGGCGGTCGCGCGCCTTGCGCTCGCGCTCGGCCATGAAGCGGTCGAATTCATCCTGGTCCTTGGCGCGGCGAAGCTCGCGCGCATATTCGTCGAATTCGTCCCGCATCTCGTCGAGCTTGCGGCGCTCCTCGGCGAGGCGCTCGAGTTCCTTCTCGCGCCAGTCGTCGAAGGCCACGTTGCCGGTACGGGCAAAGCCGCTGCGCCTCGCATGCCGGCCGCGGCAGCCACCGAAGACGCTGTCGCGAGTGCGGCTGACATCGCGCTTGAACCCGTCGAGCCGGTCGCCCCAGATGATATAGGCAATCATGGCCAGCCCCAGCGGCCAGAACACCATGAAGCCGATGATCATCAGCGCGATGGTCGCCGGCGTCCAGGCAGGGCGGATCATTGCGGTTGCGTTCATATCTCCCGTTCCTTTGTTGCGGGGCAGCCAACCCGATGACTGCCTTGAAATCGAAATGGTTACGGTCGGAAAGCCTTTCAAGGCGACGCGACCGAAAACCGGATAAGCAACTGAAACGGAAACGGAAAATCGGTATGCCTGTTAGCCGTTGCGATAGATGTAGCTGTAGCCGTTGATCGCGGGCACGCCGCCGAGATGCGCGTAAAGCACTTTCGAACCGGCAGGGAAGAAGCCCTTGCGGGTGAGGTCGATCAAGCCCTGCATCGATTTCCCCTCATAGACCGGATCGGTCATCATGCCCTCGGTGCGCGCGGCAAGCCGGATCGCCTCGTTGGTCTCCTCCGACGGAACGCCGTAGCAGGGATAGGCGTAGTCCTCCTTGAGCACGATATCTTCCTCGGTGATGGCGCGGCCGAGCCCGACGAATTCGGCGGTGTTGCGCGCGATGTCGAGCACCTGCGCCTTCGTCTGTGCCGGCGTCGCCGAGGCGTCGATGCCGATGACGTTGCGGGAGCGGCTATCCTTGGCGAAACCGACTACCATGCCGCCATGGGTGGAGCCGGTGACGGTGCACACGACGATGTAATCGAAGGTAAAGCCGAGTTCCGCCTCCTGCGTCCGCACCTCCTCGGCAAAGCCGACATAGCCGAGCCCGCCGAATTTGTGGACCGACGCGCCGGCCGGGATCGGGTAGGGCTTGCCGCCTTTTGCCTTGACGTCCTCCAGCGCCCGTTCCCAGCTTTCACGGATGCCGATGTCGAAACCTTCTTCGACGAGTTCGATCTCGGCACCCATCACGCGACTCATGAGTATGTTGCCCACGCGGTCATAGACGGCGTCCGGAAAGGGCACCCAGCTTTCCTGCACCAGCCGGCACTTCATGCCGATCTTCGCCGCCACCGCCGCAACCTGCCGCGTGTGGTTGGACTGCACGCCGCCGATGGTGACGAGTGTATCGGCCCCGGCCGCGATGGCGTCGGGCACGATGTATTCGAGCTTGCGGATCTTGTTGCCGCCGAAGGCGAGTCCCGAATTGCAGTCATCGCGCTTGGCGAAGATGTCGACCGTGCCGCCGAGCGCCGCCGAGAGGCGGGGAAGATGCTGGATCGGCGTCGGACCGAAAGTGAGCGGATAGCGTTCAAATTTGTCGAGCATCGGTGAGCGGTTCCCTGTGGATTTTCGATGTGGCCGACATTACAGGAGAGCGCGTGGAATGTGCTCTCATAGATGGCGCCATTATTTTCCAGATCATTTGACACAGGCTTGGAAACCGAATGAAACCGATACAAAACCCTCCTAAGATGGAAGTTTCTTCCGGGAGCTGGGATCTTGATCGCATCGACATGAAGCTGATGCGGCTTCTGCAGCAAGACGGTCGCCTCACCAATGCGGATCTGGCCAAGAAGGCAGGTATCAGCGCGGCGACCTGCCACCGGCGCACGCAGCGGCTTTTCGAGGAAGGGTTCATCCGTTCGGTGCGCGCCGAAATCGAGCCCGGCCGTGTCGATCGTGGCGCACTTGTCATGGTGGGCGTCGTGCTCGACCGCTCGACGCCGGAAAGCTTCTCGGCATTCGAACAGGCGGCGCGAAAGCTCTCCTTCGTGCTCGACTGCCATCTCGTGGCCGGCGATTTCGACTATTTCCTCAAGATCAGGCTGCGCGACATGTCGGAGTTCAACCGCCTGCACGGCGAACAGTTGATCGCGCTTCCGGGCATTCGCCAGACGCGCACCTTCTTCGTCATCAAGGAAGTCGTGGACAACGCGCCGCTCGATTTTTGAGGGGCGGCGTCGAGCAAAAGGCCTTATCCGACCTGCCCCACCATGCCTTCCACGGTGCGCACCAGCATGTCGAGGTCCTGCGGCCGCGACAGGCGGTGGTCGCCGTCGCGCACCAGCGACAGCGTCACGTCGTCGGCCGGCAGGTGGTCGAGCAGTTTGAGCGCGTGGGCATAGGGCACGTCCGGGTCCGCCATGCCCTGCAGCACATGGATCGGGCAATGCGTGTCGATGATGCCTTCGAGCACGCGGTTCGTCCGCCCGTCCTCGATCAGCGCGCGCGTATAGATGTTCGGTTCGGGTGAGTATTCCGAATGTTCCTCGACGAAACCTTTCGTTTCGAGGTCCTTGCGCAGTTCGTCCGTCAGTTGCGGCTCGATCAGTTCGATCGTGAAATCCGGCGCCGGCGCGATCAGCACGAGGCCGGCGACACGGTCGCCTTCGCCCGTCTTTCTGAGTTCCTGGATCATCCTAAGCGCGATCCAACCGCCCATCGAGGAGCCGACCAGGATCTGCCTTCCATGCGTGAAGGCACGAAAGACGGCGAGGCTTTCGCCAAGCCAGCGCGAGATCGTGCCGTCCTCGAAGCGGCCGCCGCTTTCGCCGTGACCGGAATAATCGTGGCGGGTGAATTCATGGCCGGAAGACGCAGCCCACGCGTCGAGCGTTTCGGCCTTGGTGCCGACCATGTCGGACCGGTAGCCGCCGAGCCAGACGAGGCCCGGCGCCTTTCCGTCGCGATGGCGCACCGCGATCGATGCATCGGAGACTTCGATCAGCGACGGTTGCGCGGCGGCCATGATGCTTCCCGGTTTCCCTGGCCAATCCCTGTTTGGCGGCGGCGTGATTCTTTCATTCGGCTGTGCTATTGACAGATTCCGCACGGTAACGACATAGGCGAAGTATGCCGCGCGGCCACAATTCGCGTGAAAACAGTTCAAGGAGAACACGACCATTCGCCGACCATTCAAATCGACAGCCCCCGTCAAGGAAGGCCCGCGTTCGAACAGGGATATCAAGGTCCCGAGAGTCCAGCTCATCGACGTCGAAGGAAACAATCTGGGGCCTACGTCCATCGATGACGCTATCCGCATGGCCGAAGAGGCCGGTCTCGATCTCGTCGAGATAGCACCCAATTCCGAGCCGCCCGTTGCCAAGATCACCGATCTCGGCAAGCTCAAATATCAGAGCCAGAAGAAAGCCGCCGAGGCGCGCAAGCGCCAGAAGACCATCGAGATCAAGGAGATCAAGATGCGTCCCAACATCGACACCCACGATTACGAGGTGAAGATGAGGGCGGTGCGCCGCTTCTTCGACGAGGGCGACAAGGTGAAGCTGACCTTGCGTTTCCGCGGCCGCGAGATGGCGCATCTGGAACTCGGCATGCAGCTGCTCAACCGCGTCCGCGAGGAGGTCGAGCCGATCGCCAAGGTCGAGGCCGAGCCGAAGCTGGAAGGCCGCCAGATGATGATGGTGCTGTCGCCGCGCTGACGGCGCGGCGGGCAGGCCAAGGCGGCTTGCCGGATGGGGATAGGTGGGCCGCCTCAAATCCGCTTCTTTTCCGGTGTCCCTCCCACGGGCGCAACACGAAGGGCAGGGCGCTTTCATGTCGACCGCTTCCGCCAAATCCCTTTCCGGCTATCAGTACGCACGCCGCGTGGTGCTGTTCCTTCTGTTGCTTGTCGCCTTTGGCGCCCTGCTCTTTGTCGGTTCCTATCCGGAGCGCGGCGAATTCCATGAATTCGTCGAAGCCTTCGGCGTCAGCCTGATCGGGGTCGCCATCGTCGGCAGGCTATGGTGCACGCTTTATATCGGCGGACGGAAATCGGCCGAGATCGTCTCCGACGGTCCCTATTCCATCGTCCGCAACCCGCTTTACGTCTTCTCGGCGATCGGAGCCGCCGGTGCCGGCGCGCAGACCGGCAGCGTCGTCGTGGCGCTGATCTTCGGCATCGTGACGGCGCTCGCCTTCATCATCGTTGCGCGGCGCGAGGAGACTTTCCTGCACGAGAAATTCGGCGCCGCCTTCGACAGCTATTGCGCCCGTGTACCGCGCATACTGCCGAAATTCTCCCTCTACCGGGATTCCGCCACCATCGTCGTGACCCCGAAGCGGCTCTACACGACCTTCTTCGACAGTCTCGTATTCTTCACCGCCATGCCGGTCTTCGAGTTCGTCGAGCATTTGCAGATTCACGGCATACTGCCGGTCCTGTTGCGTTTGCCGTAGCAGAGCAGTCGACCCAGGCGGTGACCGAACCGGTCCGGGATTGGAAGAAGCGCGGCACTATTGCGTCGGCAGCCCTCGGCGCGCCCATTCGCTCGGCGGGATCGGCCCGCCCACATGGAAAGCAAAGGACTGGACCTTGGTCGCTTCCTTGTCGAGCACGCAGCGGTAGCTCAGGTCGTACCACTCGCCGTGGATGCGGAAGGCCGCCCTTTGGATATCCATGACCGTTCCGCTCGTCAGCCGGTAGGCAGGCAGCAAATCCGGAAAATAGGGAGGCGAGGCGTTGAGCAATTGGTCGCGCAACTCCGTAACGCATAGCCAGCCGCCCCGCTCGTCGCGTGGCATGTTGTGCATCGCCGTCGTCGCTCTCGGGTCGTCCGTGGCCGCTCGGGAAAACAGCTTCTTCGCCTCCTGAAGCTTCACCCTGTCCAGCGTCTTGCGGGCCTTGGAAGCTTTCTCGGGCGCGGCGGGCTGCATATCCGCATTCCCGGCGCTCGTCGCAGTCAGGATCTGCGCTGCCGAAGGGGTTTTCTTGCCGGGATCGTCACGCGCGGCGGATGCTTTCGCCGGATCCTCCGGGCTGTCGCCGTCCGTGGACTTGCGCGGACCGGCGTCCTTCTCGCCGAATTGGAAGACGGGCCGGAGCGTGGGTATGGGTCTCGGTCGGGCGGCGCCATTTTCCGCTGGAGGCGGCGTTTCGGCCGTCGTCTTGTCCGGCTTTTGGGGCGGTTGCTTCTCCGCCGGCGGCGCAGGCGGGGCCTTCTTGGGTGTCTCCGGCTTGGGCGGCGGCACGAGATCGACGGATATCGCCTGGTCTTCCTGCGGGTGCGGGAGCGATATCGGCAGCCCGAATATCAGGAGCGCAATGGCGAGCGAATGCACAGCAAGCGAAGCAGGCAATGCCCACCTGCGCGTCCAATGCGGATCCCGGCTGTCTTCGCTCATCGTTACGGGTGTGGAGCAGAATCTTGCGGCAATTTCGACCGAATTTAGGAGTGCCGACCCTAACGTTTCAATCGCTGGCGGGACAATGCCGCTCGCGCTGCGTCGACGAGGTCCCGGCCTGTTGCGCTTTTTCTTTCGCGCGGCTATAAGGCCGCCGTTCTGGAACCGTCCGGCAGGGCATGCCGTGGCGGTTCGTAATGCTTTTCGGGCCATGCTCCTCTCGGATCGTGATTGGGCCGAAGCGAATAAGCGCCATCGTGCGCATCTAAGAAGGAAAGCAAAATGCCCAAGATGAAGACCAAATCGGCCGCCAAGAAGCGGTTCAAGATCACCGGCACCGGCAAGGTGCTGTCGGCTGCCGCCGGCAAGCGCCACGGCATGATCAAGCGCTCGAACAAGTTCATTCGCGATGCTCGCGGCACCATGGTTCTTGCCGAACCTGATGCCAAGAAGGTCATCAAGAATTTTCTTCCCAACGGTGGCGGCCTCTGAGCCAAGCCGAAGAACCGAGCGTTTTTAAGGAGATCATGACATGGCACGCGTCAAAAGGGGCGTAACCGCCCACGCCAGGCACAAGAAGGTTCTGAAGGCCGCCAAGGGCTTTTACGGCCGCCGCAAGAATACCATCCGCATCGCCAAACAGGCGGTGGAGAAGTCGCTGCAATACGCCTATCGCGACCGCAAGGTCCGCAAGCGCAATTTCCGCGCGCTGTGGATCCAGCGCATCAACGCGGCGGTGCGTGAGCACGGCCTGACCTATGGCCGCTTCATCGACGGGCTGAACAAGGCCGGCATCGAGATCGACCGCAAGGTGCTTTCCGACATGGCGATCCACGAGCCGCAGGCTTTCGCCGCGCTGGTCGCGAAGTCGAAGGCGTCGCTTGAATATCTGAAAGATACCACGCCGAACGCTTTTGAAAGCGCTGTAGCCTAAGGCCACCGCGCTTCCCAAGCTTTTGAATTTGTGATTTGGGAAACCCGCGCTGGCAGGGCTGGCGCGGGTTTTTCTTTGCCGCCGACAGGACCAAATGGCGCCGCCATTGATGGCGCCCAACCGAAGAGAGTTCGCCGTGAACGCCGCCGCTGGAAATCTTGAAGCTCTGGAAAGCGCATTGGTTGCCGAGATCGCCGCCGCCGGCGATGAAGCGGCCATCGAGGCCGTGCGTGTCTCGGCCCTTGGCAAGAAGGGGTCGGTTTCCGAACTTCTGAAGACGCTCGGCTCCATGAGCGCCGAGGAGCGGCAGGTCCAGGGTCCGGCGATCAACGGGCTGAAAACCCGCGTGACAGATGCACTGGCTGCCCGCCGCGCCGAATTGCGTGACGCCGCCGTCACCGCACGGCTTGCCGCGGAGAAGGTCGATGTGACCCTGCCCGTGCGGCAATCGCCGGCCGAACGCGGACGCATCCATCCGATCAGCCAGGTTATCGACGAGATCGCCGCCATCTTCGGCGATCTCGGCTTCTCGATCGCCGAGGGGCCGGACATCGAGACGGACTATTACAATTTCACCGCGCTGAATTTTCCGGAAGGCCATCCGGCGCGCGAGATGCACGACACCTTCTTCTTCAATCCGGACGAGAAGGGCGAACGCAAACTTCTGAGGACGCACACTTCTCCCGTTCAGATCCATACTATGGAGGCCCAGAAGCCGCCGATCCGCATCGTCATCCCCGGCAAGACATACCGGCAGGATTCCGACGCAACCCATTCGCCGATGTTCCATCAGCTCGAAGGGCTGGTGGTCGACAAGACGGCGACGGTGGCCAACATGAAGTGGGTGCTGGAGGAGTTCTGCAAGGCCTTCTTCGAGGTGCCGTCGGTCGGCATGCGCTTCCGCCCGAGCTATTTCCCCTTCACCGAGCCAAGCCTGGAGGTCGATATCCAGTGCGATCGCTCGCGGCCGGGCGAGGTGCGCTTCGGCGAGGGCAACGACTGGATGGAGATCCTCGGCTGCGGCATGGTGCATTCGAATGTGCTGCGCTTCGGCGGGCTCGACCCGGACGAATATCAGGGCTTCGCCTGGGGCATGGGCATCGACCGCATCGCCATGCTGAAATACGGCATGCCGGATCTGCGCGCCTTCTTCGACGCCGACGTGCGCTGGCTCTCGCATTACGGTTTCCGCCCGCTCGACATTCCGACGCTCTTCGGAGGGCTGAGCAGCTAGAATGATGGAGGCCGAACTCCACAAAGGCTCCTGCCGCTGCGGCGCGGTGCGCTTCGAGGCGTCCGCCGAGCCGCATCATGTCAGCTATTGCCATTGCGCCGACTGCCGCAAGGCGACCGGCGCGCCGGTTTCCGCCTTTGTCGGCTTCCACGAGAACGAGGTGGAGTTTTCCGGCAAGGGGCCGAAGACCTTCCAGAACGGGCCGGTGACGCGGGGCTTCTGCGGCATTTGCGGCTCACCGCTCTACTATGTCGATGCCCGCCTGCCGGGAGAAATTTATTTCATGCTCGGCGCGATGGAGCAGCCGGCCTACTTCAAGCCGACCCTTCATGCCTATGTGCACGAGCAGCTTCCTTTCGTCCACATGCCGGACGGCCTCCCACGGCACCTGAAATCCAGCGTGCCGCGCCCTGATAACGGAACGGTAAAATGAAATTCACGCTCTCCTGGTTGAAGGACCATCTCGACACCGATGCGACGCTCGAAGAGATCACCGAGCGGCTGACCATGATCGGGCTCGAGGTCGAGCATGTCGACGACAAGGCCGCGCTGAAGCCCTTCGTCATCGCGAAAGTGCTGACTGCCGTGCAGCATCCCGACGCCGACCGCCTGCGCGTGCTGACCGTGGACATTGGTGCGGGCGATCCCATCCAGGTCGTGTGCGGCGCGCCCAACGCGCGTGCGGGCCTGGTCGGCGCCTTCGCGGCGCCGGGCACCTATGTGCCGGGTATCGACACCACGCTCTCGGTCGGCAAGATCAGGGGCGTCGAGAGCCGTGGCATGATGTGCTCCGAGCGCGAGCTTCAGCTTTCCGACGAGCATACCGGCATCATCGACCTGCCGGCCGATGCGCCGGTCGGCACAAGCTTCGCCGGATACGCCCATCTCGACGATCCCGCCATCGAGATCAATCTGACGCCGAACCGGCCGGACTGCACCAGCATCCACGGCATCGCCCGCGACCTCGCCGCCGCAGGGCTCGGCCGACTGAAGGGCGGCGCGATCGAACCGGTGCCGGGCAGCGGCGCGTGTCCGGTCAGGGTCACGATAGAGGCGCCGGACCTGTGCCCCGGCTTCGCGCTCAGGCTGGTTCGCGGCGTCAAGAACGGCCCCTCGCCGAAATGGATGCAGCAGCGCCTGATCGCGATCGGCCTGCGTCCGATCAACGCGCTGGTCGACATCACCAACTACGTAACCTTCGATCGCGGCAGGCCGCTGCATGTCTTCGACGCGGCCAAGGTCAAGGGGAATCTCGTCGTTCGCCGCGCGCGCCAAGGCGAGAAAGTGCTGGCGCTCGACGGCCGCGAATACGAGTTGACGCCGCAGATGTGCGCTATCGCCGACGACAGCAGCGTCGAATCCATCGCCGGCGTCATGGGCGGCGAGCATTCAGGCTGCGACGAGAATACGAAAGACGTGCTGATCGAATCCGCGCTCTGGGATCCCATGGCGACCGCCCGCACGGGCCGCGATCTCGGCATCATCACCGATGCGCGCTACCGCTTCGAGCGCGGTGTCGATCCGGAATTCATGGTGCCCGGCATCGAGCTTGCGACCCGCATGGTAATGGAGCTTTGCGGCGGGAGCCCGAGCGATAGGGAAGTGGTCGGCTATGCCGGGCCGCCGACGAAGGTCGTGAGCTTCCCCGTCGCGGAGGTGAAGCGGCTGACCGGCCTCGACGTATCGGCAGAAGAGAGCCTGTCGATCCTCGACCGGCTGGGCTTCAAGGCGCGCGGCAAGGGCAATGTCGTCGATATCGACGTGCCCTCCTGGCGGCCCGATGTCGATGGCAAGGCCGATCTCGTCGAGGAGGTCATGCGCATCCATGGCGTGAACAGGATCCCGTTCACGCCGATGGTGAGCCATGATGCAGTCAACGGCCGTATCCTGACCACGCTCCAGGTGCGCACCCGCGAGGCGCGCCGGGCGCTCGCCGTACGCGGCATGATGGAGGCCGTCACATGGTCCTTCATTCCCGCGAAGCACGCGGCGCTCTTCGGCGGTGGCAAGCCTGAACTCAAGCTCGCCAACCCGATCGCCGCCGACATGTCCGACATGCGTCCCTCGTTGCTGCCGGGGCTGCTCGCCGCCGCGCAGCGCAACGCCGATCGCGGTTTTGCCGATGTCGCCCTGTTCGAGGTCTCCGGCAGCTACGAGGGCGATACGCCCGATAAGCAGCGGCGCGCGGCGGCCGGTCTGAGGCGCGGCACGGCCAAGCTCGAGGGCTCGGGCCGCAACTGGTCCGGCAATGCCGGCCCGGTTGGCGTCTTCGATGCCAAGGCCGACGCACTTGCCGCGCTCGAAGCCGCCGGTGCGCCGGTCGACAAGCTGCAGGTCGAGGCGGGCGGGCCGGAATGGTATCATCCCGGCCGCTCCGGCACGATCAAGCTCGGACCGAAGAACGTGCTCGGCACCTTCGGCGAGTTCCACCCGAAGGCGCTGGAGGTGCTCGACGTCGACGGTCCGGTCTGCGGCTTCGAAGTCTTCATCGATGCCGTGCCGGAGCCGAAGCAGAAGGCGACCCGCACCAAGCCGCGCCTCGACCTTTCCGCCTTCCAGGCCGTGAAGCGCGACTTCGCCTTCGTGGTGGACCGCGCGGTGGATGCCGGCACCCTCGTGCGTGCGGCCGCCGCCGCTGACCGCAAGCTGGTCACAGGCATTTCGGTCTTCGACGTGTTCGAGGGCGCCTCGATCGGCGAAGGGAAGAAGTCGATCGCCATCGAGGTCGCCATCCAGCCGGTCGAACGGACGCTCACCGACGAGGATTTCGAGGCGCTCGCCGGTCGCATTGTCGAAAATGTGAAGAAGCAGACCGGCGGCGTTCTGCGCGGATGACCGGGATGGCCGACATGCGCATGGTCGACCTGCCCTCCGGCGAACAGGTGCCGGCGCTTGGCCAGGGCACCTGGCATATGGGCGAGAACCAGCGTCGGCGAGCGGACGAAGTCGCCGCATTGAAGCTCGGTATCGATCTCGGGATGACCCTGATCGACACGGCCGAGATGTATGCCTCGGGCGGCGCGGAGGAGGTGACGCGCGCGGCGATCGCAGGCCGCCGCAAAGAGGTATTCCTCGTCAGCAAGGTCCTGCCTTCCAATGCCTCGCGCGCCGGCATGATCCGCTCCTGCGAAGCGAGCCTCCGCCGCCTCGGCACCGACCGCATGGATCTCTATCTGCTCCATTGGCGTGGCGGCATCCCGCTCGCGGAGACCGTCGCGGCGTTCGAGGAACTGAAGCGCGCCGGCAAGATCCGCCATTGGGGCGTCAGCAATTTCGATACAAACGACATGGAGGAATTGCTCCGCGTGGGCGGTGGCGCCGCGGTACAGACCAATCAGATCCTCTACAACCTCTCCAGCCGCGGCATCGAATACGATCTGGTCCCGTGGTCGAACGAGCGCGGCATTCCGCTCATGGCTTATTCGCCGATAAACCAGGGGAGCCTGGGCAGGGAGCGCAGCCTGCAAGCCGTCGCCGAGAGACATGGCGTAACCACGACGCAGATCGCGCTCGCCTGGGTCCTGCGGCAGAAAGGCGTCATCGCCATTCCGAAGGCGGTCGAGCCCGATCACGTGCGTGAGAACAGGGCGGCGCTGGACATCGAACTGGACGAGGCCGACCTTGCCGAACTCGACCGCGCTTTTCCGCCACCAAGGCGCAAGGAGCCGCTGGCGATGATCTGACGGCTTGACTGCTTTTGCATGCCGGAAGAATTTCATTTTTTTTGGTACTCGCCGGTTGAATAGCCGCATGCTGCTGAATACCGAACGAAGCTATGGATGGATCGCGATCGTCCTGCACTGGACGATCGCGATCCTCATCGTCGGCCAGTGGACTCTGGGCAAGGTGATGAAGAACATCGCCGACCAGCGGCTCTCCTTCGACCTCATCCAGTGGCACAAATCCTTCGGTTTTTTCATTCTGGGGCTGGCCGTCCTGCGGCTCGCCTGGCGTCTGGTCAATCCGCGCCCGGCCCTGCCTGTTGAAATGGGCGGCCTGGAGCGACAGGCCGCCAACTGGACCCATCGCGCACTCTACGCGCTGATGTTCGTCATGCCGTTCACAGGCTGGGCGATCGCCTCGACAACGGTGCTCGATATTCCAACCTTCGCTTTCTACCTCTTTGTCATCCCGGATATGCCTATGGCGAAGTCGGATGCGGCCGAAGCGCTGTGGACATCGGTGCATCAGGCTCTCGGCTGGCTGCTGCTGGTGCTCGTGGTGCTGCATGTGGCGGCGGCGCTGCGCCACCATTTCCTGCTTCGCGACGGCGTTCTGTTGCGCATGCTGAAGCCGGACGCGTCATCGAAGGCGCAATGACGGGGATGTGCCAATGACGGGGATGTGATTGCGGGCCGCTTGGATCGTGATGGCGCTTGGGTCCATTATTTCGTCCGGGCGGCAACGGAAGCCGGGAACCATGATTTTCAGGAACGTGACGCTGGCGGCGGTCCTGCTGGCCAGCCTGTCTGCCCCGTCATGGGCGGCGGCGGTCGATCTGAAAGACGCTGCCGGCCGTTATGCGATCACACCCGTCGGCTCCAGCCTCGCCTTCGCCGTCGACAGCGTTGCCGGGAAGGGCATCAGCGGAAAGTTCGCGCAATATAGCGGTTTGATCGTCATTGACGGCGATATCGGGCGCTCCTCTGTTCGCATCACCATCATCCCCGCAAGCGTCGAGACCGGGCAGGACCGTGTCGACACGTTCCTTAAATCGAACGCGGTGTTCGACGTGGCAAACGAGCACGCGATCAGCTTCCGCTCGTCCAATGTCCGCCGGACAGGAGAAAGCTCCGCTATTATCACCGGTACACTGACGGCGCGCGGCCGCAGCAGGCCGGCAACTTTCCTGGCGGAACTCGAAGGCCTGAGCAGAGGGTCGATCAGCTTCCATGTCACTGGGAAGGTGCTGCGCTCGCCTTATGGTATGGATGCTGGCACGCCGATCTATTCCAATGTCGTGCAATTCGACATGATGCTGAAAGCGCGCCGGAAATAGCCGGCCGTTTGCCGGTGTCGGCTCTTTTATCTCATGTTCCCATCGCCCTGCCGCTGTTTTATAGCAGCGCCTTTGGCGCATAAGGAGACGGGATCATGTTTCGTTGGGGTGTTCTTTCGACGGCGAGGATCGGCCGCGACCATGTGATTCCAGCTTTGCAGGACGCGGGGAATGGCGTCGTGACGGCGATCGCCAGCCGCGATCTTGCCAAGGCGCGGGCGCTTGCCCACCGCTTCGGCGCACCGCACGCCTTCGGATCCTATGAGGAGATGCTGGCTTCCGATGTCATTGACGGGGTCTATATCCCGCTGCCGACTTCGGAGCATGTGGAGTGGGCGATAAAGGCCACCGATGCCGGCAAGCACGTGCTGGTAGAGAAGCCGCTGGCGCTGAAGGCGGAGGACATCGCCCCGGTCATTGCCGCGCGCGACCGGAACAGGGTACTCGTCTCAGAGGCCTTGATGGTCACCTACCACCCGCAATGGCTGAAGGTGCGGGAACTGATCGCGGACGGGGCTGTCGGCCGACTGCGCCATGTGCAGGGCGCCTTCTCCTATTACAATGTCGACGCCTCGAACATGCGCAACAAGCCCGAGCTTGGCGGCGGCGGCCTACCCGATATCGGTGTCTATCCGACGGTGGCGACGCGCTTTGCGACCGGCAGGGAACCGGTCAGGCTGCAGGCGACGATCGAGCGCGATCCGAAATTCGGCACCGACATCTATGCGAGCGTCAAGGCCGAGTTCGAAGGTTTCGACCTGACCTTCTATTGCGCGACCCAGATGGCGGCGCGGCAGGTCATGGTCTTCCATGGCGACAAGGGCTTCATCGAGGTGTCCGCGCCCTTCAACGCGGGGCTCTACGATCACCACCGCATCGAACTGCACAACAGGGACCACACGGAGGCGGCTGTCTTCCGCTTTCCCGATACGCGCCAGTACCGGCTGGAGGCAGAGAGCTTCGCCCGCGCCGCGCAAGGTGAGGACGTACCGGTCTTCACGCTGGAGGATTCGGTCAGGAACCAGAAGGTCATCGATGCCATCTACAGCGCTGCCGAGACGGACGGATGGGTTCCTGTCGGGTAGTGCGGCCAATCATCCCGACGACGCCGTAGCGATAATATCGGTTTGCCCAACCCGACCTCTTATGCAAAAGCGATTCTGAACAAGGAAGAGGATCGCTGAGCAGGAAAATCTGGCCGGTGGTCGGGCTCGGCGCGGTGGCGCTGTCGGTCTGGCTGCTTTACCACGAATTGCGCGGGATCTCGTTCGAGGATCTGGGCGACAGCTTCGCAGCAATCAGCGCGCGTAGCTGGGCGCTGGCCTGTGCCGCGACGCTTGGCGCCTACGCGGCGTTGGCCGGCTACGACCGCATCGCGCTGATGCATCTCGGACGCAAGGTCAGCCCGCTCTTCGTAGCCCTGACCTCGTTCACCGCCTATGCGCTGGCGCATAATATTGGTGCCTCGGTCTTTTCGGGCGCGGTCGTCCGCTATCGCGCCTATTCGTCGAGAGGGCTGACGGCGGCCGAGGTCGGCGTCCTCGTCGCGTTCTGCTCTTTCACCTTCGCGCTGGGCACGCTGCTTTTGACCGGGCTCGTGCTCCTCCTCAAGCCGGAGATACTGGAGCGCTTCGTCGACGTGCTTCCTATAGAAGCTTCGGCGACCACTGGTATCGTGCTGCTGGCTTTGGTCGCGCTCTATGTCGTGGGGAGTTGGCTGCATCTGAGGCCGCTCAGGCTCGGCCGCTTCGAACTGCAATATCCGCGCCTGCCGATCGTGGCGCGCCAGTTGCTGATCGGCCCGGTGGAACTCGCCGCCGCGGCGGCCATCGTCTACTTCGCGCTGCCTGCTGAAGGGAACCCCGGCTATCTAGTCGTGCTCGGCATCTTCATGATCTCGTTCTCGATCGCGCTTATCAGCCACGCGCCGGGCGGCCTCGGCGTCTTGGAACTCGCCTTCATCAACGGGCTCACAGACATGAGCGAGGCCGACGTGCTGGCGGCGCTGATCGTCTTTCGCCTGCTTTACCTGATCGTGCCCTTCATCCTGTCGCTGTTCATGATCCTGATCTTCGAGCGGCAGCAATACGGGCGTGGGGATGGTTGAGCGCTAACCTCCCCGGCCTTGGCGCTTCGTGAAAGCCGAAGCTGCGATGACGAGCCAGCCGAGGATCATCATCGTACCGCCGGTGGGCGCGGCCATCGAGAAAAGCCGGTAGCCGGAAAAATCGCGCATCGCCAGATCGCCGCAGAAGACCAGCAGCCCGGCGAGCAGGATCGCGCCGCCCGCCGTCAAGACGCGCCCGCGACCGAAGAAACCGATCGCGAGGAGGGCGGGCGCATGCATGAGGAGGAAAGACGCGGCGATGCCGATGTCGTGCCCGCCCCCATGCGCGGCCGCCGCCGAAAGCGCTACACCGGCCGCACCTGCAAGTCCGCCAGCGAAGATGAAGAACCTGCCCATCGCTGAATCGCCTCGTTTCCGAATCTGCCGCTGTCATATGCGCGCCGGCTGCAAAGGGGAATGTGGCCGTTTGCCGGGCTTCCCGCTGCAATTCATCGGGTGAAGCCGCTTGCACGCTTTTGTGCCGGTTCTTATATACGCCGCGACACCGGCCGCTATGGGTGCATGCCCATGGCGGACGGAATTTCTTGTGAACAGGGGCCGTCATCGGAACGCCTTTAACGGGTCCACCGGCGGCCTGCTTAGCGGAGAGAAATCAAATGGCAAAAGTAATCGGCATCGACCTCGGAACGACCAATTCCTGCGTCGCCGTCATGGACGGCAAGGACGCCAAAGTTATCGAGAACGCGGAGGGCGCGCGCACGACGCCGTCGATCGTCGCGTTCACGGATTCGGACGAACGCCTCGTCGGCCAGCCGGCCAAGCGCCAGGCCGTCACCAACCCCGAGGGCACCGTTTTCGCTGTGAAGCGTTTGATCGGCCGTCGTTTTGACGATCCGGTGACCGACAAGGACAAGAAGCTTGTCCCCTATCATATCGTCAAGGCCGACAATGGCGACGCCTGGGTCGAGGCGTCCGGCAAGAAATATTCCCCCTCGCAGATTTCGGCCTTCATCCTCCAGAAGATGAAGGAGACGGCTGAGAGCTATCTCGGCGAGAAGGTCGAGAAGGCCGTCATCACCGTTCCCGCCTATTTCAACGACGCCCAGCGCCAGGCGACCAAGGATGCCGGCAAGATCGCGGGCCTCGAGGTGTTGCGCATCATCAACGAGCCGACCGCGGCCGCGCTCGCCTATGGCCTCGACAAGAAGAAGGCCGGCACCATCGCCGTCTACGACCTTGGCGGCGGCACCTTCGATATCTCGATCCTCGAGATCGGCGACGGCGTGTTCGAGGTGAAGTCGACCAATGGCGACACCTTCCTCGGCGGCGAGGATTTCGACATGCGTCTGGTCGGCTACCTGGCCGACGAGTTCAAGAAGGAACAGGGCATCGATCTGAAGAACGACAAGCTGGCGCTCCAGCGGCTGAAGGAAGCCGCCGAGAAGGCCAAGATCGAGCTGTCGTCCGCGGCCCAGACCGAAATCAACCTGCCCTTCATCACTGCCGACCAGTCGGGTCCGAAGCACCTGACGATGAAGCTCACCCGCGCCAAGTTCGAGCAGTTGGTGGACGATCTCGTCCAGCGTACGATCGAGCCGTGCAAGGCCGCGCTCAAGGATGCCGGCGTCAAGGCTGGCGAGATCGACGAGGTCGTGCTCGTCGGCGGTCAGACCCGCATGCCGAAGGTCCAGGAAGTGGTGAAGAACTTCTTCGGCAAGGAGCCGCACAAGGGCGTCAATCCGGACGAGGTCGTGGCGCTCGGCGCGGCGATCCAGGCCGGCGTGCTGCAGGGCGACGTCAAGGATGTTCTGCTTCTCGACGTGACGCCGCTGTCGCTCGGCATCGAGACGCTGGGTGGTGTGTTCACGCGCCTCATCGAGCGTAATACGACGATCCCGACCAAGAAGTCGCAGACCTTCTCCACCGCCGAGGATTCGCAGTCGGCCGTGACGATCCGCGTCTTCCAGGGCGAGCGCGAAATGGCGGCCGACAACAAGCTGCTCGGCCAGTTCGATCTGGTCGGCATCCCGCCGGCCCCGCGCGGCGTGCCGCAGATCGAGGTCACTTTCGACATCGACGCCAACGGCATCGTCAACGTCTCGGCCAAGGACAAGGGCACCGGCAAGGAACACCAGATCCGCATCCAGGCATCCGGGGGCCTGAGCGACGTCGACATCGAGAAGATGGTCAAGGACGCCGAGGCCAATGCCGACGCCGACAAGAAGCGGCGCGCGCTGGTCGAGGCCAGGAACCAGGCCGAAGCGCTCGCCCATTCGTCGGAGAAGTCGCTCAAGGATTATGGCGACAAGGTTTCCGCCGATGACCGCAAGGCCATCGAGGACGCCATCGCCGGCCTGAAGTCCGCCGCCGAAGGCGAAGACGTCGACGACATCACGGCCAAGACGCAGACGCTGGCCGAAGTGTCGATGAAACTCGGCCAGGCCATGTACGAAGCCCAGCAGGCCGAAGCGGCGAACGCCGACGCCGAGGCGGATGCCAAGGCTTCCGGCGACGACGTGGTCGACGCCGACTTCGAAGAGATCAACGACGACGAGAACAAGAAGTCGGCCTGATCGCCCGAAGGAACGTAAATCGAGAGCCCGGCCCGCGCCGGGCTCTTTTCACATGGCGGGAGTGCGTAGCCTGATTTCCCATTGTTTCGGCCACAGGATCGTGGACATCATGCGTCGACCAGGGGAAATCCACCGGCAACCACCAAAAATAACTCCGCAAATGTCTGCAATTATGGCATTTCGACTCCCGGCTTACTAAATCGGGGCTAAACGCCGGAGCGAGAACCGAAACAGGCGCCGGCAGCGATGAGGAAGCGGGCAATACCAAATGCAGGCTGACTTTTACGAAACACTCGGCGTTTCCAAAGGATGCGGCGAGAAGGAACTGAAAGCGGCCTTTCGCAAGCTCGCCATGCAGTTCCACCCGGACCGCAATCCGGGCGACGAGGCCTGCGAGCACAAGTTCAAGGAAATCAACCAGGCCTACGAGGTCCTGAAGGACCCGCAGAAGCGCGCCGCATATGACCGTTTCGGCCATGCCGCGTTCGAGAATGGCGGCATGGGTCGCGGCGCGGCGAACGGCTTCGCGGCAGGCGGCTTTGCCGATATCTTCGAGGACATCTTCGGCGAGATGATGGGCGGGCGCCAGCGCCGCTCCTCGGGCGGCCGCGAGCGCGGCGCCGATTTGCGCTACAATATGGAGATATCGCTGGAGGAAGCCTATTCCGGCAAGACTGCGCAGATTCGTGTGCCGACCTCGGTGCAATGTTCCGAATGTTCGGGTTCGGGCGCCAAGCCCGGCACGCAGCCTTCTACCTGTCCGCTCTGTTCGGGCTCGGGCCGCGTCCGCGCCGCCCAGGGCTTCTTCTCGATCGAACGCACCTGCCCGCAATGCCAGGGGCGCGGCCAGACGATCAAGGACCCCTGCCCGAAATGCGCCGGCAACGGCCGCGTGACGGAGGAGCGTTCGCTTTCGGTCAACATTCCGGCCGGCATCGAGGACGGCACGCGTATCCGGCTTGCCGGCGAAGGCGAAGCGGGCGTGCGGGGCGGTCCCTCCGGCGATCTCTACATCTTCCTGTCGGTCAAGCCGCACGAATTCTTCCAGCGTGACGGCGCGGACCTTTATTGCCGTGTCCCCATCTCGATGACGACGGCGGCGCTCGGCGGTTCCTTCGAGGTCGCCACGCTCGATGGCACGCAGACGCGGGTCAAGGTTCCCGAGGGCACGGAGCATGACCGCCAGTTCCGCCTGAAGGGCAAGGGCATGCCGGTGCTGCGCCAGTCGCAGATGGGCGATCTCTATATCCAGGTCGCGGTCGAGACGCCGCAGAACCTGAGCCGGCGCCAGCGCGAGCTGCTCGAGGAGTTCGAACAGCTCTCCTCCAAGGAGAACAGCCCCCAGTCCAGCGGTTTCTTCAGCCGCATGAAGGATTTTTTCGAATCTTTCAGTGAATAGAAAAAACGGGGCATCGTCCTGATTTCGACATATATTATATGGATTGCGGCGCGGGGCTGTTGAGTCGCGAAGGGATGCGCATATGACGGTGGGAAGCGGCCTGCGGCAGATCGCCGGCAAGTTCGATGATGAGTTGCGGTTCTTCAAGGGGTGGCTCGACAAGCCGAAGGCGGTCGGCGCCATCATGCCGACCAGTTCGATCACCGCGCGCCGTATGGCCTCTGTGATCGACCCGTCTTCCGGCCTTCCCGTCC
This sequence comes from Mesorhizobium koreense, assembly GCF_031656215.1. Taxonomy (NCBI): domain Bacteria; kingdom Pseudomonadati; phylum Pseudomonadota; class Alphaproteobacteria; order Hyphomicrobiales; family Phyllobacteriaceae; genus Mesorhizobium; species Mesorhizobium koreense. Next base: position 109,315 of record NZ_CP134228.1, on the reverse strand, counting down.
TCGAACTCGGCCCTGGTACGGGCGTCATCACCCGCGCGATCCTCGAACGCGGCATTCCCCCGGAAAACCTCTATACGGTCGAATATTCCGAGGATTTCGTCGATTTCCTCAAGATGGAGTTCCCCGATGTGAACGTTATCCAGGGGGATGCCTTCGATCTCGACAAGACGCTGGGCGCCTTCCGCGACCTGAAGTTCGATGCCGTGGTTTCCGGTGTACCGCTTCTGAATTTCCCGGTGGCCCGGCGCATTGCCTATATCGAGGGCATTCTGGACCGGCTTCCGGAGGGCCGGCCGATCGTGCAGCTTACCTACGGGCCGCTGTCGCCGGTGCCGCCGGGACGCGGAAACTACGTTGTTTCGCATCTGGATTTCGTCCTCCGTAATGTCCCGCCGACCCAGCTTTGGGTCTATCGGCGCGGCGTGGCTCCGGCGCGGCACAGGAAGTTTCCCGGCTTTCCCCATCGTCGCGTGAAGGCGAGGAATTGATTCGCTGAGCGTATTGCTTATACCGGCCGCGTTGACGTTCGCGGACGGATAGCGATGGTTCCCAAGATACTGGTCTTCGCCGGCTCGATCCGCACCGGCGCCTTTTCCGTCCGGACGGCCGACGCGGCAATGAAGGAACTGGCGCTTCAGGGCGCCGACATCACCCGTATTTCGCTCGCGGACTATCCTCTGCCGATCATGGATCAGGATCTGGAGCGCGAGAAAGGCGTCCCGGAAAGCGCCATGCGGCTCGGCCGCATGATCGCCGCGCATGACGGCGTGCTGATCGCCAGCCCCGAATATAATTCCTCGATCCCGCCGCTTCTCAAGAACAGCCTCGATTGGGTGAGCCGCATTCGCCGCGACAACGGGCGCGCTTTCGCGCCGCTTTCCGGCAAGGCCTTCGGCCTCTGCTCCTCTTCCGACGGCGGCTTCGGCGGCGCCCGCGGCCTCTACCATCTGCGCTCGGTGCTGATGGCCTGCCGCGCCGAGATCGTCACGCCGCAATGCTCGGTCCCGCGCGCCAGCGAGGCCTTCGACGAGGAGGGCGGCTTCCGCGACGAGCGCCTCCGCCAATCCATGGAAACCGTGTGCCGGACGCTGATCGAGCGCGCGCTGATGCTGTCAACGAGGGTGGAACCATGAACGCTGCCGTGCCTGTCATGAAGGAAAAGCTGATCGTGGGGCTCGACGTATCGACCGTCGCCGAGGCGGAGGAAATCGTGCGCGAACTGGATGGAGCGGCCGGCTTCTACAAGATCGGCTACCAGCTTGCCTTCGCCGGTGGGCTCGACTTCGCCCGCGAACTGGCGAGCGGCGGCACGAAGGTCTTCCTCGACATGAAACTGCTCGACATCGACAACACGGTCGCCAAAGGGGTGGAGTCGATCGCGAGCATGGGTATGTCGATGCTGACCGTGCACGCCTATCCGCGCGTCATGCGCGCCGCGGCGGAGGCAGCGAAAGGCTCGGGCCTGACGATCCTCGCCGTTAGCGTGCTGACCTCCATGGACGCGCGCGACATGGAAGAGGCCGGCTATCGCGACGATCCGGCCGCGCTGGTGGTGCGCCGCGCCGGGCAGGCGCGCGAGGCGGGCGTAGGCGGCATCGTCTGCTCGGCGGCGGAGGTTAAAGCCGTGCGCGGCATCGTCGGCGCCGACATGGCGGTGGTGACGCCGGGCATCCGCCCGGCCGGCGCCGCCCATGGCGACCAGAAGCGCGTCACGACACCGGCCGACGCCATCCGCGCCGGCGCAAGCCACCTTGTCGTCGCCCGCCCGATCCTCGGCGCGGTTGACAGGAGAAAGGCCGCGCTTTCTATTCTCGCCGAGATGCAGAACGCCTGAAGGAGTGAAGATGGCCAAGGGATATTGGATCGCGCGCGTCGATGTCCGCGACCCGGAGCGCTACAAGGATTATGTTGCGACCGCGAAACCCGCTTTCGAGAAATACGGCGCTAATTTCCTCGTGCGCGGCGGGGCGCATGAGGCGATGGAAGGCAAGGCGCGTGCGCGCAACGTCGTGATCGAGTTCCCCACCATCCAGGCGGCGAGGGATTGCTACAACTCGCCCGAGTATCAGGCAGCCAAGGCGATCCGCGTTACCGTTGCCGATGCCGAGATGGTTCTGGTCGAAGGCGCCTGATTCGCCGCGGCGCATGAAAAAACAGCGCCGGACGACCGAAAACCGGCGCTGACGCAGCGGAATAAGGTTCCGTTAACCATAATTCATCCACATATTCGCCAAAAGTCACGGTGCGTCACGTATTGCGCTGCAGCGAAACGCTGCTAGTTTTGTATGCACAGCAACATTAGCCCGGACCGGCATGGCTCTTTCAGGCCGGCCTCGGAGACGGGACTTTAATGTTTTATCAGCTCTATGAAATGAATCACGCGGCCCTGCAGCCGTTTCGTGTATACGCCGACGCCGTCCGCTTCTTCTATTCCAATCCGCTGAACCCGCTGTCGAAGACAATGTGGGGCCGTTCGGTAGCCGCCACTGCCGAGCTTTTCGAGCGCACGACGCGCCGTTACGGCAAGCCGGAATTCGGCATCGCCTCGACGGAAATCGACGGCAAGGAGGTTCCCGTCGTCGAAAAGACCGTCTGGTCGCGGCCCTTCTGCAACCTTATGCATTTCGAGAAGCACGGCGCCCGCCGTCCGGCCGAGCCGAAGCTTCTGATGGTCGCGCCTATTTCCGGCCATTACGCGACGCTCCTGCGCGGCACGGTCGAGGCCATGATGCCTCATGCCGATGTCTACATCACCGACTGGGCCGACGCGCGCATGGTGCCGCTTGCCAAGGGGCATTTCGACCTCGACGATTATATCGAATACGTCATCGAGATGCTGCATGCGCTGGGCGAGGGCACGCATGTGATGGCGGTCTGCCAGCCTTCCGTGCCGGTCTTCGCGGCGTCGGCGCTGATGGAGGCGCGCGGCGACCGTTTCGCTCCGGCCTCCATGGTTCTGATGGGTGGGCCGATCGACACGCGCTCCAACCCGACTGCGGTCAACCAGCTTGCCGAGGCCCACGGCATCGAATGGTTCCGCGACAATGTAGTCATGCAGGTGCCGTGGCCGCATCCGGGCTTCATGCGCGAGGTCTATCCGGGCTTCCTCCAGCTTTCCGGCTTCATGAGCATGAATCTTGACCGGCACATCATCGCCCACAAGGACTTCTTCATGCATCTGGTGAAGGACGACGGCGATTCGGCCGAGAAGCACCGCGAGTTCTACGACGAATATCTGGCGGTGATGGATCTGACGGCTGAATTCTACCTGCAGACGGTCGAGACCGTCTTCATCGAGCACCATTTGCCGCTCGGTAAGATGATGCACCGGGCCGAACCGGTTGATCCGGCGGCGATCCGCAACGTTGCGCTCCTGACCGTCGAGGGCGAGAACGACGACATCTCCGGCCTCGGGCAGACCAAGGCCGCGCATCGGCTGGCGCCCAATATTCCCGACAGCATGCGCGAGCACTACATGCAGAAGAAGGTCGGCCACTACGGCGTCTTCAACGGCTCCCGCTTCCGGGCCGAGATCGTGCCGCGCATCGTCGATTTCATAAATGCCAATAGCGGTCGCAAGCGTGCGGCTTCCGGACCGAGGCTGGTGAGTTCCTCCTCGCGTTGAGGTGCCTGGCCAACGCATGTCTCCAAAAAACCCGGCGCCGGGCCGTAGCGTCCTGGCGCCATGCTTGCATTTTTACCACGCCCGCTAACCAATAATCGAGCTAGCCTAAAAGCTTGATTGACTCCGGCCAGCCCGCGCACTTAACGTTTCATTAAGAAATAAAAAGTGGCGGCGGGAATGGTTCCGATGAAAACCGGGAAGGTCGGAGGAAGTGCGGTGCTGCGCAGCGCCGTTCTGGTCGGCATCCTCGCGATGGGCTGGGGCGCGAACGACGCGGTGGCCAGCGCCTATATGGCGACGGGCGGGCTGACCTCACAGCCTATCGGCCATTACGAATTCTGCAAGGTCAATCCCGGCGAATGCAACATCCACCCACGCGATTTGCGGCCGGCTCACCTGACCAAGGCCGCCTGGAACGCGATCGTCGACGTCAACGATCACGTCAACAGCGCCGTGAAGCCGATGAGCGACCTCGATGTCTATGGCAAGGACGAGGTCTGGGCCTATCCCGACAGGGGCGTCGGCGATTGCGAGGACTATGTCCTGGAAAAGCGCCGCGACCTTGCCCGCGTCGGCTTTTCGCTGGCCGATCTGCTCATCACCGTCGTGCGCAAGCCGGATGGCGAGGGGCATGCCGTACTGACCGTGCGCACCGACAAGGGCGATTTCATCCTGGACAATCTGAGCCAGGAGGTGAAGCTGTGGACGCGCACGCCCTACCGCTACCTGAAGCGCCAGGCCGAGGACAACACCGGCCATTGGGTAAGCATCCGCTCCGGCGACAGCATGCTGGTCAGCGCGGTGAAGTAGCCGGCGTCGGTGTTTCCGCGATCGTCCTCTGTCGCGTTAAGCTCCGTGGCGCCACTCCGGTGAATTTGGGTGGCGACGGAAATCGGCCCGTTATCGGCCGACGCTATGATCCCAGCCAGCTTTGCGCCTGGGTCATCGCCGCGCCCGCGACGACCAGCAGTATTCCCACCGCCCTGGTCCAACTGATCGGCTGCGCGTCTAGGCCGAATGCGCCGAACTGATCGAGGATCGCCGAGCCGACGACCTGCCCCAGTACGATGCAGGTGAAGAAGGCGGCCACGCCCAGCTTCGGCGCAGCCATGATGCCTCCGAGGACAAAGAGCGCCCCGGCCGCCCCGCCGATAAGAACCCACCACGGCAGCGAGGCAAGCTTTGACCAGCTTATGGGCACGCGGCCGAACGCCGTCCAAGCGACGACGATCATCGCAAGGCTGATGACGATCGAGCAGGTGGCGGCCGCCAGCGGACTTCCCAGCCTGACCGCCATCTGGGCATTGATGGCCGGTTGCATGGAAATGATCGCGCCGAGGCCGAGCGCGGTGAGAAGATAAAGGACGGTCATGCGCAAAATCTTTCGTGATTGCCGGTTGCCGCGCCCTTGATACGACAAGGCGGCGGCATGGCGCATCCCGTTTCCTGCCCGAACCGCCTGTCTCGTACCGGGTCGGTCGAAATCCGGTTCCGCCGAGCCACGAAAACCCGGCGCGGTCGACGCTTCAAAGCCTATGCCGCTTGCGCCAGCCTCTCGCCCGGTACGCGGTACGAGATCGCCTCCGCCAGATGGATGCGTCCGACCTTCGCCTCGCCGTCGAGATCGGCGAGTGTGCGCGCGACACGTAGCACGCGGTGATAGGCGCGCGCGGAGAAGCCGAGTTTTTCACTCGCATCATAGAGCAGCGCTGCGCCCGCCGCGTCCGGCGCCGCGATCTCCTCGATCAGCTTCGTCGCGCAATGCGCGTTGGTCATGGCGCCGGCCGGACCGAGCGCGGCGAAACGCTCCGTCTGAATGGTGCGCGCTCGTGCGACACGTTCCGCAACCGCGCTCGACGGCTCCGACTTCGCTGGCCGGATGAGGTCGCTCGCGGAGATAGCGGGCACGTCGACCCTGAGGTCGATGCGGTCGAGCAGTGGACCTGAGATGCGCGCCTGATAGTCGCTCTGGCAGCGCGGTCCGCGCGCGCAGCGATAGCCGGGCTCTCCCGCCATCCCGCATCGGCACGGATTCATTGCGGCAATAAGCTGGATGCGCGCCGGATAGGTGACACGGTGGTTGGCCCGGGCGATGACGCATTCGCCCGATTCAAGCGGCTGGCGCAGCGAATCGAGCACCTGGGGCGTGAATTCCGGCAGTTCGTCGAGGAACAGCACGCCGTTATGCGCCAGCGAGACCTCGCCCGGCCGCACCCTCAAGCCTCCGCCAACCATTGCCGCCATGGAGGCGGAATGATGCGGCGAGCGGAACGGCCGCCGGTCGGAAAGCTGGCCGCCGGCCAGTTCGCCCGCCATCGACGCGATCATGGAGATTTCGAGCAGCTCGCGCGCTGAGAGCGGCGGCAGGATCGACGGCAGGCGCTGGGCCAGCATCGATTTGCCGGCGCCGGGCGGCCCGACCATCAGCAAATTGTGCCCGCCGGCTGCCGCCACCTCCAGGGCTCGCTTGGCGCTCTCTTGCCCCTTGATGTCGGCCAGATCGGGTAACGCCCCTGCCGCGGGCCGGATGCGCGCCTCCGGCCGCTTCAGCACCTGCGTGCCGCGGAAATGGTTGGCGATGGCGATCAGGCTGCGTGGCGCCAGAATGTCGATCTCCTCGCCCGCCCAGGCCGCTTCCGATCCCGAACCGTGCGGACAGATCAGTCCCTTGCCGTCGGCGTTGGCGCCCATCGCGGCTGGCAGGGCGCCGGCCACCGGCGTGATCGTCCCGTCCAGAGAAAGCTCGCCCAGCACGACATATTCCGCCAGCGCGTCGCCCGGCACGGCGCCGAGCGCCGCCATCAGGCCGAGCGCGATCGGAAGGTCGTAATGACTGCCTTCCTTGGGCAGATCGGCCGGCGCCAGGTTGACCGTTACCTTCTTCGCCGGCATCGACAGGCCGGACGCATGCAGCGCCGCCTGTACCCGCTCGCGGCTTTCCGCCACCGCCTTGTCCGGCAGGCCGACGATCTGCATTCCCACCTTGCCGGGCGCGACCATCACCTGCACGTCGACGGGGACGGCCTCAATGCCCTGGAAGGCGACCGTGCGCACCCGCGAAACCATGTTGCCCCTCCGTGTCCCTTTCACGGGGCAGACAAGCACGGATCGCGATCAGGTGCAAGAACAATCAGGGAACAAATAATCGTAAAAGCTGTAATCCGGTTGTTGCCGGTTGTGGAAAAGAACAAAGGCGGTCGCGACCGCCGTCAGCGCGTGCCGCGTTTCTCCTCCACCGCGTTCCAGAACAGAGCGGCTATATCCGCCCCGCCGAAGCGCTTCACCTCGCGGATGCCGGTCGGCGAGGTGACGTTGATCTCCGTCAGGTAGTCGCCGATCACATCGATGCCGACGAGAAGAAAGCCGCGTTCCTTCAGCGCCGGGCCGATCCGCGCGCAGATTTCGCGCTCGCGCTCCGTCATCCCGATCGGCTCGGCGCGCCCGCCGACATGCATGTTGGAGCGCGAATCGTGCTCCGCCGGGATGCGGTTGATGGCGCCGACCGGCTCGCCGTCGACGAGGATGATGCGCTTGTCGCCGGCGCGCACCTCCTTCAGGTAGCGCTGCACGATATAGGCCTCGCGGAACATCTGGCCGAACATTTCGAGCAGGGAGGCGAGGTTGCGGTCGGCTTCGAGCAGATGGAACACGCCGGCGCCGCCATTGCCGTAGAGCGGCTTGATGATGATGTCGCCATGCTCGCGGCGGAAGGCCGCCACCTCGAGCGGGTCCTTGGTGATCAGCGTCTCCGGCATCAGGTCGGGGAATTCGGTGACGAATATCTTCTCCGGGCTGTTTCTCACCCAGGCCGGATCGTTGACCACCAGCGTCGCCGGATGGATGCGCTCCAGGATATGCGTCGTGGTGATGTAGTTCATGTCGAAGGGCGGGTCCTGCCTGAGCAGTACCACGTCCATCTCCGAGAGGTCCGTCCGAACAGGCTCGCCGAGCTCGTAGTGCTTCTCCGCCCTGTCCACGACGGTAAGCGCCTCCACCCGCGCAAAGACCTTGCCGCCCAGCATGGAAAGGCGATCCGGCGTGTAGTGGAAGAGCCGGTGGCCGCGGCGCTCAGCTTCCAGCGCCAGCGCGAAGGTCGTATCGCCGACGATGTGGATGGTGGACACGTGGTCCATCTGGATTGCGACGCTGAGTGGCATGATCGGGCTTTCCTCAATTTGTCAGGCCGAATGCTCTACATAATTTCGAGACTGTCTGCCAATCGTCGCTTTGTGCGGGATGCATCCAAGGTCGGATTCGTTACCGTTCTCCCGATCGGATCATCAGAATCTTAAGCCTTTTCGGTCAAATTCGTCGCCGGTGCGGGCGGGACCGGCACCGCTGTGGAGCGTGGACCGGAACTGAGATGAACGCCGTCTTCCCCTTGCGCGAAAGCCTGCAGGACGAAATCGAGCTGACAATCCTGATGCCCTGCCTCAACGAGGCGGAGACGATCGCGGTTTGCGTGACCAAGGCGCTTGCCTTTCTGGCCGGATACGGGATTTCGGGTGAAGTGCTCATCGCCGACAATGGCAGCACGGACGGTTCGCAGAAGATTGCCGCCGATCTCGGCGCCCGCGTCATCGCGGTGTCGGACAAGGGCTATGGTGCTGCGCTGCGCGGCGGGATCGCCAGGGCGAGAGGCCGCTACATCATCATGGGCGACGCCGACGACAGCTACGATTTCTCCGCGCTGGAAGCTTTCGTCGACCGGTTGCGCGCCGGCGCCGACCTTGTCATGGGCAACCGCTTCAAGGGCGGGATCGAACGCGATGCCATGCCGGCTCTGCATCGTTATCTTGGAAACCCGGTGCTGAGTTGGCTCGGGCGGCTCCTGTTCAGGATCGACGCAGGCGATTTCCATTGTGGTTTGCGCGGGTTCAACGCCGTGTCCATCCGCTCGCTCGATCTGCACACGACAGGCATGGAATTCGCCAGCGAGATGGTTGTCCGTAGCGCGCTTCAGGGCCTGCGCATCGAGGAGGTGCCGACAACGCTCAAGCCGGATGGGCGCAGCCGCCCGCCGCACCTGCGGACATGGAGGGATGGCTGGCGGCATCTCAAATTCCTGCTGATGCACAATCCGAAATGGCTGTTCTTCATTCCGGGCATGGCGCTGTTCGGCGTCGGCTTCGTGCTCGCGTCCTTGCTTCTGTTCGGGCCGTTGGACATCGTCGATAATCTCTCGCTCGACCTCAATACCTTCATGGCGGCCTGTTTCATGATGGTTTCGGGCGTGCAACTCGTGACGGTCGGCCTGCTCTCCCGATATTATGCGCATATCACCGGCTTCCTGCCGGCAACCAGCCGGTCGGACTGGCTGATCCGCAATATCAGTACGGACCGTCTGGCGCTCGGCGCCGGGATCATCTTCGGCGGCGGCGGGCTTTTCTTCGGCTACGCCCTGGCGCGTTGGGCGCAACTCGGCTTCGGGCCGCTGAACGAACCGGAGATTCCCCGTATCGTGATACTCGGCCTCAGCCTGATCGTCATTGGCCTCCAGCTCTTCTTTTCGGCGTTCCTGCTCGGCGTGCTCGAGATCCCGGTTTCCAGCCGCCGGATCGGAGCGGCGCCGGGCAGGACAAGCCTTCAGCCGGCAAAGGTCGAATGAAACAGCGTCGGGGGCTTTTCGGAGGCCTGACGGCGCTGCGTTTCCTGGTCGTGGGGGTGAGCGCGGCCGGCCTGCTCTTTTTCCTGTCCTGGCTTTTTGTCTCCAGCGGAATGCCGCCCTTTGCCGGGAGCGCGCTCGCATATGCGATCGCATTTGTCGCCGCTTATTCGGCGCAGCGAAACTGGACCTTTGGCGGTGGTCATGATCATGGCCATGCGTTGCCCCGCTATTTCGTGCTCCAGGCAGGTTGCGCGCTTGCTTCGGGTCTGATTGCCCATATCGCGGTGGCCGGCTTCCACGCCTCACCTTTCGTCATGTCGGCGTTGACGGTCCTTGGCGCCAGCGCCGTAAGCTATGCAGGATCCATCCTGTGGGTCTTCCCCGAGACCGGCCGCGCCCGTTGAACGAAGCTCCTCCGGGCGTGGCTTTACCGTTTGTTGAAAAGGCGCCGCTAAGCTCGGCCGGCCGGGTGAGCGATGGGGCAGGACCACATGTCTGATTGGCATATTGCGGCTGCGTTGCGCAGGCGCGGCTGGGCTGATTGGCAGCAGGACATCGGCCTGTCGCTGCTTGTCGCCGCCGCGGTCGTCCTCGTGCATGCCGTGCAGGGCTTTCCCCGCATTTTCGGCCCGAATGCCGACAATGACAGCCTGATGCGTATGGTCGAGGTCCTCGACTTCCTGTCGGGGCAGGGCTGGTATGATCTCCATCAATATCGCATGGGGCCGGAAGGCGGCTTCCTTATGCACTGGTCGCGCTTCGTCGACGCGCCGATCGCCGCGCTTCTTTTGCTGGCAAAGGCCGTCACCGGCAGCATGGAACGTGCCGAGACAATCGTCGAGATCGTCTATCCCGCTCTGTTGATGACGGTGGCGCTGTTTCTTCTCCTGCGCCTGGTACGACGCCTCGGAAATGCCGAGGCCATGCTTCCGGCGGTCGTCATCGGCGCACTGGCGCTCTATAACCTGCCGCTGTTCCAGGGCGCTTCGCTTGACCATCACAACGTCCAGCTTATCCTCGTCCTCGCGGCAATCCTTTTCCTGATGTCCGGTGGCGGACGCCGGCTGGCTGGTTTCGGCGCCGGCGTGGCGGCGGCGCTGTCGCTGGTGGTCGGAATGGAGACGGCGCCTTATGTGGCGCTCGCGGGTGTGGTCGCGGCAATCGCCTTTCTCTTTCAAGGCGATGCGGAGCAATCGCCGGCTGCCGGCTTTGGCGCCGGCTTCGCCATCGTTTCGCTTCTGTCTTTCCTGGCCACCGTTCCCGTATCGCTTTGGGGCGCGCCTCGCTGCGACGCCTTCACGTTGCCGCAGATGTCGATTGCCGCGCTTGCGGGCGGTGGCCTGTTCGCGGCCGCTTCCGTTCCAGCCTGCCGCGCAAGCTTCGGAGGCAGGTTCTTGTCGTTGTCGATCCTGGCGGCGGCGGTAGCGGCGCTCGTCTTTTTCGCCTTCCCTGAATGCATCGCCGCGCCCTATGCCGGTCTCGACCCGAAGCTCAAGGCTTATTGGCTCGACGCGGTCGCGGAAGCCCAATCCATCCGGCAGGTGCTCGTGGCCCAACCGGCAATGGCTGCGGCCTATTACTGCACGCCTCTTCTCGCCGCATTCGTTCTCGGATTACGGCTTTGCAAGAGTGGGCTGGGCCGGGAAGAACTGGTCTTCGGAGCCTTTCTCATCATGGCGATCCTTGTCAGTTTCTGGCAGGTCCGGGGCGTGTTCTTTTCGATACCGCTTTCCGTCGTGCCGTTGGCTGCCTGGGTGGGCGACTGGCGGGCACGCATCGGCGATCGTCCGGCCAAAGGCGATGCGGTAAGGCTTTTGGCGGTGTGGCTGGTGTCCTTCAACGTTGTCTGGAGTACGGCCGCTCAATCCGCCGCACATCTGTTCGCTCCCGACAAGGCGCCCGACCGTGGTTCGTCGAAAGCGTCATGCGTCTCGCGGAGTGACTACGCCGCGCTCTCCGCGCTGCCGCACGCGACGGTGCTCGCCGTCTCCAATCTCGGCGCTCAGATCCTGCGCTATACGCCACAGCGCGTGCTGGCAGGTCCTTACCACCGCAATGTCGAAGGCGATCTGGCAACGCTGAATGCCTTTACCGGAACGGACGCCGAAGCCCGTGACATCGTGCGCCGCTACGGCGTCACCGTGGTGGCAAGCTGTCCCGGCAACGACGAAACCGAGAGCCTGGCGAAGCGGGCGCCCGATGGCCTGGTGGCTCGCCTGGCGAAAGGGGAGGTCCCGGCCTGGCTGGTCCCGCTTCCTTCCACCGCGGATCAGCCGCTGAAGCTCTTCCATGTCGTCCAGCGGTGATGCCGCGCAAATCCGAGGCCGATCCCATCCGTGACCGTCGATTGCACATGTGTGCAAGATAGCGCGAAGGAGAGAGACTTTGCACACTTTTCCTAAACGCTTTGCTGTCAGGGTCCGCGCCGGGATGAACGGGCGGGAATGAAATGCGGACTGCGATCGGAAACGGATACGACCGGCGAGAGACGGACCTCGCCTTCACCGATCCGCTGACTGGCCTCGGCAACGAGCGGCGCTTTTTCGGCAAGATCGAGAGGCTGATCGGCGACCGCGCCGATGATCCGGCGCCCTTCGCCATCGGCATCATCGATCTCGACGGCTTCAAGCCGATCAACGACCTGTTCGGCCGCGGCGCAGGCGACGAGATCCTGCTGCAGGTGGCCATGCGGCTGCGCGCAGCGATGGACCAGCACTCGACGGTTGCCCGCGTCGGGCCGGACGAATTCGCCTTTCTCTATCCGATGGTGTTCAGCGAGGACGCTGTCGAGGAAAAAGCGCGCATGCTGATCGAAGTGCTCTCCGCGCCCTACGATCTCGGCGAGCGTACCGCGCGCCTTTCGGCGTCGGTCGGCTGCTCGCTGTTCTATTCGGGCGAGGAGACGACGGAGCTTCTGGTCGACAAGGCCGAGACCGCGCTCTACCACGCCAAGCAGTCGGGGCGGGGGCGTGTCGTCGTCTATACCCACGAGATGGAAGAGGCGGCAAAGCGCGTCACCCGCATCGAGCAGGCGCTCAGGCGCGCTGTTTCCCATGGCGAGGTCGAGCCCTATTTCCAGCCGATTGTCGATATCAGGACACGCAAGACGATCGGCTTCGAGGCGCTGGCGCGCTGGACCGACCGCGATCTGGGCTTCGTCCCACCGGGCGTCTTCATCCCCATCGCCGAGGAGCGCGGCATCATCGGGCCGCTTTCCCAGCTCGTGCTGCGCAAGGCGACGGAGGCTGCGCGCAAATGGCCGTCCGACCTCTTCCTGTCCTTCAACCTCTCGCCTTCCCAACTCGTCGACCAGAATACCGGCTTGCATATCCTCGCCATTCTCGATCGTATGGGCTTCGATCCGCGCCGTCTCGAGATCGAGATCACCGAGACCGGCCTGATGACCGATCCCGCTTCCGCCGAGAAAATCGTCAAGGATCTGAAATCGGTCGGCATTCGCGTCTCGCTCGATGATTTCGGCACCGGCCAGTCCAGTCTCGGACGGCTGCGCGAGTTCAATTTCGACAAGCTCAAGATCGATCGGAGCTTCGTCTCCTCCGTCCTCGACGACAAGCCTTCCGAGCACATCATCCGCGCCATCCTTGCCATGTGCGAGGGGCTCGGCATGGAGGTGGTCGCCGAGGGGATCGAGGAGGAGGGGCAGGCGGAACGCCTCATGCAGTTCGGCTGCGGCGGCGGCCAGGGCTATCTCTTCGGCAAGCCGGCGAATGCAGGCTCCACCCTTGACTATCTGCGGGCCGCCGGCGACCTTCCGCTAGTTCCGGCCTGAGCGTTTCTCCCGTCCCGTCAGGGTGTCTGCGACCGGATCGGATCAGGATACCGAAAAGGCCGATGCCGGAATGACCGCTCCCACCACCGCGCGTTTCCCCGATCTCGAAGGCGCTTCGGTACTGATCACCGGCGGCGGTTCGGGTATCGGCGCCGCGCTGACCGAAGGCTTTGTGCGGCAGGGTGCGAACGTCGCCTTCATCGACATCGCCGAGAAGCCGAGCGAGGCATTGTGCGCGCGGCTGGAACGTGATGCCGGCCGGCGCCCGCTTTTCATCCACGCCGATTTGAGCGACATCGAGGCGCTGCGCATGGCCGTGGACGAGGCCGCCTCCGCCCATGGCCCTGTAACGGTTCTCGTCAACAACGCCGCGCTCGACGACCGTCACGAGATCGCGGAGGTCACCGCGGAATTCTGGGACCACAATCAGGCGATCAATCTGAGGCCGCATTTCTTTACCGTGCAGGCCGTCGCCGAAGGCATGAAGAAGGTCGGTCGCGGCGCGATCGTCAATTTCACCTCCACGTCCTTCATGATCAACCATGGCGGCATGCCCTCCTACACCGCCGCCAAGGCCGGCGTGATCGGACTTACCAAGGGCCTTGCGGGCGCGCTTGGGCCGCATGGCATCCGCGTCAACGCGGTGGCGCCGGGCTGGGTCATCACCGAGCGCCAGAAAGCGCTATGGGTGACGCCCGAGACGCTAAAGGGTCATATAGATCGGCAATGCCTGAAGGAGGCGATGCAGCCGCACGACATGGTCGGCCCCTGCCTCTTCCTCGCCTCAGACGCCGCCGCCATGCTGACGGCGCAGACCATCATCGTCGACGGCGGCGTGATGTGACGCACTCGCAGGCTGTCTCATGGCGGTCGCTTGAATGCGGTGTCAGGGGTCTCGTCGTCGAACAGGTCGTGCCCTGCGTGAAGCGGCTTTCCGAGGTGGCGCTGCTGCCCGGCGAACGGAGTTATTTCTACCTTCTGGAGGATACTGACCGCGACTGCCTGATCGACGGCGGCTGGGGGTTCTGCTCTTCGCTCGATGGCCTGCGCACCGATCCGGAGAAACCGCTGGTGGCGATCGCCACGCACAGCCATTTCGATCATATCGGCATGCTTCATCTTGCCGGCGAGCGCTATGGCCATCCGGCCGAGGCGGCAATTTTTATGCGGCCGGATCCGGCAGCCACGCAGGCCCTGCCCTATCTGTCGGGACGACCGGTCCTGCGCGGCGGCCGGCCTGCTGTTTCCGGCGGATACGATCCATGACGGCCATATCCATGACGACATTCCGGGCGCCGACCGCGAAGCCCTGTTTCTGTCGCACCGGCGTCTTGGCCAGGTCGATTTCCAACTAGCTTTGCCCGGCCATGGTGCAATTCTCTCTCGTTCGGCGTTCCTCGATCGGATCGACCGACACCGACGAGAGAGTTCCCGATGACGCCGAAGACAATTGGCCGGCCCACGCTGATCCTCGTTCATGAGAGCGAGGCCGCGTGTCGTCGAAGGCTTGCGGCCGCAGGCTTCGTCGAGCCGTGCATTTCGGAAATCACCTCCTATCTGGCGCAATCGACGGACATGGAGCCGGAGTTCGGAATGCTTGAGCGAGCCTGCGCGGAGCGTGGCGTCGCCTTCCGGCCTATCGCGCTCGACGACGCTCCGGCCTCGTTTCAGGATTGCGATCCGGCGACGACGCTCGTGTGGACGCTGACCGACGGCATCGCCTATTTCCGGGGCGGCGCGGCCCCGGCGCTTGCCCGCCTTTACGGCTTGCCGACCATTGGGGCGGACGATTCCGTCTCCGCGCTCTGCCAGGACAAGTTTCGTGCCGGAAGCGTGATGCGGGCGCTCGGGCTGCCGGCGCCGGCGGCCGGGCTTGCACGCGGCGGCGAGTGGATCGTTCCTCCGCCCGCTTCGGCCAGCGGCTATTTCGTCAAGCCGAACCGACTCGGCGCCAAGATCGGCATCTGGGAGGATTCCCGCTGCGCCTCGCCCGCAGGGGCGCTGGAACTCTCCCGCCGCATCCACGCCCATTACCGGGACGACGCGATCGTGCAGCCTTATGTCGACGGCCGCAACGTCCGTGCAAGCTTCCTCTCCGTGGAACCGCGAGCCGGCATGGAACGGCTTGGGATCTGCTTCGTCGATTCCGGCTCGGACTTCCAGACCATGGCCGACAGCATGGCGCTTTATGGCGAGACCGGAACCAGGGCGAGGGAAGAGGGAAGCCGTTCCGAACCTCGGCTGCATGCCGTCTGCGGCGTACAGCCTCGCGCCGACCGCGCCATACGTGACATCGCCGCGCGGCTCATCGGCGGTCTCGGTCTTGCGGACGTATTCTCCATGGACCTGCGCGTCGAGGCGGACGATATCGTCCACCTCATCGAATTCGAAGTATGCCCCGGCCTGCCCTGCTTCGACTTCCGCGCCTATTGCCTCGAGAACTGGGGACTGGAACTCGCCGAAGCAATGGCCGCGACGGCGGCCAACCGGCTCATCCGCGATCCGTCACTCAGCGCTGGCGAAGCACACCGAAGTATGCCCTGAATGGACGAAGCCGAGCTTGCGGGCGGCGGCCCTTGAGAGGTCGAGGACGCGTCCTCGCACGAATGGACCGCGGTCGTTGATCCTGACCATGACGACCTTGCCATTGCGGCGGTTGGTTACGCGCACCCTTGTGCCGAAGGGCAGCGTGCGGTGGGCGGCGGTCATGGCGGCCGGGTTCATACGTTCCCCCGACGCCGTGCGGCTGTGAAGCGCATACCAAGAGGCGCGGCCGCATTGCGCGGCGGCGGGGACGGTCGCGGCGCCCGAAGCGATCCCGATCGCGACGGCGGCCGCGAGAGCCGATGCAGATTTCATTCCTTGCTTGCGCCCTGTTTTCGTATGCCAAGCCGCCTAAGGGCGAAATGGGGCGGCAAATGTGACGATCACGCGTCGGTTCCAGGGCAGGGGAACACGCTTTGAATCGGTAGATTACATTTGTGAGGGCACCAAGGCGCCGGCTCCAATCTGGCAGCATTAGCAGGTCTTCGGGCAAGCCCGAGGATGATGGGAGCGTATTGCCGCCGGTCGCTGCGGGTTATCGCTGTTCCAGCACGGAAACGCAGACGTCGAGGTCGTGGGTCGCGAGATGTGCGTAGCGCATCGTCATCTGCAGGGTTTGATGCCCCAGCCACATCTGCACGCGCCTTATATCTATGCCGCCGCGAACCAGGCGCGAGGCACAAGTGTGGCGAAGGCAGTGGGGAACGACCTGGCTCTCCGCGCCGAGGCCGGCCTGTGCCCTGGCGTCATGCCAGGCCTGGCGGAATTTGGCCTGGCTGATCCCCAGGAAGGGACCGCCGGCCCGTCCCATGGCCTGCGAGACCGCCTCGAGGGCCCGGCCCGTCAACGGAACGGATCGGCTCCTTCCCGACTTGGTAAGCCAGAAAGTAACCCTGCCGTCGTGGATATCGCCCCAGCGCAGGCCGATTGCCTCTCCGAGCCTGGCCCCGCTATCGACGAGAAAGACGCAGAGGCGGTAGTAATCCTCCGAGTAGGCACGGATGGCGGAAAAAAGGCGGTCTTCCTCGTCAAATTCAAGGAATCTTATCCGCCCCTGGGTTTCCTTCTGGCGTGTGAATTCGGGCAGGCTGATTACGTCACCCATCTTATGCGCCTTCCGCAGCAGCTTACTCAGTGCGGCCATCTTTCGGTTGATGGTCGCATTGCTGTTGTGGCGCCGGCGCAAGGTCCCGATCAGGCCATCAAGCATCTGCTGATCGAAGGTGTCGAACCGCTTTCCCGCGAAAATCTCGTCGATTTCACCGAGAAAGGATCGCACATTGTCCTTGTGCCTTCCTTTTTCCCAGAGGAGGTCGGAATAGCGGCCTGCCAGTTCGCCAATTGTAAAGACCTCGGCGGATTGAACCGGATCTTCAAGCAGGGCTAATGCTGAATAGCTCATATTTCGGGTGGCCAGTTAGAGCCGCAGACGCCGAATGAACGTACGTCTTTCCCCGTCAAGCCCGATACCGGCCATCCCCCAACCCCTCCCCGACCCCTCGAGAGCCCGAGAAAGGCAGAAAAAACTGCCGAATACAACCCCGCTTGGAAGGTCGGGTCTCTCGATTCGACCCGGCCCGCCGAAATAGTAAGAAACGGCCGGCGGAATTTCCGCCGGCCGTCTCGTTTTCTTAGAAGTAGCGCGTGAAGCGCAGGTAACCGGACACGGTGCCGTCGAAATGATCGGCCTTCGTGTAGACGATTTCCGGACGAACCTCGAAGTTCTTGACCGGGGTCCACACGGCCGACACTTCAGCCGCCCAGGACGCTGAGTCATCGATTTTGTCCTTGGTCCCGACAGCGTAGACATCGCTGAAGTACTGGCCGGACACGATCAAGCCGAGGGTCGGGGTCGCCTGGTAGAGGAACGAGGCGAGGACCGAGTACTCAGGCTGGCCACCGCCAAACCAAGTATTCGTGAGCGGCGAACCCGGGCCGTAGTTGCTGTCGGCGCTGTTGTAATAGCCGACGAGCTTGAAGGCCGAGCCCGGCATGGACGGTACATTGAGCAACAAGCCGGCGGACAGAGCAATCGCGCTCTTGTTGCCGTCGTCGAGAGCACCGTTCCCGCCATTGCGGTCATGGTCGTAGGCCGCCACGAGATCAACCGCGCCCCAGGCCGCGCCGTAGCCGATGCGACCGACGACGTCAGGCATGTAGCTGTATTCGTCGGCCGGATCTTCCAGCGAGATCACCCCGTAGAGGCCGGTCTTGCCGCCGAACTCGTAGCGGATCGAGGACCGCTCCTGGTAGCCATAGTAGAGGCCGCCCCAGGAGAAGGAGCCGTAGTTCAGCGCCGAGTTGTTGAACTGGTAGAACCACGCGCTCTCGCCGTAGCCGGCGATGAACCCGCCGAGCTGCACCCAGGCCTGGTCGATGGCGACGCCGCCGTCGGATGCACCCCCCGTTTTGCCAGCCGACGGATTCCAGTCGGCCTGGAGACGCATCCAGCCGCGCAGCGTGCCCCACTCGGTCTCCGAACGTGCATCGAAGTTGATGCGGACACGGCTGCCGGTGTTCCAGCCGTCATTATTGTAGCCCGGAGTTTTTGCGCTTGGGCCGAAATAGTAACCCTGCGAGTCATTGTCGTTTTTCTGGCTGGTGGCACCGACCTGGAACCAGACATAGCCGTTGATGGACAGGCAGGTTTCGGTGCCCGGGATATAGAAGAAGCCGGCGCCGTAGGCGTCGCACACCCTCACGTAATCCACGGGTTCCGGTTCAGGGGCCATCACCGCGTCCGCGGCGCGTGCGCCGGAGACAGCGAGGAGGGCCGCTGCGGAGCCGAGGATAAGGCTCTTGATTTTCATTTTCTGACCTCCAGTCAGAATCGTCAATTTTCAGCGGCCGGCTGCTCCCGGAAAACTGCCGAAACGTGGAAAAATCGGCAGCTACCATTCCTCCAACTCATTCTTTCCATTCACTATTTAGATTTTCTTCGCCTCTTTTTCTCCACGCCCTCGGCCCCCGCCGCATAATCGCTGCCAGTCTCTCCTGCGGAAACGCGTGTCGCGACGGCGGGAATGCGGCGAGGGCCCGGCGTATCCGGCGAAGTGGTCGACGGGCCGTGGAGTGCCGGCGGATCTGTCCGGAGTCCCGAACGTCTCCACCCTTTGGGTCGGCGGCCTCCCCTGGTGATCAACGGGGGGTCGATTGCCCATGTAAGCGGTAGCGGGGGAGTATGGCGCCGTATGACGCGACGGCCTGCGGAAACCCCCGGCGAATGCCGGCCGGTCCGATGCTAACGGGATGGATGGGCCCAGGTCAGTGCGCGCCGGACGGGCGACCGCAAGGTCGCACATACTATTAGATGAGCGAGCTTACGGTCGCCCATCTTCCCGAATGTGCAATGACAGGGCCGCAAGGCAGCGTGGTGGAGCTGAAGCATGCGCGATGACAAGACGGATAGCTTTGCGGGGCAGAGGGGCTGCCGGGTGCAGGGCGGAGAAATATGTATAAAGAACAATGGCTTCCAAACGAGACACATCCCAAATGCCCGACCGGGCGTCGCGGCTTATGCCGCGCCCCCGCGAAGCCGATGCGCGCAAGCAGCCTACGGACGTGAGCGAAAAGAGACCTTCCCCCGAGCGAAAGAAACAGCTCCGAATCAAAGCCGGCCGCCGTTTCGCCCTGTTTCCCGGCTTGCAAGGGCTTTCAGTGCCTCAAACTTTAACGAATGGTTTCCAGCGTGGCGAAAACGTGGCCATTCTGCAACAGGGTGGCACGATAGAGCTCTACCTTTTGTGCGAAAAGGCCGATCCCGATTGCGCGGCGTGCGCTCTTGCGTAATGTCATGTCTGGAGAAGGGGCGCGCAGGCGTGTCTTTTTCGGCATTGGGGATGGGGCAGGGAACGCTGTCCTTCAGCATAAAGTACCCAGACCCGCTTTTTAACTTTTGACTGGAGGTCAGAAAATGAAAATCAAGAGCCTTATCCTCGGCTCCGCAGCGGCCCTCCTCGCTGTCTCCGGCGCACGCGCCGCGGACGCGGTGATGGCCCCTGAACCGGAACCCGTGGATTACGTGAGGGTGTGCGACGCCTACGGCGCCGGCTTCTTCTATATCCCGGGCACCGAAACCTGCCTGTCCATCAATGGCTATGTCTGGTTCCAGGTCGGCGCCACCAGTCGCCAGGATGCCAACGACACGCCGGGCTACTACTACAATGACGATCACGATTTCGGTCCGTTTGCCGCCCACACGGGTTGGCAGACCGGCTCGCGCGTTCGCATCAACTTCGATGCGCGTTCGGAGACCGAGTGGGGCACGCTGCGCGGCTGGATGCGCCTGCAGGCGTCCTGGGACCAGCAGTCGAAGTTCGGTGACGGCCCTGTCGGCATCGACCAGGCCTTCGTCCAGCTCGGCGGGTTCGCAGCCGGCTACGGCGAGAGCGCGTGGTTCTACCAGTTCAACAACTCGACGCTGAACTACGGCTCCTTCTCTTGGGGCGGTCTCTACTACGGCTACACGGAGCGGGCTCAGATCCGTTACGAGTTCGGCGGCAAGACCGGCCTCTACGGCGCGATCTCGCTGGAAGACCCGAAGGACGAGCTCAACTACATGCCGAACGTCGTCGGCCGTATCGGCTACGGCGCGGCTTGGGGCGCGGTTGCTTTGACGGGTGCCTACGATCACGATCGCACAGGTCTCGCGGTCGGTGGCGACGCCGGCTGGGCGCTGTCGGGTTCGGCTCTGTTCAACATCCCGTCGATGCCCGGATCTGCCCTCAAGATCATCGGCTACTACAACGGCTCGGATAGCGAATACGGCCCGGGCGGCCCGCTCAACGGCTACACTCTGACCAATGCCGCCTTCCCGGGTGGCGTCGATCTCGGCCAGCCCGAGTGGTCGGTCCTCGCCTCGTTCCTCTACCAGGCGACCCCGGACCTCGGCTTGATCGTGTCGGGTCAGTACTTCGGCGATGCTTACATTGCCGGCGGCGACGACACCGTAAACGGCACGTCGGCTTGGGCGGCGGAAGTGTCGGCCGTCTGGACCCCGGTCAAGAACTTCGAGGTTCGTCCGGAAATCGTCTACACGAAGGCCGAGCACCTCGACGGAACCGTGTCGGGCTTCCTGCGCTTCACGCGTTACTTCTGATCGGATCCTTCCGAATGGACGAAAACCCGGCGGGCAACCGCCGGGTTTTTGCATTTAAGGGGTCGAGCCCGCTTCACCGGCTTCCCGCCCTCAAGGTTGCAAACGGCACAGGTTCGGTAGTTCGAGCAATGCTCGAGCTTGCGCCATGTCATAAAGTCCGTATATAGGAACTTTATGACATTCGATCCGGATATCTTCAGGCGCAGCCGCACGCCTATCTATCTGCAGATCGCCAAGCTCCTGCGCCAACGGATCGAGCAAGGCGAATGGAAGATCCGCGACCAGCTGCCGACGCTGGAGGCGCTGATGAGCACCTACGGCGTCGCACGCTCGACGCTCCGCGAGGCGCTGGCACAGCTCGAGGCCGAAGGCCTCATCCGCCGTGGCCGCGGGACGGGCACCTTCGTCACCAAGGACCTGTCGAGCCAGCGCTGGTTCAAGCTTCCGATCAATTGGCCGGATATGCTGGAATCGGTCGCCAACCTGCGGGTCAGCCCTCTTTCCGTGCCTGACGGGGAACGTGTCGACCGCCCGCCGGTCGATTTCGTCAGCGGCGAACCGGCCCCGTCCTACGTGCACCTGAGGCGCGTCCACTATCGGCACGACATCGCCTACTGCCTGATCGACGTTCATCTCGATGCCGATCTTTTCCGCACGGACCCGGAAGGGTTCACGACCACACCGGTGCTGAGCCGGCTCGCGGCGCGGCCCGGTCTTCGCATCTCGATCGCGCGGCAGGTGATCTGGGTTTCGGTGTCGGACGAAAGGACAGCTTCCTGCCTCGGCATCGGAGTTGGGGACCCGGTCGTCGAGATAAGACGCGCGTTGGCGGACGGCGACAACCGCATCATCTACTACGCCCACATCCGCTACCCGGCCGAGCTCGTCCGACTCGAGGTCGATCTCCTCGGCGCGGGTGCGGGACCTGGAGTGGGCTTCAGGCAGGAGGACGGACGCGTCGTGGCCAACGACAGGCGCGCAGGGAGGAAACCGGATGGTAGTGCGAAACAGCGCCGCGCGCTACGCCGCTAGCATCGGGCTGACGATCGCGCCCTTCGCCGCGCTCGTGGCCCTGTGGTGGCTGCTCAGGCTGACGGGGTTGATCAATCCCAACCTTTTGCCTTCGCCGCTGCAAGTGGCGCAGACTTTCTGGTCGACATTGACCGACAGCAACCTCCTCACCAACATCACCATGTCGGTGGTACGCGTGCTGGGCGGCTTGCTGCTTGGCACCGCAGCGGCCGTCCCGGTCGGTTTCCTGATCGGCTGGTACCGTCCGGTGGGCCGGCTGCTCGACCCACTCATCAATTTCTTCCGCGCACTGCCGCCGATCGCGCTGATTCCGCTGGTGATCGTTTATCTCGGCATCGGCGAGATCGCCAAGATCGCCATCCTCTTCTATGCCTCCTTCTTCGCGGCCGTCATCGTCATGTATGAGGGCATGTCGGCGATCAGTCCGATCTATGTCCGCGTGGCTCGTACGCTCGGTGCCACCGATTTCGAGATTTTCGCGCGCGTGATGGTGCCGTTGACCGTGCCCCATATGCTGGTCGCGCTGCGCGTCGCGCTCGGGGTGTGCTGGGCGACGCTGGTCGCGGCCGAACTGGTGGCGGCGCAGGAGGGGCTGGGCGCCATGATCCAGAACGCCTCGGCCTTCTTCGAGCTCAACACGATCTATCTCGGCATCATCTGCATCGGCGCGCTGGCACTTCTCATGGATACGATCCTGCGTCGCCTCACCGCGCGCATCGTCGGATGGCAGGAGAAGATCGAACGATGAGCGCGAACGTGCAGGCCCAGGAACGCCTGAGTTTCGAGAACATCTCGATGCAGTTCCCCACCGATCGCGGTCCGCTGGAGGTGGTGCAGGACCTGTCGCTCTCGATCCGCGCCGGCGAATTCGTTTCGCTCGTCGGCCCGTCCGGTTGCGGCAAGACGACGTTGATGAACATGGCCGCGGGGTTTTTGAATCCGACCCGCGGGTCGGTCACGCTGGATGGCGGGGCGATTACGGGGCCGGGGCCGGACCGCGGCGTCATGTTCCAGGAATATGGCGTCTTCCCCTGGTTGACGGTCGAGGAGAACGTTGCCTTCGGCCTAAAGCTCAAGGCCAACCGCAAGCCGGTCAAGGAGCGTGCGGAGATCGTTGAGCGTTATCTCCGGCTGATGCGGCTGTGGGACTTCCGCCGGGCCTATCCGAAGACGCTTTCGGGCGGCATGCGGCAGCGCCTCGCGTTGGCGCGCGCCTATGCAGTCAATCCCGAACTGCTTCTGATGGACGAGCCCTTCGGCGCACTCGACGCGCAGACGCGCAGCGCCATGCACGATTTGCTTCTCGATATCCTCGGCACCGAAGGCAAGACGGTGATGCTCATTACCCACTCGGTCGAAGAGGCGGTCTATCTGTCCAACCGGGTGGTGGTCATCTCCGCGCGTCCGTCCCGTGTGCGCAGCATCGTCGAGGTGCCTTTTCCCTATCCGCGTCATCACTCACTTCAGGAGACCCCCGAATTCAACGAGTTGCGGGCTCGCGTCCATGAACTGGTCATGCGCGAATACGCGGCGCAGGAAGCGCAGCGGACGACCGAAGACTGAAACACCATCAAACCAAGGGAGGAAAAGATGGACCGTCGAGATTTTATGAAGCTTTCTGGTGCGCTCGCCCTGACAGGCGCCGTTCCGGCGCGAGGGTTTGCCGCATCGAGCAAGGTCAAGGTCGGCTATCTGCATACGCTCGCCGTGGACGGGCAGATGTGGCTCGCCGAATCAAAGGGCCTGTGGAAGAAATACGGGCTGGATATGGAGTTCGTCCAGTTCCAGACCGGGCTCGAACTGTTCCAGGCGATGACGGGCGGCTCGATCGACGTTCTCTCGACCGGCGCGGTTGTCTCCAACTTCCCGGCGCGCGGCCAGGGCAAGGTCTTCCTCATTAACGATGTGGAGTTCGCGACGGCGCAGCTCTGGGTACATCCCGACATGGGCGTGAAGACTTTCGCCGACCTCAAGGGTAAGAAGATCTCGACCACGCTCGGCACAACCGCCCATGTCTTCCTCGACACGGCCTTGAAGGCCAACAAGATCGACCCGAGCGAGGTGACGCTGGTCAACCAGCGCATGCCAGATGCGGTCACCGCCTTCATCTCCAAGGCCGTGGAAGCCGTCGCGCTCTGGGTGCCGTTCAACGAGTCGGTGAAGAAGAAGTCGCCCAATGCCGTCAAGCTCGTCGATGCTTCGGCTTATTATCCGCAAGCCGCGATCGTCGATGGCTGGGCCGCGCGCAACGATTTCTTCGATTCCAACAAGGACGTGCTGAAGAACATCATCAAGGCCTGGGCGGAGGCGAACGATTATCTGGTCGCCAGTCCGGACGAGGCGCTCGCTACCTTGCAGAAGGAGCGTTATCCGAACGTATCGCTGCCGGATCTCAAGGATCAGTTCGGAGCGGAGAAGGTCTTTACCTCCGCGGAATGGCGCAAGAAGTATGAGGACGGCACGGTGACGGGCTGGCTGCAGCAGGTCACCGATTTCTTCACCACCTTCGCCAAGATCCCGAATCCCGTGCCGGCCTCGAAATATTTCGACACGTCGCTCTACCTCGAGACCATCAAGGACTGAGGGCGCAGGATATGCAGGCGAGAGGCGCATGATGGTTGACCGGTCGGAATACGACTATGTGATCGTCGGCGCCGGATCCGCGGGGTGTGTACTGGCGAACCGTCTCTCGGCGGATCCATCGACACGCGTGCTCGTGCTGGAGGCTGGTGGCTGGGACCGGAATTTCTGGGTCCGGCTGCCGGTCGGCTATTTTCGCACGATCTACGATCAGCGCTTCTCGCGCATCTTCCCAACCGCGCCAAGTCCACATGCCGGAGGGCGGTCGATCCTGTGGCCGCGCGGCCGCATCATCGGCGGCTCGAGTTCCATCAACGGCCTGCTTTATATACGCGGCCAGCACAAGGACTACGACGATTGGGCCGCGGCCGGGGCGACGGGCTGGGACTATCGCTCCGTCCTTCCGGTGTTCAAGCGCTCCGAGAATTATGAGGGCGGAGAGAACGCATACCATGGCGGCAAAGGCGAACTTGGCGTCTCCGAGTTGCGCAACGACCACCCCTATTGCCGTGCCTGGCTGGAGGCAGGGCAGCAGGCCGGTTTCCCCTACAATCCCGACATGAACGGCGCCAGCGAATACGGCGTCGGGTCCTACCAACTCACCATCCGCGACGGTTGGCGCCAGAGCGCCGCCGTCGCTTTCCTGCGGCCGGCGCTGGGCCGCAAGAACCTGACCGTCATCACGCACGCGCAGGTTTCGCGCGTGATCTTCGAGCGTGGACGCGCCGTCTCGGTGGAATGGATCGAAGCCAATGCCCGCTCAAGCGTTCATCGCGTTCGTGCGACGCGCGAGATCATCCTCGCCGCGGGCACGCTGCAGTCGCCGCAAATCCTGCAACTCTCAGGCGTCGGACCGGCGGAGCATCTCGGCCGCCAGGGCATCGATGTGATGGTCGACGCACCGGAAGTGGGCGAAAATCTCAAGGATCACTACCAGGCGCGCACCATCGTGCGACTGAAGCGGCGCATGTCGCTCAACGATGACGTCCGCAGTCCGTTGAAGCTCGCCGGTATGGGCGCGCGGTGGCTCTTCAGCAGTTCCGGTCCGCTGACTGTGGGTGCCGGCCAGGTCGGCGGTTTCGTCCCGACGAAGCACGCCAGGGGTAGCCGCGCCGACATGCAATTCAACGTCATGCCGCTTTCGGTCGACAAGCCGGGCGAGCCGCTGCATCGATATTCGGGGTTCACGGCTTCCGCCTGTCAGTGTCGTCCCTCTTCGAAAGGCCGCATCTCCATCCGCTCGACCGATCCTTTCGCCGACCCTCTGATCGAACCGAACTATCTCGCCGAAGAGTTGGACCGGAAAACGCTTGTCGCCGGCCTGCGCATTCTGAGAGACATCTATGCCCAGTCTGCCTTCCGTGATCTGATCGACGGCGAGGTGCTGCCCGGTGCAAGCCGCCAGACGGACACCGAGCTGCTCGAATTCGCGGCCAATGGGGGCGGCACGGTCTTCCATCCGGTCGGCACCTGCCGCATGGGTTCCGATGCGCGATCGGTCGTCGATCCACTGCTCAAGGTGCGTGGAGTCGAAGGGCTCAGGGTGATCGATGCTTCGGTGATGCCGGACATGGTGTCGGCCAACACGAACGCCGCCTCGATCATGATCGGTGAGAAGGGCGCGGCCCTGGTTCTGGGCACTGATCAGACCACGCCGGCACCCTCGATAGTGAGGGCCTGACGCTTGGATACGCCCGAGGATCTGCCTGAACTGCGCCTCGCCCGGGTCGAGGCGATGGTCTTCAGGGTGCCGATATCGACGCCGGTCGTAACCTCCTTCGGCACGATGACGGACCGCCCCGCGGTGGTCGTCCGGATCGAGGATACCGACGGCGCAGTCGGCTGGGGCGAGGTCTGGTGCAATTTCCCGAATGTCGGCGCGGAACATCGCGCCCGTATGCTGGAGAACTATGTCGCGCCGCTATTGCTGACGCGGCCCTGGCCCGACCCGATTGCCGCGTTCTTCGAGCTTACGAACCGCCTCCACGTGCTCGGCCTGCAATGCGGCGAACCAGGTACCATCGCGCAGATCATCGCCGGCGCCGATATCGCACTTTGGGATCTCGCCGGAAAGCGGGCTGGGCAGCCCCTGTGGAAGCTGCTTGGCGGCGGTCCCGCCATCCGGCCCTATGCGTCCGGCATCAACCCCACCAATGCGGAAAGGCTGGCTGCCGCGAAGCTGGAGGAAGGCTACCGAGCGTTCAAGCTGAAGATAGGCTTCGGCGCCGAACGCGACCTCGCCAATCTTACGGCACTTCGAAAATTGCTCGGCCCGGAGATGCCGCTGATGGCCGACGTGAACCAGGCATGGGATCCGGCAACGGCATTTTCCATGCTGCCGCGACTTCGGGAATACAATCTTGAATGGCTGGAGGAGCCGGTGCCCGCCGATACGCCGTGGCGGGTCTGGCAAGAGCTCGCGGCGAAGGCCGGCATGCCGCTCGCCGCCGGCGAGAACTTGCGCGGCGAAGCGGCCTTCGAGGAGGCCCTGTCGGCGAAGGCGATCGGCGTCTTCCAGCCCGATCTTGGAAAATGGGGCGGCTTCAGCGGCTGCGTGCCTCTGGGAAGACAGGTAAAGGCGGCCGGCTATCTCTTCTGCCCGCACTGGTTGGGCGGCGGCATCGGGCTCGCCGCGTCGATGCATTTAAAGGCAGCGATCGGAGGGCCCGGTTACCTCGAAGTCGATGCCAACGAGAACCCGCTGCGCGAAGCGCTGGGTGGCCCTCTTCCCGATGTCGTTGCCGGCATGAGTACGCTGTCCGACCGGCCCGGTCTCGGAGTGGATCCAGATGTAAAGGGACTCCGATCTTTCCAGAGGTAGCGACCTTGCGATTTGTCGATGTGCCGTCGCATCTTGGGCAACCTGAACTTGTTTTCTGCAAGTGCAACCCGGCAAGATGTCCGGTCGCCGACCATGCTGGCGACGCGTCCATCGATGCGCTAGCATTCCGATCGATCCCGGTGCGGGCCGATCAGGGGTGCTTGTCATGGAAATGCACCAGATACGTTACTTCCTCAAAGCTGGGGAGACGTTGAATTTCACGCGCGCCGCCGAGCAGTGCGGCGTCAGCGCGCCCTCGCTCAGCCGTGGGATACACCAGTTGGAGGAAGAACTGGGCGGGCAACTCTTCCGGCGCGAGCGTCACCTGACGCACCTGACCGACCTTGGGCGGCTGATGCTCGAGCATTTTACCGTCATGGACCGCGCCGCCGATGCGGCCAAACGCGAGGCCAGGCACTATGCCAAGCTCGCCGGTTCACGGCTCAAGCTCGGCATATTCGCATCGATCGGCGCCGATGTACTGACCGGCTATCTGACGACCTTGCGGAGTGAGGCGCCCGAACTCGAATTGCACATCTGGGAAGCCAATTGCGAAGAACTGGAAGTCGCGCTGCTCGGCGGCGAGGTGGACATCGCGCTGACCAGTTCGCCCGAATTGGACGAGCGAATCCGTATGACGCCGCTGTTCCGGGAGGCATTCTTTATCTCTTTTGCTCCCGGTCATCGCTTCGGCCAGATGAACGCGGTGCCGATGCGTGAACTCGAGGGCGAGGATTACGTCAAGCGCCTGCATTGCGAATTCCCGTCGAACCTGGCGCGGCTCGGCGTCGCCAAGCCCTACGACGCCGTCAATGTCCGCTATGTCGGCGAGCGCGAGGACTGGATCCAGTCTCTGGTTCGCGCCGGTCTCGGCTGCGCGGTTATGCCGGAGAACCTGCCGCTTTTGCCTGGTCTCGAAATGCGCAGGCTGGTCGAGCCGGAAGTGTTCCGGCAGATCAGCCTGGCAACGGTCGCCGGCAGGCCGCACAGCCCGCCGGTCGCGGCGGCCGTTGCGGCCGCGCGGCGCTATCGATGGCCGGCCGGAAGCGCCGGCCGGAGCCGGGTCACCGCTTGAGGCATTACCCGCCAGCGTTGCGTGGAAGCTAACAGCTCGTTAGCTAAACAGGGCTGTTCCGGGGCGCCGGAAAATCTCATTCTCCCCCTTCATGCAACCAGGGGTGCAAGGGCGGCAGGGAGAATGTCGAGAATTGCCAAGCGAGCGGAAGCTGGTCTTTTCGCCACGGTTTCCTCCTATGCCTTTGCGACGGCGTTCCTGGGGGCAGGTGGACTGGCGCTCGCCCCCGCCGCGATCCTCGGCACGACGAAGCCAGCTTACGCAGACAAATGCTTAGTCGCCTTCGATCTCGGGGGGGATTCATACGACGGCGCCACCGACGACGACGGTGGGAGTAGTTTGTATGGACCCAATACCGCTTGCGGCGAAAATGCTTCCGCGACCGGCAACAATTCCACCAATGCCGCCTATGGACTTAACTCCAACGCAAATGGGGACAATTCACGAAACACCGCCATCGGGCACAGGGCCAACGCGTCCGGAACCAGCAGCACGAACGGTGCGTTCGGCGCCTACTCCGATGCCAACGGCGATGCCAGCATCAATACCGCCGTCGGGTACAACTCCTCCGCCAGCGGCAATAGCAGCGCCAATGTCGCCGTCGGCGATCAGAACGCTGCCGACGGTGACCTAAGCCACAACGTCGCGGTCGGGGTAGAGGCCATTTCCTTTGGTAACGGCAGCACCAATATCGCGACGGGTTATTACGCGGACGCCAGCGGCATCAGCAGTAGCAACGTTGCCACTGGCAACGATGCCGATGCGGGAGGCGATCAGAGCAACAACATCGCGACGGGAACCAAAGCCAACGCCTTCGGCGAAAACAGCAACAATATCGCCACCGGCAACAACGCCGATGCCGACGGCTATTACGGCACCAACATCGCCACCGGCCTCAACGCCGATGCCTTCGGCGATTTCAGCAACAATATCGCCACGGGCCAGGGTGCCAATGCTGTCGGCAGCGGCAGCGCCAACGCCGCCAGCGGCTACAATGCGACGGCGGGCGGCGACGGCGCCGCCAACGCTGCCTATGGCTACACCGCCAATGCCACTGGTATCGGCAGCAACAATCTGGCGCTCGGCTCCCTCGCCAACGCCAGCGGCGCATCAGGCGCCAACATAGCGACCGGCCTGTCCGCCGATGCCAGCGGCGCATCAAGCGCCAATATCGCGACCGGATCGGGCGCGAACGCCAGCGGCTACAGCAGCAACAACACAGCCACCGGAACCAATGCGCAAGCTGACGGCGATTACGGCGTCAACATCGCCAGCGGCGATAATGCGACGGCGGGTGGCGGTGGCGCCGCCAACGCTGCCTATGGCTATACCGCCAATGCCAGCGGCACCGGTAGCAACAATCTGGCGCTCGGCTCGCTTGGCAATGCCAGCGGCGCATCAGGCGCCAACGTCGCGACTGGCCTGTCCGCCGACGCCAGCGGCGATCTGAGCAGCAATATCGCGACCGGATCGGGCGCGAACGCCAGCGGCTACAGCAGCAACAACACCGCCACGGGAACCAACGCGGACGCCGGCGGCGACTACGGCGTCAACATCGCCACCGGCGATAGCGCAACGGCAGGAGGCGGCGGCGGCGCCAACGCTGCCTTTGGCTATACCGCCAATGCCAGCGGTATCGGCAGCAACAATCTGGCGCTAGGCTCCCTCGGCAATGCCAGCGGCGCATCAAGCGCCAACATCGCGACCGGATCGGGCGCGAACGCCAGCGGCTACAGCAGCAACAACACCGCCACGGGAACCAACGCGGACGCCGGCGGCGACTACGGCGTCAACATCGCCACCGGCGATAATGCGACGGCGAGGGGCGGCGGCGCCGCCAACGCTGCCTATGGCTACACGGCCAATGCCGGCGGTATCGGCAGCAACAATCTGGCGCTCGGCTCCCTCAGCAACGCCAGCGGCGCATCAAGCGCCAACATAGCGCTTGGGCTTTCGGCCTTTTCGGCCGGCGACTACCTCGCCAACATCGCCATCGGGCACAATGCGGCGGCAGGCGGCACCTCCGCCAACGCGCTCGGTAACGCCAATGCGCTCGCCATCGGCGATGGGGCGCAGGCCGGTGCGACCGCGAGCGGACAAGTCGATGCCACGGCCGTCGGCCAGGGTGCGCTTGCTAACGCGACCCGCGCTTCCGCCTTCGGCCAGGGCGCGGTTGCGTCAAGCACAAACACGGTCGCCGTCGGCCAAGGGGCCGCCGCATCCAGCGGGCAGGCGACCGCCGTCGGCGAGGCGAGCCAGGCGACAGGAACGGCAAGCAGCGCCTTTGGGCAAAACAGCCGCGCCTTCGGTGACCTCTCGATTGCGTCGGGTGCGGGCAGCCTCGTCGACACGGCCGCCGCCGGCAGTTCCGCTTATGGCGTAAACGCGACGGTGCGCGCCTTCAACGTGCACTCGACCGCGGTAGGCGCCGACGCGGTCGCGGGGTTAGCAGGGCTGACAGCACCGACCGTAGGATTTTCGACCAATGCTTCCGCCTTTGGTGATGGGGCACAAGCGATTGAGCGTTTCACCACCGCGGTCGGCGCCTTCTCTTTGGCTTCGGGACAGGCCTCGACAGCCGTCGGGCATCAGGCCACCGCCACGGGAAGCGGGTCTTCGGCATTTGGCGTAGCGAGCCGGGCGAGCGGCGACGACAGTTTCGCGGCGGGGCTGCTCGCGACGGCCGCCGGCGCGAATTCCGTCGTCATCGGCCCGGGCGCGGCTGACAATGGCGTCGCCAACTCGGTCGTACTCGGCCCGGGCGCCGCCATCACCGCGGGACTGGCGGGCACCAATATCGCACTCGGCGAAGGCACCGTCGCCGCTCGCGGCGCGATGACGGACTATGCCGCATACGGTATCGCCGCGCCGCAGAGCTCCGCCGGCGAGCTGGCGCTCGGCAACCGGCAGATCACCGGGCTCGCGGCAGGCATCCAGGCCAATGACGCGGTAAACCTCGAACAGCTCCAGGGCGCCATCGCCGCCATCCCCGGCGCCGCCTCCTATTTCATCTCCGACAATCCGGGCGGCGCCATGCTGCCGGTCTCCTCCGGCGCAAGCGCTTCGGCGGGCGGCTATGACGCGCAGGCCACTGGAGCGAACGCCACGGCGATCGGCAACGGGGCGCTTGCCGGCGGCACCGTGATGAACGGCCTTGCCAATGCCGGTACGACTGCGCTGGGCCAGGGCGCGCAGGCCGGCGCGGCGGCCGCCGGACAGGTGAACGCCACGGCGGTCGGGCAGGGTGCCATGGCCGATGCTGCCAACGCCTCGGCATTCGGTGAGGGGGCAGAGGCGAGCGCGGCGAATTCGGTGGCGCTCGGGCAAGGGTCGGTCGCAGATACGGCCGACACGGTTTCGGTGGGAGCGGTTGGCAGCGAACGCCGGATTGTGAATGTCGCCGATGGCGCGATCGCCGCCACAAGCACCGACGCCGTCAACGGAAGCCAGTTCTTCACCTTGCAGCAGCAAATCACGAGCGGCGGCATCGGCCTCGTCCAGCAAGCCGGGGCCGGCCAGCCGATTACCGTGGGAGCGGCCACCGATGGCGCGGCGGTCGATTTCGCCGGCGCCGACGGCGCGCGAGTGCTGACGGGCGTCAGGGCCGGGACTTTGACCGCCGCCAGCACCGACGCCGTCAATGGCAGCCAATTGCTCTCCGCCAACCAGCGCATCGCGATGGCCTTCGGCGGCGGGGCCGGTGTAAATTCCAGCGGTCAATTGACGGCGCCGAGTTACGCCGTGCAGGGCGGCACCTATAACAATGTGGGGAATGCGCTAGGCGCCCTCGACGGCCAGGTGACCAGCAACACCACGAACATTGCCGCGCTTTCGACCCAGATCAACAACGGCAGCGTCGGTCTTGTGCAACAGGATCCGACCACGCGCACGCTCACTGTCGGCGCGACGACCGACGGTAACGTCGTCGACGTTTCCGGAACGGCCGGCAACCGGCAGGTAGCGGGCGTGGCGGCCGGTGCGCTGGCGGCGACCAGCACCGAAGCGGTGAACGGCAGCCAGTTGTTCGCTACCAATCAGGCGGTGGCGGCGAACACAACCGATATCGCCAGCCTCACCAGCACCGTCATGGGCATCCAGACGGGGAGTTCGACATACGTCAAGGTCAACAGCACCGCCGCACCGGCGACCGCATCGGGCACTGAGTCGATCGCCGTCGGCGGCAATGCGTTGGCCAGCGCCAGCGGCGCCGTCGCGGTCGGCATGGACGCTTCTTCCACCGGAACCAACGCCATCGCGATTGGCATGGGCGCCTCGGCTACGGGTTCGGTCGCTGTCGGCGCAAGCGCGCAGGCGGGAGGCGGTGGCGCCGCGTATGGCGACTATTCCGTGGCCACAGCCGAGGACAGTACGGCGCTCGGCCCGAATGCGAGCGCGACCGGAACGGGTTCCGTGGCGGTCGGCCATCATGCGAGTGCGACCGCTTCGAACGCGGTGGCGATCGGCGAAGATTCCGTCGCGGACGAGGCGAATACGGTCTCGGTCGGCTCCTCGTCGAACCAGCGGCGCATCACCAATGTCGCGCCGGGCGTCAACCCGACCGATGCGGCGAATGTGGGGCAACTCGACAGCGTGGCGTCCGGCCTGCAGACCCAGGTGAACGAGAACAGGCGCGAGGCACGCTCCGGCATAGCGCTGGCGCTGGCGGCTTCCTCGCTCCAATACGACCAGCGGCCGGGAAAGGCATCCGTGGCTGCCGCGTTCGGCAATTTCAAGGGCCAATCGGGATTCGCCGTCGGGTTCGGCTATGCCGCGACCGACCGCTTCCGGCTCAATGCGTCGTTCGAGGCATCGCCCGGGATAGACGATTACGGCGTCTCCGCCGGCGCCTCATGGACATTGAATTGAGCATATCGATGGAGAGCTTCATGCATCGGTTCCATGGCAGTCGGAAGGTTCGTCAATTCAACCGCGGGCTCGTCGCGGGCATAGGCCGCTGTGTCGTTGTGTCCGCGGCTTTCCTGGCCTCTCCGGCAATCGGTTTCGCGGGTCCGCCGGTTCCATGGTCGAAGCTTCCCCGCATGGAGCTCGAACGCCAGTTTGCCGGCCCCTTGCAGGATACGATCATCCAGCGATGGCGCGATCCGGCCGACGGCACGGTCTGCTACATCTATCTGCCGATCACGGCGCAGCACTCGTCGCCGACGGAATCGGGCTATGTGCAGTATGGCCCCAATATCATCGGCACGATGAGTTGCCTCAAAGCGGAATCGCCACCGGCAAGGCCCGCCCAAGCGCCGGCCGAAAAGAAAAAGGAACGGACCCACGCCGGCGCAGCAGATCACCGGTGAAGCCGTTTTCCCATCGTCCGAACCTCGCGATCTCCCGCCGCTTCAAAGACGACACCCCGCCCGCTCAGGCATGCATCATCGTGAGCGCGATATCGCGATAGATCTGGCTGGAGGCGACGAATTCGTCGACAGGGACGAACTCGTCGGGCTTATGCGCCACGCCGAGCGAACCCGGGCCGACAACAACGCCCTGCGCGCCGATCGTTGTCACTGGTTATGCGGAAAGCTCCGCATTGGAACTCACCCCAGCACGGTCGCCCGCATTGAGGGCCGTTCTGCAAACGTCTTGTACCACCCGGCGAGTTCCTGGCGTCCGGCGCGCCAGTCGAGTTCGGCGAAGCGCAGGTCCAGATAGCTCAGGGCGCAGGCGATGGTGATCGTGCCGATATCGACCCGGTCGGCGAGGCTTCCCGCCCTGGTCGAGAAGGCGGCCAGCGCCGAGCGCACTTTGTCGAGTTGGGCATCCCTCCAGCCGCTCCACGATTTCTCCTCGGGCCGGGCAACCGTTTCATAACGCGCTAGAAGCGCGGCGCCGAGAAGGCCGTCGCCAAGTGCCTGCTCGGTGAGGCTCTGCCAGCGTGCAGCGCCGGCGGCAGGGAACAACCCCCCGCCGGCCAGCGTATCGAGGTATTCGCAGACGACCCGGCTGTCATAGAGCACCGCGCCCTCGTCGGTGAAGAAGGTCGGCACCTGCCCGAGGGGATTGTGGCCGACGATCTCGGGATCGCGGTTCACGGGATGAGCGGCGCTCGACAAATTCTCGACGCGGTCCGCCAGCCCGACCTCGTGGGCGACGACCAGCACCTTGCGGACGAAGGGTGATGTAGGCGAGTAATAGAGTTTCATTGACGGAACGACTTCCTTTTTGTCTGTGCGGGCGGCGGCTCTGCGCCGCTCAGGGTTCGGCCGGCAATGTAGCCGAAGGTGAGCGCGGGGCCCAGCGTGATCCCGGCCGCCGGATAGGTGCCGGCCATCACCGAGTTCATGTCGTTGCCGACCGCGAAGAGGCCGGGAACGGGATGGCCGTCGCTGTCGAGAACTCTCGCATGGGCGTCGGTCCTGAGCCCTGTCGCGGTGCCGATATCGCCGGGATAGACGCGAACGGCATGAAAGGGCGGTGTGTCGATCGGCCCGAGGCAGGGGTTGGGCTTGTGCGCGGGGTCGCCCAGGTAACGGTTGTAGGCGTTGCCGCCCTTTTTGAATTCCGGGTCTTCACCGGTCCTGGCGTATTCGTTCATGCGCGCGATGGTCTCCGAAAGCGCATCGGCGGGCACACCAAGCTTGCCCGCCAGCTCGCGGATGGATCGGGCTTCGACCAGATAGCCGGCCTTGATGAAGGTCCGCAGGGAACGCGGTCCCGGACGTACCAGGCCGAGCCCGTATTTCCGCAGGAACCGCCGGTCGCAGATGAGGAAGGCCGGTATCGTGGACACGGACTCGTGGGACCGGTGCATGCCCTCCACGAAGTCGTGGTAGGAGGCGGATTCGTTGACGAAACGGCGGCCAGCCGCATTGACGGCGACGAGTCCCGGTTTCTGCCTGTCGAGGATGAGGTGGGGAAACCGTATTTCCCGGCCGTCGTCGAGTTTCATCACCGACACCGGCGCCCAGAAGGCCGGGCCTGCATTGTCTTCCGTAAGCGCCCCGCCCGCCGCAAGTGCCAGGCGTACACCGTCTCCGGCATTGCCCTCGGGCGACATCGAGAAATGGTTCTCGGCATGAGGGATGGTCTGGCGTGCCAGTGCTTTGTCGCGCGGGAACCCGCCTGTGGCGAGTACGACGCCGCGGCGCGCCGCTATCAGCCGTGGCCGACCGTCGATCGTCACCCGCACGCCGGTGACGGCGCTGTCCTCGATGAGGATCTCCTCCACGGCGGCATGCCGGCGCAGATCGATCTTTGCATCGAGCGCCGATTTGAGCAGCCGGCCGGCGAGCGCGTTGCCCATGAGCAGCCGCGTGCCGCGCCTGTAGCGCAGCCGGTCCATTGCATATCGGGCGAGCAACGAGACGGCATGCGCAAAATTGCCGAACGATTGAGTGACACCCAGGAGCCTGTCGATGTCGGTGCGGTTCACCATCATGCCGCCGAAGGCGAGGAAGGAATCGTAGGGCGGGCGCAGCAAGTCGAACTTGTCGCCCAACTTACGACCGTCGAAGGGGGCGGGATCGAGCGTGCGCCCGCCCATCGACGCGCCGGCAAGGTCGGCCTGGTAGTCCGGGGAATGGGCACGGGCAGCAAATTGCAGAGCGGTCTCACGCTCCATGAAGGCGACCATTTCCGGCCCGTTGTCGAGATAGGCTTCGACAAGATCGGTACGCAGGCGGTTGCCGATCACTGCGCGCAGATAGGTCATCACCGCCTCGCGGCTGTCGGTCTGCCCGACCCCAGCGGCAAGATGATTGCCGGGTACCCACATGGCGCCACCGGAGACAGCGGTGCTGCCTCCGAAGCGGTCGGTCTTCTCGAGGACCAAAACGTCGAGACCGACATGCCGCGCGACCAGCGCTGCCGTCATGCCGCCGGCGCCCGATCCCGCGACCACCACGTCGAAGGTTTCGTCGAACTCGTTTGCCGCCATCAGAGCCCCATGCCTCCACCCAGCGACTTGCCCCCGTCGACAAGCAGCACCTGTCCGGTGATGAAGTCCGTCCGGGGCGCCGCGAGGAAGGAGACGGCGTTGGCAATGTCTTCAGGACGCCCGGCCTTGCCCGTCGGCTGTAACGCGAGTTGCGCCGCCAGCCGCTCCGGCGTCAGAGCCTTGAGGAGAGGCGTGTCGATCAGACCGGGCGCCACGGCGTTGACCAGGATGCCGCGCGGCGCAAGCTCCATCGCCATAGCGCGTGTCAGGCCGACCACCGCCGCCTTGGACGCTACATAATGGGCGTGGTTGCGCGCGCCGAGAAAGGCGCGGGATGCGATATTGACGATTTTGGAGCCCGCTTCCATACGTCTGGCCGCCGTTTGGGAGAGCGAGAACAAGGCCACCAGGTTGATCTCGTAAGCACGGCGAAAATCTTCCGGATCGAGATCGAAGAAGCCTTTTTCATTGAAAATGCCGGCATTGTTGACGATCGCCGCGAAAGGCTGGTTCCGCTCGATCAGATCGGTGACGGCCTCGCGATCCGTCAGGTCGAGCCTGGCGGCTTCAAGGACGAATTCCCGGTCGCACGCTTCGGCCGCCGCTTCGGACAAGGCCTGCTCGTCGCGATCGGCGACGATTACCCGGAATCCGTCGCGCGCGAGCCTTAGCGCGATGGCACGGCCGATACCGCGCCCTCCGCCCGTGACGAGGGCGAGAGGTTGGCCGATGGGTGAGTTCATGACTTGGTTCCCGGATGCTGAAAGGTTTCGCGCAAGGCAAGATCGCCGCCGCTTCTGTGCGTGAGGAAGCCGGCGGTCAGGCCGCCGTCGACCTCAAGCACCGCCCCGTTCACATAGGCGGCTTC
Organism: Mesorhizobium koreense; assembly: GCF_031656215.1. NCBI lineage: Bacteria > Pseudomonadati > Pseudomonadota > Alphaproteobacteria > Hyphomicrobiales > Phyllobacteriaceae > Mesorhizobium > Mesorhizobium koreense. Next base: position 72,386 of record NZ_CP134228.1, on the reverse strand, counting down.
GTCGGAAAGCAGGAAGGCGATTGCCGCTGCGACTTCCTCCGGCCGGGCCAGCCGGCCGAGCGGTGTGCGGTCGAGCATCACGTCGTCCACGAAAGCCGGCGGTAAGCCGTTGCGTATCATCGGCGTGTCGACCCCATTGGGCGCGACGGCGTTTACGCGCACGCCGCGCGCGCCCCATTCCACCGCGAGCGTCTTGGTGAGGCCGACGATGCCCCATTTGGAGGCGGCGTAGTTGGCTCGGCCGGGCTGCCCGCCCTTGGCGGTAACCGATGCGAGCATGACGATCGCCCCGTGGCCGCGATCGAGCATGCGCCGTCCGACCTCACGGCAGATGCGGAAGACCGACGACAGATTGATGTCGATGACGCGGTCCCAGACAGCGTCGTCCATGCGCTCGGCCGGCATGGCCTGCGCCACGCCGGCGGAAGGGACGAGACCGTCGATCGGGCCAAGAGCGATTTCCGCAGAATCGACGAAGGCTTTCACCGCGGCCGTATCCCGCACGTCGAGGGGGGAAGCGAAGATGGCGGCGTCTTCCTCGGCGAGAGCGGCGGCCGTCGCCTTGACTCCGTCACCGTCCATGTCGGCAAGAGCAAGTGCTGCGCCTCTTGCAGCAAGATAATGCGCCGTCGCACGGCCGATGCCGCGCGCGGCGCCCGTGATCAAGATCCCTCGCCCGGCAAATGGACGGGCGTGATCCGGACGGGAGGCCGTGTTCATCGGATCCGTGCCCTCAATTGCCCAGATAGGTCTTGCGCACCGTGTCATCGGCGCGAAGCTGTTCGGAGGGTCCCTCGATGGCGATCTCGCCGTTCTCCAATATGTAGGCGTAGGAGGAAACGGCGAGCGCCACCGATGCGTTTTGCTCGACGAGAAGGATCGTCAATCGCTCCTCGCGGTTGAGGCGCCTGACGATATCGAAGATCTGCTGGACGAGGCGGGGTGAGAGGCCGAGCGAAGGCTCGTCCAGGAGGACGAGGCGAGGACGGGCCATCAGCGCCCTGGCGATAAGAAGCATCTGCTGTTCGCCTCCGGACAGAGTTCCGGCTTTCTGGCGAAGCCTCTCCCTCAGGACCGGAAAATACTCGAGGACCCGTTCGAAATCGCTCGCGGCCGCATTGGCGTCGGTGCGGCGGTAGGCCCCCATCAGGAGATTTTCCCGTACGCTCATGTCGTGGAAGATTTCGCGGCCCTCGGGTACCTGGACGACACCATGACCGACGACCTTGTGCGGCGCCCAGCGTTCGATCGCCGTGCCGTCGAAGAGAACGGAGCCCACCGTAACCGGCACAAGGCGGGAGACGACGTTCAGCGTCGTGGTCTTGCCGGCGCCGTTGGCACCGAGAAGCGACACGATCTCGCCTTCGGGTACGCTGAGCGAAACGCCGGACAGCGCCTGTATCCGGCCGTAGCTGGCCGAGATGCTGCGCAGTTCAAGCAGCGGCGCCATCGGTCGCCTCCCTGCCAAGGTAGGCTTCCACGACGGCGGGGTCAGACCGCACCGCCGCCGGCCGGCCTTCGGCGATCTTGGTGCCGAAGTTGAGGACGGTGATGGTGTCGGATATCGACATGACCAGTTGCATCACGTGCTCGACGAGGAGGATGGTGATGCCGTCCTTGCGCGCAAGCTCCGACAGCATGGTATCGAGCGCGCCGATCTCGCGGTTGCGAAGACCGGCGGCGGGCTCGTCGAGGAGCAGCAGCCGCGGCCGGATCGCAAGTGCGCGGGCGATCTCGAGAAGCTTCTGGCGCCCGAAGTCGAGGCTTGCGGCCGGTACGTCCCTGAAATCGGTGAGGCCGACCCTGTCGAGAAGAGCTTCCGCGTGCGCGGCAGCCCCCCTGGGCCGGGCCGCGAGCATGTCTCGGATGCTGCCGCCGCAATGCACGTGGCTGCCGATGAGGACGTTCTCCAGGACGCTCAACGTGCCGAAGAGCTCCAAATTTTGGAAGGTACGGGCAATACCCAGGCCGGCGCGCGTGCTTGCACCGGCGGCTGTCACATCGCGTCCCTCGAAGGCGACACGGCCGGCCGTCGGCCGATAAAGGCCCGAGATGGCGTTGAAAGTGGTGGATTTGCCGGCGCCGTTCGGACCGATCAGGGCATGGATCGCGCCGCGTTCCACCTTCAGGCTGAAATCGTTGACGGCGACGAGCCCGCCGAAGCGCATGGTGAGACCGTCCACGGCGAGTATGGGGTCAGCCATGGCGGTTGCCCCCGAGCTTCGCCGCGGCTGCCGCGAACAGGCCGCGCGGCGCATACATCATGAAAACCATGAGGATGAGGCCGTAGATGATCTCCTGGAATTGCGGAGCCTGGCGCAGGAGTTCGGAGACGAGGCCGAAGAAGATGGCGCCGCTCACCGCACCGAAGATCGAGCCGAGGCCGCCTACGACGATCATGGTGAGCACCAGGATCGTCGTCTGGAAGCCGAGACTATCGGGATGGATGAAGGTGGAGAACGTGGCGAACATCCCTCCCGCCACGCCGGCAAGCACCGCCGACAGCGCGAAAGCAGTCACTTTCGTCCGTCGCACCGGAACGCCCATGGCCATGGCCGCGATCTCGGAATCGCGCACCGCGCGGAACGACCGGCCGAGCCTGGAGCGTGATATGACGAGCGTGACGGCCGCCATCAGCACCGCGAGGGCAGCGACGAACGGATAGGCCTCCTTGTCGTTCACGATGGCGATGCCGAAGAAGGTGGCTGGGCTGATCGAAAGTCCGTTCGGGCCACCGGTCACGACTGTCCAGTTGAGGAATACCCACTGCATCGCCTCGCCGAAGGCGAAGGTGGCAAGCGCCAGATAGATGTCGCGCATGCGCAGGGCGGCGGCTCCCAGCACCACCCCTATGACGCCGGCGACCAGGCCACCCGCAAGTACGGGCAACGGAAAGGGAAGGGCATAGGCATTGCCGACAAGCGCGGCCGTATAGATGCCGATGCCGTAGAAGGCGGCATGCGCCAGCGCGAACTGCCCGGTCTCGCCGATAACGATATGAAGGCCCAGGCAAAGGACCACGAAAACGAGCAGCAGATTGGCGATGTAGACGATGTAGCCCGAGCCGAAGAGCGGCACGGCGGCAAGCACCGCCAGGCAGACGAGAACGAGAAGCGCGGCGACGGGCCTGCTCATCTCAGACCTTCTTCATCTGGACACGTCCGCCGAAAAGGCCCTGCGGACGCAGCACGAGGACGATCATGATCGCCACGAAGGGCGCGAGCACGATGGCGTTCGAGGAAATGAACAGTCCGACGAGGTTCTCGACGATCCCGATGACGAAACCGCCGACCACGGCGCCGGGAAGGCTGGTGAATCCGCCGACGATCGCCGCCGCGAAGCCGAGGATCACGATGTGGCCCATGTCGGCGGTCATCAAAAGCTTCGGCGCGATCAGGATAGCCGCGATGGCGGAGATCGCGCCGGAAAAGCCCCAGACCATCATCTTCATCCTGTTGAGATCGACACCGACCAGCGCCGCGGCGCGCTCGTTCATGCCCATCGCGCGCATGGCGCGGCCGAGCTTTGTGAAGTTGAACATCAGGAAGAAGGCGATCATGACTGCGACGGCGGTGCCGAAGATCACCAGATCGAGGATGGTGACGGAGGCCTGGCCGATCATGACGGACTGGGTGGACACCATCGACGGAAAGGTGCGGGGCGTATCGCCGAACCCGGTGTTCCGGACTATTCCCTTGAGGAAATACGACAGTCCGAGCGTCGCGATGACCAGATTGATCGGACTTCCCTTTGAGCGCCAGACCCTATCGAGGACGACGCGCTGGAAGAAGGCCGCCCCGAGGAACAGGAGTATGACCGTTGCGGGAATAGCCACAGCCTGCGGCACGGCTTCGAACACGACGAGAAAAAGAGCGAGGTAGCCGCCTGCCATATAGAGCTCCCCCTGCGCGAAGTTCGGCACCTCGGAGGTCTTGAAGATGATCACCAGGGCAAGCGCTATCAGCGCATAGATGCTGCCGACGACGAGGCCGGAGGCGATACCCTGCTGCAGAAACAGGAGAACGATATCGAGCGTCATGGCAGGTCACCATCACCTTGGGAAAGTGCGCGCCGGACAGGCTCCGGCCCGGCGCGCTTTGGCCGTCAGCCCTTGTACTGCCAGAGGTTGGTGTAGACGCCGGGAATGCGCGTCGTGGTCTTGCCGTCGAATTTCATGTAGATCGTGGATTCCTGGCCGGCGCGATCCGTCGGGCCGAATTCGATGGGCCCCGCCATGACCTTCGTGTCCACCTTCAGGGTCTTCAGGACTTCGACGACCTTCTCCCGGGTAAGGTCCTTGCCGGCGGCCTTCAGCGCTTCGACCACCGTCATCGCCGAAGCCACGCCATAGGGCATGTAGGCCTGCGGGTGGTCGGGCTTGGCGGCCAGCTCGGGATACGCCTTCTTGTACATGTCGTAGACCCACTGGAGCTTCGGCCCTCCGGGAACGTCGGCCAGGACTTCCTGCGTGTAGAAGTTCTTCAGAGCGTCTGGCCCTCCCACATTGTCGACAAGCTGGCCGAGATTGGCCGTCCCGGTGACGGTCAGCACGATCGGCTTGTCGAAACCGAGTTCGCGGGCCTTCTTGATGATCAGCGCGGCCGGTCGTGCGTAGGTGAGAAGCACCAGCGCGTCCGGATTGGCGGCCTTCAGCTTCAGCATCGGCGCCGTGACATCGGTGATCGTGGGATTGATCGATTCCACCGCCAGTTCCGTGCCGGTCTTCTCAGCCATGAATTTCGCGGCTTCGAGGTTCCAGCTTCCGTAGGCGTCGTCATGATTGACGTAGGCGATCTTTTTCGCCTTCAGCTGCTCCGCGGCGAACTGGATCACCGAGCCACCCGCTGCGTGCTGCGATATGGAGAAGGCGCCGTAGATATAATCGGTCGGCGGATAAAGCGCTCCGTCTCCGGATGCATTGAGCATCAACATCGGGATCTTGTTGCGGACCACATAGTCCTTGGCCGCCATGGTCGCCGCTGAGCAGGAACCGCCATTCAGCAGGAAGACATTGTCCTGCTCAACGAGCTTCTTCACCGCCGCGACGAGGTCGTTGGCGTTGCAGCGCGTGTCTTCGACGGTGTATTCGATCTTGCGGCCGTTGATGCCGCCATCGGCATTCACCTTGTCGTAGTACATCTTGGCGGCGTTCACGACGTCGAAGCCATAGGCCATCGCCGGGCCCGAGAGCGGGGCGAAGATGCCGATCTTCACCGACGTGTCGGTGACGCCCGGGTCCTGGGCCATTGCCGGCCCCGTGGCGAGAGCGAGGCTCGCCAATGCGCCGACGACGATTGCATTCCATTTCGACATTTCATTTCCTCCCTTGGATTGCCGACGAGATCACTGCATCCGGTAGCCGCCATTGACGTCGATGACCGTGCCGGTCAGGTAACCGGCTCCTGGAGAGACCAGGAAGCGCACGGCCTGCGCGACGTCTTCCGGCTGACCGATACGGCCGAGCGGAATGCTCGCGGCCACCGGATCGTCATTGGCGGGATCGAGTGAAAGGCGCAGCATCGGCGCATCGATGATGCCCGGAGCCACCGAATTCACGCTGACTTGCTTTTCCGCCAGTTCGCGCGCGAGCGCCTTCGTGAAGCCGAGAACGGCCGCCTTGCTGGCGATGTAGGCTGCGCTGGAGCGGAAGCCGCCGAGCTGCGCCGCCACCGACGAGATAGTGACGATGCGAGGATGCGTCGCCGCGTCCGGAACCTCGCGCGCATATTCGCGGCAGCAGAGGAACACGCCGCGGGAATTGACCGCCTGGGTATGCTCCCAGTCCTCGAGCGGTGTTTCGGCGATCGGCTTGCGGCTTCCGTCAGGTCTCAAAAGCAGGATGCCCGCCGCTGTGACGAGCACGGACACCGGACCCAAGGCGGTCCGTACTTCCCTGAACAGGCTGGTTACGGAAACCTCGTCCGAGACGTCCGCCGCGTAGCCGACATGACCCTCGCCGCCAAGCCCCGCGGCCACGGCACTCGCGCGTTCGATGTTGCGGTCGACCACGGCGACACGCAGTCCGTCGGCGGCGAGCGCCTCGCAGATGGCGCGGCCGATGCCACCGGTCCCGCCGGTAACGATGGCAATGCGCCGGTCCGGCTGATGGTTCACCACGACGCCCTTCCTCCGGGGCCTGCATCCACCATCCACTTCCTTGTGGGCAGATCCAGGATTGGATAAAATTATGTTGCCTCAACATCATCTACGGCCGAGAATGTCAAGACGGATGCGTCATTGGGTTTAATATTTTATCCAGAAAGAGCTGTATGAAGCCGTCCACCACCTCTCGCGATGTCGCCGATGCGCTTCGGGAGCGCATCCTTGTCGGTCAGATCGCGCCGGGAACAAAACTTCACCAGACGCCGCTGTCCGATGAAATGGGCTTTTCGCGAACCCCAGTCCGCGAAGCGCTGGCAAACCTGACGAAGGAGGGGCTTCTCGAATATAGGCCCAACCGGGGCTACTCCGTGCGCGCCTTCTCGCTGGCGGAGGTGGTCGCAGCCTTCGAGGTCCGCGCCAGGCTGGAGGCGCTTGCATGCAGCCTGTGCGCGCGCCGGGGACTATCCAAGGCCACGCTTGACCGATTGTGGGGATACGTACGAAGCGGCGACGAGATCCTCGCCAGCGGACGGCTCGACCCGGCCGATCTCGTGCCCTACCGCAAGATGAATGTGGAATTCCACGACACGATCATCGGTGCCTCGGAGAATCATTGGTTACGCGAATTCGTACGTCAGACACACAACGTGCCGCTGGCCTCCGACCGGATCATCCTCTGGAACGATTATCACATCATCAAGCGTTCACACGACGACCACCGGCGCATAACCGAAGCGATCGCAGAGCGGGACGCAGCGCGCGCCGACTATCTGATGACCGAGCATGTCACCTTTGCCGGGCAGGTGCTCCGAAACCATCTTTCCGAAGTGAGCGAGGGTCAACGGCTTTTTCCTGACGGCGTACCGCGAGACGAAACGGATAAGCCATGAACGAAAACTTGTCGCGACTAATCGGCCTTGCATCCGCGGCTTTGAAGAAGTTTCGGCATTGCGTTGGGTCGAAGGAACAGCAGGTGTCGCCGAGGGCGTCGCAAAGGGCCTCGAAGGTTCCGGCTCTACCTGCGGCTGCGCTTTTTCTCCGCTCTCCCGGAGTCAAGGCTTTGTACCGGTCATCGCGGCAAAACCTTGAAACCAAGGATTCTTGGCGATTTCAACGGCTTATAAGGAAGCTGGTGGACCGAAACGGAGCAATCTCGAACCATCGTGACGAGCTTTTCGGCGAGCTTAAGGGATGGGCAGTCCTTCTCGAAGCGCTCTCCGTCCATCTATGGTCCCTTGATGAAGAAACAGGCGAATCCTGAACTCCGATCAGACTTGAAGACAAGGTGAATTTGGTGGGTGAAGCGGAATAGAAGCGAGAACTCTGAAAACATGTGGGATAGGGATGCGTAATACTGAGCAAGCCGCATAATATCCGCATTGACGGACAAGGGGGTTGAAAATGGGTGAATTGATAGGAATGGCAATCGATCTGCAGTTGATCATTGCTGCGGGTTATTTGGGATATCGAATCTCTATGGCTGGGACGGGTGACGTCGACCGCACCGAGGATGTGATATTCAAAGTCTTGGTTTTTGGACTTGTAGGGCGCCTTGCGGCTGAAGCAGTTCGATGGCTGACGTTTTCCCTCTGCCCAGATTTGTTCACTATCGGTCTTCCGGTCGCCGTCCTGAAGGGAGCGGTCGTGATCGCAGCTGCGGTTGGAATTGCTCTGTATTGGAGGGGATGGGGCAGCGATTTAGTGTCCCGCTGCATGAAGAGGATGCAGGTCTACGAAGATGACCATCAGCCATCAGCATGGCGTTCAATAACCAACGCAAAAAGGACGTGGGATTATGCGCAGGTCCATTTGACGGACGGGCGAATACTTGAGGCGGATTTTGCACAAGTGCCGAACGATGTGCCGGTCAACAAAATTACGCTAAACGAAGACGGAGTTGCGCTGTATGTCACCAAAGTTATCCGCGCCGATGACACGGAACTGCTATTTGAGAAACCGAACAGTGTCGGCGCCTCAATCATATCGTACATTCCGCGTACTCAGATATCGCAGATCGATATTCGCTGGAGATAACCTAACGACGTGGCTTGTCGGGCGGCGTTGCGCCTGATCCCGTTGTTTCTGGCCGTGTCGCCGGTTTTGCGGAATCCTGTTCGCCTCCCGGCCGAGACGTGACAACAGTGGGCCTCGCCGCTGTTGTCGTCGTCGTTTGTGTAGGACGGCGGCCGACCGATTTCTTTGTCATCTGGTGCCCTCACCATCATTTTGCGTGGCGCCGAACTGAACAACGGGAACTGCGTCAGCACGGCTACGATCGGCTTCCGATGCCCACACACACCATTGGCTTACAGGGATATCGTTTTGGCTACGATCCATGCATCCGCCCGCGAGGAGGTTACCGAAAACATAGTCGAATGAATTGGGGGTCTGCGGTCGATCAAATCGTAGCAATGCCCTGTCCGGCGCCAAATACAGGACGCGCTCCGTGCGTTCAGCGTAGCCGCTCGACGGGAAACTATCGTCACCATAAACAGGTTCGATCAGCCATTCCGTTCCATACGAGACACACGGAATCCGTCCGTCCGTAATTAGATATGAAGGCCGATCAACAGACGGAGACCGTAGTATTCCTAAGAGGAACTGTCCCCCGTCGCGCACTTCCAAAGTGACGCAGATCGCATACTCTCCGCGAAGGGGCATGCGATAAAGCTCGCCAGGTTGCGTGTCAGATACCGACTTATGATTTAACTTGGACAGAAGAACTGCCATCATCCCCTCCGCTAAAACCCGCATGCAAAATGCGCGGCACCGCGGCGAGCGTCAACCCTTGACTCCTTACGGAATATGTTCCCTTTCTGTTCCTTATGCCGGAGCAATATTATCCGAAGCGCAAAGGAGCGTTTACGCTGTCGCACGCCAGCCAACACGGCGCGCTTATTCGCGTGACGTGCAAGCGCCATAACAATACCCGCTACTATCGGCCCGGTGATCTCCTGCAGCTATTTGGCGACGTGCCGGTTGACGATTTAGAATACCGGATGCGCTGCGAACAATGCGAGCCAGGCAGCCGGCCGGAGGTAGAGCCGGCCTATCCGTCGATAGCGGAATTAGAGGCCATGACGGTGCGCAGATTGGACGGCGTGCGATGGGTGCGGCGCATAACGTGGCGCGATGAGAAGGGCATATAGTAGAGGCGTGGCGCGCGTGAGCGGGTGCTAACGGTTGCGGCTGTTGCCGCGGGGCGTTGGCTTGGTATTATCGCGGCTGGCATAAAGTTGTGGGGGCGGGTATGACCGTAATTGAACGGTGCGGCCGGATTTTCCAATTTATCTTCGGGGGCGTTTTTGTCCTCGCTGGTCTTGCTATCATCGGCTTGCAGATTTTCGCCTATCTGTATGACGGGAAATGGGTGCCGCTCTCTGTGGTAGGACTCGCGAGCCAGTTCGCATCGTCTCCATGGCTAGCGGACCCACATACCTGGGTCGGTGTTCACAAAATACTAGAATTTATCCCAGCGTCATTTTCCCTAATGGCGATCGGCATATTTATCTGGTGTGCCGAATAAAGCACCAGCCCGCTTCCTGAAAGGGAGGCGGGTTCCTTCATTATCGCGCACTATCCTAATGCTCTGAAGATAATCGCGCCGGCACCAACGGAGAAAAGAAAAGCCAGCAGCCGGAATGTTTGGCTCACTAGCGGAGCCATGGACGCGTCGGGAAGTATAGCCGATAACACCGCGACGCCGATTGTACCCACCCCGCAAAAAGCGGTGAGAATAAGGCTAGCGAGAAGAATTGGATCGTTCATTTTATGTCCTCGAATGCCGAGGACATATTCCGCCAAGGAACTGCCCTCGACCGCGTGGGTCGATTCCAGTTCCTCAGCTCGCCACCTGCTTGCCCTGGGCGCCATATCGCCTACAGAGCAAGGCTAACCGAAGAAAATGCTGCAAACTCCTTATTTGGGATGATGCGGAGCAGGCTTCCTTTCACCCCACCGACCTGAAGCCGGCTCTGGAACTCTGGGCGCAATATGAGACTGAACGGGACGATTTGCAAGCTCCGCGATGGCGCTTCTCACAACCTTCTGGCTACAATGTGGCTACAAAATTTATAGCCAGTTTCCAGATTACTGCTAACTTATTGAATTTATTGGTGGAGCCAATCGGAATCGAACCGACGACCTCTTGAATGCCATTCAAGCGCTCTCCCAACTGAGCTATGGCCCCACTCGGCCGAGCCGCGTTTCGGCCCGGCGGACAGAAGCGCGGGATGGGGCCCGCGCCATATGAAGGCGGCTTCTAAACCGGCGGTCCGGCGAGATCAAGCCCCGGCCGCCGGCTTTTCTCCCGCGATGTCGCGCGGGCCGCCCGCTTGAAGCGCATCGCGATCTTTCGGATACGCTCTTCGCGCCTTAGCTTCTTGGTTTCGCGCATGTCTTCACCCCGAAAGCTGTTCCGGCTTTCGGGGAGACATGCCTCAGCTTTCCTCGTCGTCTCCGCCGACGCCGATGATGTCGGAAACATCGTCGTCGTCCTCTTCCTCTTCCTCCAGGAAGGTATCGTCGTCCTCGTCGCCGAGGTCGACCTCTTCGTCGTCGTCACCGAGATCGACGGTGTCGTCGGACTTGCCGGACGCCTCCTCGTCGGCCTCCTCGAGCGAGACGGTCTCGGTATCGGCCTCCTCCTCGTCGAGCTCCTTGGTTTCCACCTCTTCCTCCTCCTCGACGGCATTGTCGCTTTCCGTCTCGAAATAGGAGCGCGGATAGCTCTTGCCGGTATAGGGGGAAACGATCGGATCCTTGTTCAGGTCGTAGAATTTGCGCCCGGTTTCCGGGTCGATGCGTTTTGTGCCAAGTTCAGGTTTCGCCACGGTTCTGCCTCGTCGTCTCTGGTGCGCTTAGCGGTCGCGCCGGCCGCCCGCAGACGGGTTGGGGACGGCAACAGGGTTTCTGAAAAGTCCGGTCCCCATATCCACATCGGGCGGCTGTGTCAAAGCCTATCGAACGAAGCGCCGACAGCGGGCGGAACCGGGCGGATTTGAGGGTGAAACCCGATTGTGATCGAGGGGTGACCGCTAGCCGAAGCCGTGTTAGGGAACCGCGCCCGCAAGGGATGCCGCAACCCGGAAAAACACCGCCACCGCCATGACCCATCAAGCGCCGCCGCGCCCTGCCGTCTCGCGCCGTTCCGCCGGCCTTTCCGGACATGTCCGGGTGCCTGGCGACAAGTCGATCTCGCACCGCTCCTTCATGTTCGGCGGCCTTGCTGCGGGCGAGACGCGCATCAGCGGCTTGCTCGAAGGCGAGGATGTCATGCGCACCGGCGAGGCGATGAAGGCAATGGGCGCTGTCATCGGCAAGGAAGGCGACGAATGGGTGATCCGCGGCACCGGCAACGGCGCGTTGCTGGAGCCGATCGCGCCGCTCGATTTCGGCAATGCCGGCACGGGCTCGCGGCTGACGATGGGCCTCGTCGGTGCCTATGACATGGAGACGACGTTCATCGGCGACGCCTCGCTGTCGAAGCGCCCCATGGGCCGCGTGCTGGATCCGCTCAGACAGATGGGCGTGCAGGTCGTGAAGGCGGCCGAAGGCGACCGCATGCCGATCACGCTGCACGGCCCAAAGGCGACCGCGCCGATCGTCTATCGCGTCCCGATGGCGTCCGCCCAGGTCAAGTCGGCCGTCCTGCTCGCGGGCTTGAACACGCCGGGCGTCACCACGGTCGTCGAGCCGGTGATGACGCGCGATCACACCGAAAAGATGCTTCGGGGCTTCGGCGCCGAACTGGAAATAGAGACCGATCAGGAAGGCGCGCGGCATATCCGCCTCCAGGGCCAGGGTAAACTCACCGGCCGCGCCATCGTCGTGCCGGGCGACCCGTCTTCCGCCGCCTTTCCGCTTGTTGCGGCGCTCATCGTGCCGGGCTCCGACATTATTATAGAGAACGTGCTGATGAACCCGACCCGCACTGGCCTCATTACCACGCTTCTCGAAATGGGCGCTTCGATCGAGTTCCTGAACGGTCGCGACGCCGGCGGCGAGGATGTCGCCGATCTCCGCGTCATGCATTCCGAGCTTCGCGGCGTGACCGTGCCGGCCGAGCGTGCGCCCTCCATGATCGACGAATATCCGGTGCTGGCTATGGCGGCCGCCTTCGCCGAGGGCCAGACGCTGATGCAGGGGCTCGACGAATTGCGCGTCAAGGAAAGCGACCGCCTCGCCGCCGTGGCGCGCGGACTGGAAGGCAACGGCGTCGACTGCACGGAAGGTAAGGACTTTTTGGCCGTGCGCGGCCGTCCCGGCGGCAAGGGCCTCGGCGGCTCGGGTGGGGAGAGGGCGGTAGCCACCCATCTCGACCACCGTATCGCCATGAGCTTCCTCGTGCTCGGCCTGGCGGCCGAAAAGCCGGTGACCGTCGATGACGCCAACATGATCGCGACCTCCTTTCCGGAATTCATGGGGCTGATGCGAGATTTGGGCGCGGAGATCGGGTAGGGGCATTTCCTCAAAGCCGGAGAGGCTTCCGCCCCTTCGCACCCCCCTCTGTCCTGCCGGACATCGCCCCCTCAAGGGGGGAGATCAGCCGGCCGTGCCGCTTACACCCTTTCCTTCAGCTTTGAAGGTTTGCGGAAGCGGTGATGCCAGCCAATCTCCCCCCTTGAGGGGGAGATGTCCGGCAGGACAGAGGGGGGTGCGAAGGGGCTGTGATCTTTCCGTATCTATCATTGCACACGCTCCGTCCTCGCCACGCTGCCCTTCGGCCCTGGCCATTGTCAAAGAACGGACCTTCAGGAACGAAGGTCGGGAAAGACGGGCGGCCGCAGGCTCGCTCATCTAGTAAATTACGTGCGACCTTGCGGCCGCCCGTCCGGCGATTTCTGTTCCCGCCTGTTCCGCTGCTCCCCGAGCCTCACCCTGAACCTGCCGAAGGGTAGTCACTCCGAACAGGTTCAGCGCTCGTCCCGGGGTCTGTGTACCTTCTACCGGCACGCAGGGGTCATAGTGCCCCCAGGGGAACCTCCAGACGGAACCTCCCCGGCCATGATGTCGCGTCGGCATCAAGGCGGAGGCGCCGGCTCCTCCCCACGCAATCACCGTCATGATCGGTGTTCCCGATGGGAGGAACTGACGGGGATTATGAAGGAAGGGCGGGAGGCGTGAAGAAATCCGGTTTGCGAAAAGTCCGAAGGCGGCCAAAGTGGCTGTTTTGAAAGCGGATTTTCTGACGGCAATGGCTCTGTGGCCGAATTTCGTCCACGGTATAAGCAGCAGTCCTTTTCATATTTGCTCAATAGCTGGCGTCAGCGATGGCGGCCGCCATCAACCTTGGGCGGAAAACGCCCGTTCAGGTTATCGTAAAGTCTGTCGCGTGCTTAGAATTTTGCAGCTGACTTCTGCGACGGATCGGCATCCCACTCGATGATCGTAAGATTCGGCCATATCTTGATCCATCGCGAGATTTTCGCCTCGTAGATTTCGCGCCTGATCTGCTTCTTGTTTGGTCTGACGACGGCCCTAAGCAGATCATCGACACCGAAAGGAGCACTCAGTCGCAGACCGTGGGGTGATTTCCGTAGGCCGATTGCGGTTGCTGTTGTTGGAAACGTCGTGATGGCATCAACTGTCGAGGTGTAGGGGGTAATCGCAGAGCCGAATTTGGCCGCGTACCACAGGTGTACGCGAGCTTCGTTTTTCACGTCGATCCATACCGGCAGATGCGAAAAAGCCTTTCTGATTCTAGCCGCATGTCGCGCCTCGGTGCCTTGGGAAAGATCGTGCGGCTCAAAATAGACGATATCGACATCGGAAATCCCGTAGGCCAACGGCAGGTTGAAAACATGGTTCCAAACGGTTTGAGCGAGAGAACCAGCGACCAACCAGCAATCGGGCAGTTCGAGTTTTTCCCAGTCTTCAATGATCGGAGCGAGAAGAGGGCTTTCCAACAAGATGGAGTGAAGGCTTTCGTACTGGCTCAACGGTACCTTCCCTCTCGTATCGCAAATGTCCCGATTTTCGTGACACACCTTGGGATTACGCTGTCTCTCTTACCCGGATTTCAATATCCAGATGCGCGGCGGCAGCGATGTTGACGAGCGCGTCAAGCGAGAACTTGGCGAGCTTGCCGCGCAGCAGATCATTGGTGCGGGGTCGCGTCAGACCGAGCCGCCTAGCGGCTTCCTCCTGAGAAATGTCCCAACGCTGAACCGCCTTACGAATCTCGTAGAGCAGCGCCGAGCGCGCTTTCAAGTTTGCGGCCTCCTGTTGCGTGTCAGCCAGGTCGAGATCTTTCTTTGATGTGGCCTGTGTCTTCTTCTGGAACGCATGAAGCACCAAAACGCGGTCTTCCAATACCGCCAGATAGATGATGCAGAAGCCATTCAATCGCCTTCATGGACATAATGTATCAGTATTGATACATTTGGCCAGAGAGAAAATCGATCGTAAAAGTCAGGATTTTAGCGGCAGAAAGGCAAGAATGCGTCGCAAGCGATCGCTCGTTGACGTACCACGATAGCCAGTTTGGGAAGTTAAATCGGAAGAAGCTTACTCATGCTGATCCGTGGCTCGATCCGGTAGCCTGATCTTTCGTAGAACTGGACCGTATCGGAGTTTGACTCAACGACCTGCAGATTGACCTTGGCGCAGCCGAGAGCCGCGAGGCGACGTTCAGCCTCTACGAGCAGGTCTCGCCCGACACCACGATTTCTGTGCGAGCTCAACACCGCTATACGCGAAATCCATCCCCGATGCCCTTCATAGCCAGCCATCACGGAACCGATGACATGGTTTCCGTCGAGCGCAACTACCATCAGGTCAGGCTGGAATCGGAGTTTTTCCGCGATTGAAACGGCAGCGGCATTCCATGGCGCATCATTTGGAAATGCTTCGGCCCAGAGAGCTTCCACGCCGGAAAAGTGCTCACTGTTATAAGTCGTTATCAACACCATCAGGGATGTCCCTTACGCCACAAACTGAAAATCATTTCGACATAACAGCCGTCGCATATTTCCCAAAATCCGCGGCGCATCTTGCTGCTAAAACTTTGTCTGCGACACCCTTGCCTTTTCGCCCCCGCTCCGCTTGAAGCACCTCATGACATTCCCCTTCGTCATCGCCATCGACGGGCCGGCCGCTTCCGGCAAGGGCACCATGGCCCGCCGCATCGCGGGGGAATATGGCTTCGTCCATCTCGACACCGGGCTCACCTATCGCGCCGTCGCCAAGGCGCTCATCGATGAGGCGCTGCCGCTCGACGATGAGAAATTGGCGGAGGAATATGCGCGGCGGGTCGATCTTTCGACGCTTGATCGGGATGCCCTTTCCACGCATGCGGTCGGTGAAGCCGCTTCGAAGGTGGCGGTGATGCCGGCGGTGCGGCGCGCTCTGGTCGAGAAACAGCGTGAATTTTCGCGCACGCCGCCCGGCGCGGTGCTCGACGGGCGCGACATCGGCACCGTCGTCTGCCCTCAGGCGGACGTGAAGCTTTACGTCACCGCCAGCGCCGAGGTGCGTGCAGCGCGGCGCACGGACGAGATCGTTTCAAGGGGAGGCGTGGCGGATGCGGCCGCGATCCTGGAGGACATACGCCGTCGCGACGAGCGCGACATGAACCGGGCCGACTCGCCGCTCAAGCCCGCGCCCGACGCGCACTTGCTCGATACGAGCGAAATGGATATAGAGACCGCGTTCCGGGCGGCGAAAGCCTATGTAGACGAGGCGCTCGCCAAGCGGAACGGCGGTTGAGCGGCAGGCGGCGCATCCTTATCTAAGAGGTGCGGTCCGCCTTTGGCGTTTGGACCGTCAAGCCGGCTTTCCTCTGTTCCACATGCGCCGAAGATGCCCCTCGAAGATATCCGATGAGGCATCGGCCCGAAGGGCCGGAACGGAGGGAAGCCAACGCAACACGAACCAAGGCGCCGCTCCCCAGGGCTACGACCCGAGGGGCTTTTCAGGAGAACATATGTCAGTTGCAAATCCGACCCGCGACGATTTCGCGAGCATGCTCGAAGATTCCTTCTCGGAAGGTCATTCCGCGGAAGGCCAGGTCGTCAAGGGTATCGTAACGGCCATTGAAAAGGACATGGCCATCATCGACGTCGGCCTCAAGGTCGAGGGCCGCGTCCCGCTGAAGGAATTCGGCGTCAAGGGTAAGGACGGCGAGTTGAACCCCGGCGACACCGTCGAGGTCTATGTCGAGCGCATCGAGAACGCGCTTGGCGAAGCCATGCTGTCGCGCGAGAAGGCGCGCCGCGAGGAGAGCTGGGTCCGGCTCGAAGAGAAATTCAACAAGGGCGAGCGCGTCGAAGGCATCATCTTCAACCAGGTCAAGGGCGGCTTCACCGTCGATCTCGACGGCGCCGTGGCCTTCCTGCCGCGCAGCCAGGTCGACATCCGCCCGATCCGCGACGTCACCCCGCTGATGCACAACCCGCAGCCCTTCGAGATCCTCAAGATGGATCGCCGCCGCGGCAACATCGTCGTGTCGCGCCGCACCGTGCTCGAGGAGAGCCGCGCCGAGCAGCGCTCGGAGATCGTGCAGAACCTCGAAGAAGGCCAGGTGGTCGAGGGCGTGGTCAAGAACATCACCGACTACGGCGCGTTCGTGGACCTCGGCGGCATCGACGGCCTGCTCCATGTCACCGACATGGCCTGGAGGCGCGTCAACCATCCGACCGAGATCCTCAATATCGGCCAGACGGTGAAGGTGCAGATCATCCGCATCAACCAGGAAACCCACCGCATCTCGCTCGGCATGAAGCAGCTCGAGGCGGATCCGTGGGAAGGCATCGGCGCCAAGTACCCGATCGGCAAGCGCATCACCGGCACGGTGACCAACATCACCGATTACGGCGCCTTCGTCGAACTGGAGCCCGGCATCGAGGGCCTGATTCACGTTTCGGAAATGTCGTGGACGAAGAAGAACGTGCACCCCGGCAAGATCCTGTCGACGACGCAGGAAGTCGACGTGGTCGTGCTCGAGGTCGATCCGGCCAAGCGCCGCATCTCGCTCGGCTTGAAGCAGACGCTCGAGAACCCGTGGGAGGCATTCGCCCATAACCATCCGGTCGGCTCCCAGGTCGAGGGCGAGGTCAAGAACAAGACCGAGTTCGGCCTGTTCATCGGGCTGGATGGTGACGTGGACGGCATGGTGCACCTCTCCGACCTCGACTGGACGCGTCCGGGCGAGCAGGTCATCGAGGAGTACAATCGCGGCGACATGGTCAAGGCGCAGGTGCTCGACGTCGATATCGAGAAGGAGCGCATCTCGCTCGGCATCAAGCAGTTGCAGGCCGACAAGGCCGGCGACGCGGCGGCTTCGGGCGAGCTCAGGAAGAACGCCGTCGTCACCTGCGAGGTCATCGCGGTGAAGGATGGCGGCCTCGAGGTCCGGCTCGTCGAGAGCGGGCTCGAAACCTTCATCAAGCGCTCCGATCTGTCGCGCGACCGTGACGAGCAGCGTCCCGATCGCTTCGCCGTCGGCCAGAAGGTGGACGCCCGCGTCATCTCCTTCGACAAGAAGACCCGCAAGCTCACCGTCTCGATCAAGGCACTGGAGATCGCGGAAGAAAAGCAGGCGGTCGCCCAGTACGGCTCGACCGATTCGGGCGCTTCGCTGGGAGACATCCTCGGCGCCGCGCTGAAGAAGCAAGGCGGCGACAAGGAATAATTCCTTCGCCGCATCGCGTGAAACCAGAACCCCGCCGGAGCGATCCGGCGGGGTTTTTGCATCCATACCCGATGCGCTCGGGCACAGTATCCTTGCGAGCGCCACCTGTTCTTCGGGATGATTGCATCCCGACACATTTGCCGAGATAATCGGCCCCGGTTCGGGGGAACTGGACAGACGGATGACAAGGCGTCTCAGGATCGCGACCGGCCTGGTGCTGTTCGTCTATGTCGCGTTCCATCTCGTGAACGTGTCGCTCGGCCTCTATTCCGTCGGATTGATGGATGCGGCCCGGCCTTATTTCCAGGGTTTCTGGACGAGCATTCCCGGCGTGGCGCTGCTTGCGCTTGCCTTCACGACGCACGCCGCGCTCGGGCTGCACGCGCTCTTCTGGCGCAATACCTTCCGGATGACGCGGCTCGACGCGGTCCAGCTCCTCACCAGCCTTTGCATCATTCCGCTGCTTGCACCGCATGTGGTCGGCACCATAATCGCGGCGGACCTTTTCGACTACGATCCGACCTTCCGCAGCGTGCTCGGCCTGTTCTGGATCGACGTGCCGACCGAGGGCCTGCGGCAGGTCTTCACCCTCGTCTTCGTATGGGTGCACGGCGTCATCGGTCTGTTCACCTGGATGCGGGTGCAGCGCTGGTGGGGCCGGGTCTCGGCGATCCTCTATCCGCTCGCCGTCGTCATTCCTGTGCTTGCGCTGCTCGGCTTTGTTCACGCCGGCAAGGAGCTCATGGTGCCGGCTCCGGCCGCCGTCGAAGAAAGCGCCGCTCCCGCTTCCGCCGAAGCGGCAAACGACGAACAGGCAGCCCAGGCTCCCGAAGAGCCGGCGGAGATGGCGCCGAACCCTCCGCTCACGAGCGAGGCGCTGCAGCAGGCGGTCGTCACGCTCTCTCATATCAAATGGCGGGCGATCTGGTTCTTTGCCGCGCTGGTCGGGCTGACGCTGATCGGCCGCGCCATCCGGCTGAAGCATGACCATGCCAAACTGCGCATTGCCTGGGTCGGTGGACCGGAATTCACCGTGGACGCCGGGCCGAGCGTGCTGCAGATCGCGCAGATGCATCACGTCCCGCATGCGCATCTGTGCCGCGGCCGCGGACGCTGCGGCACCTGCCGTATCCGCGTGGCGGGATCGGAATTTCCCTTGCCGCCCCGCAACGACGTCGAGCGGCAGACGCTCGGGCGGCTCGAGGCCGACGATGAGGTGCGGCTTGCCTGCCAGCTTGTGCCGCATGGCGGCTGGCTGCAGGTGGAGCGCCTTGTCCCACCGGATATCCGCCCGGCGGATTTGCGCGAGAGGCGTCATTCGCCCGCGCCGGCCGGGCCTCAGCCGGAGCCGGCACAATGAGGCGCGCCTGTCCTAAGATCGTGATGATGGCGCTTGCCATCGCAATAATCTTTCCCGGCTGCATCGCCGCAACGGCGCAAGGCCTCAACCTCTTCCGCAGCAAGCCCGCCCCGTCCACCGAAGCGGCCCAACCGGCGCCGGCCGACGTTCAGGACCTGCTTCGTCTCCTGAGTGACCCTCGCATCGTCGAATGGCTGAAGCAGAACGCGGCCGCCGCGCCGCCGGCGCTACAACAAGGCGGCAACCCGGCAATGATGGCGCGTGACGAACTCATGCGCTTCCTCGGCCGGACGAAGGCACGTGCGATCGAACTCGATCATGCCAGCGAGGCGCTTCCCTCGGCCTCCATGGTGCTCCGCGATGCCTGGCAGCAGGAAATGCCCCATGGCGAGACGCTGCGCACGATAACCTATGTGGTGATCTTTCTCTTCGTGGGCGGCGGCATCGAATGGCTCTACTGGCAGTATTTCCATCCGCTCATGGTGCGCCTGGAATATCTCCGCCCGACAACGCTCTGGCGCCGCTTTGCCCAGGCGCTTGCGAGGATGGCGATAGGCGCCGGCGGCATCGCGCTTTTCGCCGTCGGCTCGCTTGGCGCCTTCCTCGCCTTCGACTGGGCGCCTTTCGTCCAGAACATGGTGGCCGGCCTGCTTGTGGCGGTCGTCACGCTCAGGATTGTCGGCGCGCTTTCGCGCTTTATCCTGGCGCCGCGTGTCTCCGACCTGCGGCTGGTGCCGCTCGACGACCGGCGTGCGCGCACCGTCCACCGCTGGATCGTGTTGGCCGCCGCGGTGACGATCTTCGGCGCGACCATCACCGACATAATCAGCAATCTCGCGATGAGCGACAGCGGCACCGCGCAGGTGCGTAGCGCCGCGCTCGCTGTCGCGGTCATCTTCGCGCTTCTCATCGCTGCCGCGCTTATCTCGATGGTCTGGCGCATCCATCGGCACCGTACCGTTCCGGCCGATCCGGGGCGCCGGGCACTCTACCGCGTCGCGCCCCTGCTTTACACCGCGCTGATCGTCGTCATCTTCCTGCTCTGGCTGATCGGCGCCTCGCAACTCATGTGGACGGTCGCCATCCTCGCACTCGTCATGCCTGTGGCGAAGGCGGTCGCGGCGCTGATCGACCATTTGTTCGATCGCGCGGAAGAGGATGCGAGGGCCGAAGCAGCCGCCGTCCCGCCTTTGCCCGAGGCCGGCGGCACACCAGAGGCCGCGGACGTGGAAGATGCCGACCGCTACGAGGTCTATCGCCCGATCGCGCGCCGGGTCGGCCGCATCGTGGTGTTGATCTCGGCCGTGGCCGCGCTCGCCTCTGCCTGGCACACCGGCTTCCTGACCCTGTCGCAGTCGCATGCCATCGCCGGCCGGCTGTTCGCTATTTTCGCGAACGTCGCGGTGACCCTCCTGATTGCCGATCTCGTCTGGGTCTGGGCCAAAACGGCCATCGATCGGCGGCTCGCGGGGTTCACTCCGCCGCAGCCGGGCGCCATGCCCGGTCCCGAGGCGCGCATGGCGACGCTCCTGCCGATCCTGCGCATGTTCCTCATGGTGACCGTACTGGTCATCGTCGCCCTTACGGTGCTTTCCTCGCTAGGCGTCAATATCGGGCCGCTGCTCGCCGGCGCCGGCGTGGTCGGTATCGCCATCGGCTTCGGCGCCCAGACGCTGGTTCGCGACATCGTATCGGGCATCTTCTTCCTGCTGGATGACGCCTTCCGTGTCGGCGAATATATCGAGGAGGGTAATCTGCGCGGCACGGTCGAGGGGATGTCGCTCCGTTCGCTGCGCGTGCGCCACCATCGTGGCGCGGTGCACACGATTCCCTTCGGCGAGCTGAAGGCGCTTACCAATTACAGCCGCGACTGGATCATCCTGAAGCTCGAATTTCGCGTGCCCTTCGATACCAATCTCGGGCTGGTGAAGAAACTCGTCAAACAGGTCAGCGCCGAATTGCTGGAGAACCCCGACTACGGACCGCATTTCATCGAACCGCTCAAATTCCAGGGCGTGCGGCGGATGGAAGAGTTCAACATGGTCATCGGCGTCAAGTTCATGACCAAGCCGAACGGGGCGCAATGGATGGTGAGGCGCGACGCCTATCAGAAGCTGCGCGATATTTTCGATCAGCACGGCATCTCCTTCGCCGAGCGCAATGTGAAGGTGGAAGTGCTGACGGACCATGTGCTCACGCCGGAAGAACAGAAGGCTGTGGCGGGGGCGGCGCAGCAAGCCGTGGAACGCGCGGAAAAACAGGCGACAGTGGCGGATACGCCGTAAACCGTGAACGCGGCATCCGCGCCCTTTGCCTTTCGGGAAAATCGGACTAAGAAAATGCCGGCAATCGCCCGCCTCGGGCGTTCGTAACGGCCGACAGACGGAGACGACAGGAAGATGATCGAGATCACCGAAACGCCGAAGCTCGTCGCAATATTCGGCGCTTCCGGATTCATCGGCCGGCATGTCGTGCGAGCCTTGGCCAAGCGCGGCTACCGCATCCGCGCCGCCGTCCGCCGCCCCGATCTCGCCGGCCATCTGCAACCGCTCGGCAATGTCGGCCAGGTCATGCCGATGCAGGCCAATCTGCGCTACCGCTGGTCGGTGGACCGGGCCGTCGAAGGCGCGGATCATGTCATCAATCTTGTCGGCATCCTGAACAAATCCGGGCGGCAGACCTTTTCGGCGATCCATGGCTTCGGCGCGCGTGCCGTCGCCGAAGCCGCGCGCGGGGCGGGCGCCGGCCTTACCCATGTCTCCGCCATCGGCGCCAGCCGCAATTCACCCTCTGCCTATGCCCGCAGCAAGGCCGAGGGCGAGCGCGCCGTCTTGGAGACAGTGAGGGACGCCGTTGTCTTCCGTCCGTCCATCGTCTTCGGGCCCGAGGATCATTTCTTCAACCGTTTTGCCGGCATGGCGCGCTATTCGCCCTTCCTTCCGCTGATCGGCGGCGGCGAGACGCGCTTCGAGCCGGTCTATGTCGGCGATGTGGCCGAGGCGATCGCGCGTTCGGTCGACGGCGATCTCAAAGGCGGCACGGTCTATGAACTCGGTGGACCGGAAGTGCTGACCTTTCGCGAATGCATGGAGGAGATGCTGCGCGTCATCGAGCGAAAGCGCATCCTCCTCAACACGCCATGGTCGATCGCCCGGATGCAGGCGGCCGTCCTCGGCCTTCTGCCGAAACCGCTGCTCACCGCCGACCAGGTGATTCAGCTCGGCATCGACAATGTCGTTTCCGAAGAGGCGAAGAAGAAAGGGCGCACGCTGGAAGGCATCGGCATCGCCGGCGAGACCGTCGGCACGATCCTGCCGAGCTATCTGTGGCGCTATCGGGTGGCCGGCCAGTTCACGCGCAAGATAGCCGCCTGAGCGGCCGCGCCGATCAGCCCCAGATCGCCAGCGCCGCCAGCCCGAGACCGCCGACCACCAGCCGCCACCAGCCGAACAGCGCGTAACCGCGCTTCGACACATAGTCGAGCAGCGTGTGCACGACGATCAGCGCCACGATGAAGGCCGCGACGAAGCCGACCGCGATGATCGGCACATCGCTTGCGCTCAGTACGTTCCGGTTGGCGTAAAGATCGTAGACGAAGGCGCCGACCATGGTCGGCATGGCCAGGAAGAAGGAGAATTCGGCGGCGGTGCGCTTGTCGGTGCCGAGCAGCATGGCGCCGACGATCGTCGCGCCGGAGCGCGACGTTCCCGGGATCAGCGACAGGCACTGGAATACGCCGATGCCGAGATAGACCAGCCACGGCATGATTTCGACGTCGTGATAGCGTGCCTTGATAGGCATGCGGTCGACCACCAGCAGAACGATGCCGCCGAGGACCAGCATGATGCAGATGAGGCGCGGCGATTCGAACAGAACCGTTTCGATAAAATCGTGCAGGAGCACGCCGAGAAAGGCGGCTGGCAGAAAGGCGAGAATTATGCCGACCACGAAATGCTGGGTGATCCGGTCACGCGGCAGGTCGATCAGCATCTGCCATAGCTTGCGGAAATAGACGCTGAGAATGGCGAGGATCGCGCCGAGCTGGATCAGGATCTCGAACGCTTTGCCTGTGGATTTGAAGCCCATGAAATGGCCGGCAAGCAGGAGATGCCCGGTCGAGGAGACGGGAATGAACTCCGTCAGTCCCTCCAATATGCCGAGGAAGAGCGCTTGCAGGATCGTCTGGTGTTCCATGAAGGTCTCCGGTGCGGAGTGGGGGGACTGCGAGGCGGTTGCTTGTCACGGTGGCCAACCGGCCCTATAGGTCGGAGGCGCTGAACCGGCCCGAATCGCCCGGAGAATCAGGCCGCCGAGATTTATCGGCCCTTGTCGTCAAAAGCCATAGAGTACGTTTCAATCCGTCATGCTGACGCTTTTCCACCATCCGATGTTTGCCACCTGCCGCTTCATACGGCTCTGCTTTGCCGAGTATGGCGAGGAATTGGCGCTGATTGAGGAAAAACCATGGCTGCGGCGCAAGGAATTCCTCTCGCTCAACCCGGCCGGCAGCCTGCCGGTGCTTCTTGCCGAGGGCGATGTGCCCATTGTCGGCGCGGGCGTGATTGCTGAATATGTGGATGAAACGCGCGGTGTACTGAAGCGCGACAAGAGGCTTTTCGCCGAGGACCCGATGGAGCGCGCGGAGATAAGGCGTCTCTGCGACTGGTATCTCGATAAGATGGAGAGCGAGGTGACGCGGCATCTCGTGCGCGAGCGCGTGCTGAAGCCGTTCATGCCGAGTTCCCAGGGCGGCGGCTCGCCCGATTCGGCCGCGATCCGCGCGGCGCGCTCCAATGTGCGCCAGCATCTGAAATACACCAACTGGCTTGCCGGCACGCGCGACTGGCTGGGCGGCGGCCGTATCACCTATGCCGATCTGGCGGCCGCGGCCGCGCTCTCCGTGCTCGACTATCTGGGCGAGGTGAACTGGGGGGATTTCCCGGCCGCCAAGGACTGGTATTCGCGGGTGAAATCGCGGCCGTCTTTCCGCCCGCTGCTGACCGACAGGGTGCGCGGCCTTTCGCCGGTGTCCTCCTATGCCGACCTCGATTTCTGAAGAGCAGTGCGAGCGCAAATCCCGCCCCGACAGGCTGCGCGCTTTCGTGATCGAAGAGGCCCTGAGCGCAGGCTTCGACATCTGCCGTTTCACCCGGCCGGACGCGACCGGCCCCACTGCGGAACGCCTCGCCCGGTTCATCGCCGAGGGTTTTCACGGCACGATGGGGTGGATGGAGGAAACCGCGGAGCGGCGTGCCGAACCTGGCCATCTGTGGCCGGAGGTGCGCTCAATCGTCATGCTCGGCATGAATTATGGCCCCGACCGCGACCCGCTGGAAATCCTTGCCCGGCGGGATCGCGGCGCGATCTCCGTCTATGCGCAGAACCGCGACTATCACGACGTGGTCAAGGGCAAACTCAAGATCGTCGCCGGCAAGCTGGCGGCCAGAAGCGGCGCCGATGTCAAGGTATTCGTCGATACCGCGCCCGTCATGGAAAAGCCGCTCGCGGCGGCCGCCGGCCTCGGCTGGCAGGGAAAGCACACCAGCCTGGTCAGCCGCGAATTCGGCTCCTGGCTTTTCCTCGGCTCGATCTTCACCACCACCGAATTCGAGCCGGACGAGCCGGAGACGGACCATTGCGGCTCCTGCCATGCCTGCCTCGATATCTGCCCGACAAGCGCGTTTCCCGCGCCCTACCGGCTCGATGCGCGGCGCTGCATCTCCTACCTGACGATCGAGCACAAGGAGCCGATCCCGCGCGAATTCCGCGCCGCCATGGGCAACCGCATCTATGGCTGCGACGACTGCCTCGCCGTCTGTCCCTGGAACAAATTCGCCCGGTCGGCGGCGGAGGCGAAGTTTTCCGCACGCGAGGAACTGCGCGCGCCGAGCCTCGGCGATCTACTGGCATTGGACGACACGGCATTCCGCGCGCTCTTCTCCGGCTCACCGGTGAAGCGGATCGGCCGCGACCGCTTCGTGCGCAACGTACTGATTGCCGCCGGCAACAGCGGCAAGCCGGCGCTTGCGAGGCGATGCGGGGAACTTCTGGCGGACGCATCGCCGCTTGTCAGGGGCGCAGCGGTCTGGGCGCTGTCACGGCTGATGGGGCTGGAGGACTTCGCAAAGCTTGCACGGAAGCATTTGCAACAGGAAACGGACGCTTCGGTACTTGACGAGTGGCGGATAGCTCTCGATGAAAGGCTTTCCGCATGAAGAAGCGTATCTTCCTGCTCGGAGCCGGCTATTCGGCGCGGGCCTACGCTCGCCGACAGCGAGGGCAGGCCGAGGCGATCTCCGGCACAACGCGCTCGCCCGAAAAGTTCGATGCATTGCGCGAGGACGGTATCGAGCCGCTGATTTTCGATGGCACGGTCAGTTCCGAAATGGCAGATACGCTGAAGCGGACGACGCATCTCGTGCTTTCCGCCGCGCCGGAAGCCGGCGCGGGAGACGAAAGCCATGACCCGCTCCTGCCGCATGTCGATGGTAGGCTCCGGCAGGCCATGCCCGATCTGCGCTGGATTTCTTACCTTTCGACGGTCGGCGTCTATGGCGACCATGGCGGCGCATGGGTCGACGAGGGGAGCGAATGCCGACCGGTCTCCCGGCGCTCCGTCGAGCGGCTGGAGGCGGAAAAGGCGTGGCAAAGGGCAGCCGAAAGGGAAGGCCTGCCGCTCGCGGTGCTGCGGCTGGCCGGCATCTACGGACCGGGCCGCAATGCCCTTGCGAGCCTCGCGGCCGGCACCGCCCGGCGCATCGTCAAGCCCGGCCAGATCTTCAATCGTATCCATGTCGAGGACATTACCGGTGCCCTGTCGCTGCTGGCGGAGAGGGAAATGGGCGGCGTCTTCAATCTCGCCGACGGGGAGCCTTCGCCGGCGGAGGATGTCGTTACCTTCGCGGCGGAACTGATGGGCGTCGAGCCGCCGCCGGAAATCCCCTTCGATCGGGCGGAGATGACGCCGATGGCGCGCTCCTTCTACGGCGAGAACAAGCGTGTCTCCAATGCGAGGATCAAGGAGGCGGGATATGCCTTCGCCTGGCCCGATTACCGCACCGCGCTGACGCGCATGTGGGCGGAAGACGATTGGCGCTGAACGGTCAATCCGTTCTTCGCCAAAATTGCCAGACTGCCGCACCTTGGAACAAGAAGAGGGCCTTCGCCGTTCAATCCTGCAAGGGCGGGTGTAGGCGCGGTCTTGTTGTGCCTATGCACCATTCCCCCCGTCCGGGCCATGGGGACGGTCATCGGATTTACACATCGCTTGAGGAGCAAGATCATGAAAAAGATTCTTTCGGCGGCCTCGTTGGTTTTGGGGTCGCTTGCCGCCGTTTCGGTTGCGGCCGCGGCCGACCTTTCCACCTATCGCGAAGCAAATGTCTACCACGAGCCGGACGCGCGCGGCGGCGTGCGCATCGGCTATCTCGCCTGCGATATCGGCGGCGGCGTCGGCTATCTCCTCGGCTCCGCCAAGGAAGTCGACTGCGTTTTCCATTCGAATAGCGGCCGCCGCGATCGCTACACCGGCACGATCCGCAAGCTTGGCGTCGATGTCGGCTTCACGAAGCGCGGCCGCCTCGTATGGGCGGTCTTCGCGCCGACGGCGGGCTATCATCACGGCTCGCTTGGCGGCCTTTATAAAGGCGCGACCGTGGAGGCGACGGTCGGCGCGGGCGTTGGCGCCAATGTGCTTGTCGGCGGCACCTCCGGTTCCGTCCATCTGCAAACGATCAGCGTGCAGGGCCAGCTCGGCCTGAACGCGGCGGCGACCGGAACGTCGATGACGCTGAATTCGGCCGGTTGACGCCAATAAGCCGTAGCTGCGCGCGTGCCGTGGCCGTGCTATGATTCGGCCGCGGCATAGATTAGCGCTTCGTTAATCATGACCCGCCACGCTTGATCCTTCCGCGAGCAGGACAAAGGAGACGGGTCATGCCTTCCCTGGCTGCGCTAGCGCGCAATCTGACCGCCGCGGCGCTGTGTGCCGCCGCCCTGGTTTCGGCCAGGCCGGCAATGGCCGACGACCCGCTGGCGAAGCTCGCCTTCGGCGCGGAGAAGCTGCCCGCGGCCGGGCCTGCGCAATCCATCGGCTTTTATTCGAAGGGCTGTTTCGAGGGCGGCGTCGGGCTGCCGCTCGATGGAGCCCATTGGGAGGTGATGCGGCCGTCACGAAACCGGCGCTGGGGCCACCCGACGCTCATCAAGGTGCTCGAAAGGCTGGCACAAGACGGGACCAAGGTCGGATGGAACGGCCTCCTCGTCGGCGACATCTCGCAGCCGCGCGGCGGCCCGATGACGACCGGGCATGCCTCGCACCAGATCGGGCTCGATGCCGATATCTGGTTCATGCCGATGCCGAAGGGCGGCCTGACCCTGCACCAGCGTGAAACGATGAGCGCCGTCTCCGTGCTCAAGCCGCATTCTCTCTATGTCGACGATAGCCGTTGGACGCCCGCTTATGAGGGTATCCTGAAGATGGCGGCGAGCGAGCCCGAGGTGGAGCGGGTGCTGGTGCATCCGGGCGTCAAGAAGAAACTCTGCGACACGGTGAAAGGCGACCGGAGCTGGCTCAGCAAGATCCGTCCCTTCTGGGGCCATGACGACCATTTCCATGTCCGCATCGGTTGCCAGTCGGGCTCGCCGCTTTGCAAGGAGCAATGGCAGCCTAGCAAGGAGGGCTGTGACAAGTCGCTCGCCTGGTGGTTCACCGAGGAGCCGTGGCGGCCGGCAAAGAACCCGAAGCCGAAGGCGCGCGACATCATGCGGCTGTCCGCCTTGCCGAGCGCATGCATGAGCGTGCTCGCGGCGCCCGCCGCCGCCTCGACGGCCGTGGCGGTGTCGGAGCCTGCCGGGGGCGACGATGCGGTACCGGTCAGCGCATATGCGCCGACGCCGCCTGCTTCTATCGTGCCGTTGCCCGAGCCGCGCCCGAAACGGGGAAAATAGCCGCCGCGTCCCACCGTCGAGTGAATCCTGTTCGTCCCGCTGGATGACACTTTCCTTGCGTGATCGGTGCTTCTATACGTTTCAACCGATTTAGCGCGCCGCAGGGCGTTGAACCTTCGCCATCATTGACCCATTAGGTAAGCGCGCCGAGGCGGGTAACGCAGTATCGCAGGAAACAGACCGACCATGCAGCCAACCGACAGCGACGACGGCGTCCTGAAATTTCCGATCCTGATCGGGGATATAGGCGGGACGAATGCGCGCTTCGCTATCCTGCTCGACAGCTACGCCGAGCCCAAGGAATTCCCGACCGTCCAGACGGCGGATTTCCCCAATATCGACGACGCGATCCAGTCGGCGATCCTCGACCACACGTCGATCCAGCCGCGCTCGGCGGTCCTGGCGGTTGCCGGACCTGTCGAAAGCGACGAGATCGAACTCACCAATTGCAACTGGGTCGTTCGTCCGAAGGCGATGGCCTCCGGGCTCGGGCTCGAGGATATCGTCGTGCTCAACGACTTCGAGGCGCAGGCGCTGTCGGTCGTGGCGCTCGGCGAGGACCAGATGGAAAAGATCGGCGGCGGCGTCTCCGAGGAAGGCGCCAGCCGCGTCATCCTGGGGCCGGGCACGGGGCTCGGCGTCGCGGGTCTCATCCACGCCTGTCACCGCTGGATTCCCGTTCCGGGCGAGGGCGGCCATATGGACATCGGCCCGCGCACGCCGCGCGATTTCGAGGTCTTTCCGCATCTTGAGAAGATCGAGGGGCGGATTTCGGGCGAACAGCTTCTCTGCGGGCGGGGTCTCGTCAACATCTACCGCGCCATCGCCAAGGCCGATGCCAGGGAGCCGGCGCTGGCCACCCCCGCAGAAATCACCGCCGCCGGGCTGGAAAAGTCCGATCCGACCGCCGCCGAGGCGCTTTCCATGTTCGTCACCTGCCTCGGCCGCACGGCGGGCGATCTGGCGCTGGTCTTCATGAGCCGCGGCGGCGTCTATCTCACCGGCGGCATCGCCCAGAAGATCGTGCCGGCGCTGAAGAACGGCGCCTTCCGCGCCGCCTTCGAGGACAAGGCCCCGCATACGGAACTGCTGCGGGCCATGCCGACCTATGTCATCACCAACCCCCGTGGCGCCGTATCGGGCCTTGCGGCCTATGCGCGCACGCCGGCCCGCTTCGGCGTGTCAACGCATGGCCGGCGCTGGAAATCCGGTTAACTCGGAAGGCGATTTCCGCCCGCCGCATTGCGGAAATCTCGACGGCGTCATAGGCAAGGCGCGGCAATGGCGTTATTGGGAGCGTTATTGGGGGCGCCGTTGGGAGCCAGCCAAATTCGGAAGGAACCGCACCTGGCAAAGGCTGCGAAAAGACGGAAGCATCCGCCGGCCGCCCCGGGCGAGATCATCGCCGTCGTCCGTCGCATCCTGGCGGAGAACGGCCGCGACTATGTCGGCACCTATGCGGTGACCATCGTTTGCCTGCTCGCCGTGGCGGGCTCGACGGCGTTCAGCGCGTGGATCATGCGCGACGTCATCGACAAGGTCTTCTACAAGCAGCGCTACGATCTCCTGGTGCTGATCTGCGGCAGCATCGTGCTCGCCTTCGCCATACGCGGGGTCGCGAGCTACATGCAGGCCGTGCTGCTTGCCAAGATCGGCAACAATCTCGTCGCCCGCTACCAGCAGCGTATGTTCGACCATCTGATGCGGCTCGGCGTGAGCTATTTCACGGCGACGCGCTCCGGTCAGCTTGCGGCGCGCATCAACCAGAATGTGGCGGGCGTACGCGACCTGCTCAGCCTGACGCTGACCTCGGTGGCTCGTGACGCGGTCTCGGTCGTCGGGCTCGTCGCCGTCATGGTGTTCCAGGACCCGATGCTTTCGGCTATCGCGCTTCTCATCGCGCCACCGCTGATCTTCACGATCAACTATCTCATGCGGCGGCTGCGGCACGTGACCCGGGAGGCTGTGGAATACAATTCCCGCCTCATCGGCGCGATGCAGGAGGCGACGCAGGGTGTTGCCATCGTCAAGGCCTTCACCATGGAGGAGCAACTCTCCGCGAAGCTCGGCATCCTCATCGACGAGGCCGAGAAGCGCGCGAACAAGATCGCGCGCGTTTCGGAGCGCATGTCTCCCATTTCCGAGGTGCTGGCCGGCTTCGCCATCGCCGGCGTCATCGGCTATGCCGGCTACCGTGCCGCCTATCAAGGCGTGCCGCCGGGATCGGTCTTCGCCTTCATCACGGCGCTGCTGCTTGCCTACGATCCCGCGCGGCGGTTGGCGAAGGTGCAGGTGGGTCTTGAAAAGGCCCTCGTCAACGCCCGCATGATCTACGAGATCCTGGATGTCGAACCGCACCAGCGCGACATGGACGGTGCTCCCGACGTCAAGGTGACAGCCGCGGAGGTCCGGTTCCGCGACGTCACCTTCTCCTACGACGAAAAGATGCCGGTCCTGCGCAATGTTGCCTTCACCGCGGCTTCGGGCGAGACGACGGCGCTGGTCGGCGCGTCGGGCGCGGGCAAGTCGACGCTCGTCGCGCTCCTCGAGCGCTTCTACGACCTCGATTCCGGTGCCATCGAAATCGACGGGCAGGACATCTCCAGGGTGACCAAACGGTCGCTCCGTCGCTCGCTCGCCTACGTCTCGCAACAGCCCTATCTGTTCGAGGGCACGATCCGGGACAATATCCGCTACGGACGGCCCGATGCCACCGATGCCGAGGTGGAGGAGGCGGCAAGGCTCGCGAACGCCGACGAATTCATCCGCCAGCAGGCGCAGGGTTATGAAACGCTGGTCGGCGAAAACGGCGTGACGCTTTCCGGCGGGCAGCGGCAGCGCGTCTCGATCGCCCGCGCCATCGTGCGTAACGCACCCATTCTGGTTCTGGACGAAGCCACCTCCGCCCTCGACAACGAATCCGAGTTGCGCGTCCAGCAGGCGCTCGTGACCGTCATGAAGGGGCGCACGACAATCGTCATCGCGCACCGGCTTTCAACCGTCGTCGACGCCGACAAGATCGTTGTCCTGGAAGAAGGGCGCGTTGTCGAGCAGGGCTCGCACCGCGCGCTCCTGGCAAAACCCGACGGCGTCTACGCACGCTTCTATCGGGCGCCGAGTGAAAAGGGCCTCGAACTTGTCGACGATGTTGGCCCGGACGACGATCGGTCCGGGCGGTCCGAACCGCAGACGAAAATTGCCGGGGGAACGCATTGATGAGCGATATG
The DNA here is from genome assembly GCF_031656215.1 of Mesorhizobium koreense. Lineage (NCBI taxonomy): Bacteria > Pseudomonadati > Pseudomonadota > Alphaproteobacteria > Hyphomicrobiales > Phyllobacteriaceae > Mesorhizobium > Mesorhizobium koreense. Next base: position 41,116 of record NZ_CP134228.1, on the reverse strand, counting down.
GGGTTGGTGGTCGTCGGCGCGGCGGGGCGCATGGGGCAGACGCTGATCCGCACGGTGCAGGCGATGGACGGCGCCCGTGTCGCCGGCGCGATCGAGAGGGCAGGGTCGCCCTTTCTCGGCAGGGATGCCGGTGAAATTGCCGGCGTCGGGCCGCTCGGCGTGCCGGTCACCGACGATCCGCTGCCGGCCTTCGCCAAGGCCGATGGCGTGCTCGACTTCAGCGTGCCGGCCGCAAGCGTGGAGTTCGCCGGCTATGCGGCGCAGGCGCGCATCGTCCACGTCATCGGCACGACGGGATGCAGCGTCGATGACGATGCGAAGATCGCCGCCGCCGCCCGTCACGCGACCATCGTGAAGTCGGGCAATATGAGCCTCGGCGTCAATCTTCTGGCGGTTCTGGTGCGCGAGGCGGCGGCGGCGCTCGGCGCCGACGATTTCGACATAGAGGTGCTTGAGATGCATCACCGCAACAAGGTGGATGCGCCATCCGGCACGGCCTTGTTGCTCGGCGAAGCGGCGGCCGAGGGCCGCGAGATCGCGCTTGCCGAGAAAAGCGTGCGCGTGCGCGACGGCCACACCGGCGCGCGCGAAACCGGCACGATCGGTTTCGCCTCGCTGCGCGGCGGCTCGGTCGTCGGCGAGCACTCCGTCATCCTCGCGGGCACGGGCGAGCGCGTCGTGCTTTCGCATCAGGCTGAAGACCGGGGCATCTTCGCCCGTGGAGCGGTCAAGGCCGCACTTTGGGCCCGCGGCAGGAAACCCGGCCTCTACTCCATGCTCGACGTGCTCGGCCTCTCCGGGCAATAAATCGACCTGAATCGGAAGGATCGAAACATGCAGCGCACCCTTGTGCTCGTCCGCCACGGCCAGAGCGAATGGAACTTGAAGAACCTGTTCACCGGCTGGCGCGACGTCGGGCTGACCGACAAGGGGCGCGAGGAAGCGCGCGCCGCCGGCGGGATGCTGAAAGCGCGCGGGCTCAAATTCGATATCGCCTTCACCTCGGCGCTTACGAGGGCGCAGAAGACCTGCGAGATCATCCTCGACGTGCTCGGCCAGGGCGGATTGCGCACGGTCCGCGACCAGGCGCTCAACGAGCGCGACTATGGCGACCTCTCCGGCCTCAACAAGGACGATGCGCGTAAGAAATGGGGCGAGGAGCAGGTCCATATCTGGCGGCGCTCCTACGACGTGCAGCCTCCCGCCGGCGAAAGCCTGCGCGATACCGGCGCGCGGGTCTGGCCTTATTACCTTCACGAGATGCAGCCTTACGTGCTGGGCGGTAAGACCATGCTCGTCGCCGCGCACGGCAATTCGCTGCGTGCGCTGATCATGGCGCTCGACGGTCTGTCGCCCGACGAAGTGGTCAAGCTGGAACTTGGCACCGGCGTGCCGATCGTCTACCAGCTCAACGCCGATTCGAGCGTGGCTTCCAAGGAAGTGCTCGAAGGATAGGCGCGCCGAGCGCGCCGGCGGGCGGAACGGCGCGGATGTGGCGGCAGGGGCCCTTCTTCGGCGATTAAACACGTTGACAGGCACAGCCGGCCCGCTTACATCGGCGGCGCACCTTGCCCAGGTGGCGGAATTGGTAGACGCGCACGGTTCAGGTCCGTGTGCCGCGAGGCGTGGAGGTTCGAGTCCTCTCCTGGGCACCATCCCTTTGATTCACCTTTTGATTCTGTTGCTTTTTCGACCTTTCCGCATCCATTTTCAGTCAGCTTTTTTCGAATGGAATAGTTAGGCGGTTGCTTCCGGAAAATGCCGCCACTATGTGGCTGGAGAAAGGATCTGGTATGCCCCGTACCCCCAACTACAATTTCGAACGCAAGGAGCGTGACCGCATCAAGGCGGCCAAGAAAGCTGAGAAGCTGGCAGCCAAGGCGGCGAAGAGGCCCCCTGATCAGGCGGAGGCGCCAACCGAGCCGGACGCCTCTTCCGAAAAACAATGAAAAACAACGCACAGAAACTGCCCGCTGCATGACCGTCGAAACGGAATCGGCTTTCGCCACCATCGGTGAACTGGCGCATGCGCTGGAGGAAGGCCGCACGACGTCGTCGGCCATCGTTCGCCGGTCACTCGATCGCATCGAGGCCCATCCGTCGCTGAACGCCTTCGTGATGACTTTTCCCGAAAGCGCCATCGCCGCTGCCGAAGCCGCCGACGAACGCCGGCGACAGGGTAGGGCGCTGGGGCGGCTCGACGGCATCCCCTTCGCGGCGAAGGATCTGCTCGACGTCGAGGGCTACAGGACCATGGCCGGCTCGAAGGCGCTCGCCGCCGGGCCCGCTACCGCCACGGCCTCGGTGCTCCGGCGGCTGACCGATGCCGGCATGATCCTGCTCGGCAAGGTGCAGACGGTCGAATTCGCCTTCGGAAGCTGGGGCACCAATCCGGTCACCGGCACGCCGCTCAACCCCTATGACCGCGCCGTGCCGCGCGCGCCGGGCGGTTCGTCGAGCGGATCGGGCGTCGCGGTCGCGGCCGGTCTCGTGCCGATGGCGCTCGGCACCGATACGACCGGCTCGATCCGCAACCCGTCCGGCATGTGCGGCGTGGTGGGCTTGAAGACCACCGCCGGCCTCGTCGGGCGCGGCGGCCTCCTGCCGCTCGCCACCACTTTCGACAGCATCGGGCCGCTGGCGCGCTCCGTCGAGGACGCCGCGCTCGTGCTGGCCGCCATCGAGGGCGAAGATGCCGCCGATCCCGCCACCTATGGTCTCGCGCTTACACGGGCGCTCGAAGGGCTCGATCGTGGCGTCGCCGGCCTGCGCTTCCGCATCCCGGACGCGACCGATCTCTCTTCCGTGATGCCGGGCGTACTGGAGCGGTTCCGCGCCGCGATCGCCGATCTCGAGGCGCTCGGCGCTTCCATCGAGGAAAGGCCGATGCCGGAGCCGCCGGAGACCTACATGGTTCACGCCGGCGACATCCTCGCCGCGGAGGCCTGGCATCATCTCGGCCGTCATATCGAGAAGCCCGACAGCGTGGTGGATCCCGCGATCCGTGCGCGGGTGGTGAAGGGCAAGGAGATCGACGGCGCGCGGTACCAGGAACTGATCGCGATGCGTCGAGCGCGCCAGATCGAGTTCATGCGCTATATGGAGGGCGCCGACGCCTTCCTGACGCCGACATCGCCGATCACCGCCCCGGCGCTTGCCGATCTCGATGAATCGAAGACGACGCTCGGTACGTTCAGCCGGATGGTCAATCTGATGGACATGGCGGCGCTCAGCGTTCCCGTCGGACTTGTCGAGGGCCTGCCGTCCGGGTTGCAGATCGTCGTGCGCCGCTTCCAGGACCCGCTTGCTCTTCGCATCGGTCGCGCGCTGGAAGTCAGGCGCGGCGGATCGCTGTTCGAGGCGCCCGAAGGCTTTTCACAGCCGTGAATACGGCGCGGCGCCCTCACTCGCCGCTTGCGTAGAGCCAGCGCGCCACCAGCGCGTCGGTGTCGCTGCCGAAATCCTCGCGCGCGCCCTCCGAGAACACGGCGCCGTTCTTGACCACATAGACATAGTCGGTGATGGCGAGCGCGGCGCGGATGTCCTGGTCGACCAGGAGCACGGCCTTGCCGAGATCGCGCGCCAGATCGCGCACGATCTCGTAGATGATCTCGCTGGTCTGCGGGTCGACGCCGGCGGTCGGCTCGTCGATCAGGTAGACGGACGGGTCCGTCATCAGGCTGCGCGCGATCTCGACCTGGCGCTGCTGGCCGCCCGAAAGCTCACCCGCCGGCTGCGAGCGTTTCTCGCGCACGACGGGGAAACGCTCATAGGCGCGTTCCAGTTTCTCGGTGAGAACGGCCTTCCTCGGCCTTGCGTGCCAGAGCCCGAGTTTCAGATTGGATTCGACCGTGAGGTAGGGGAAAAGGCTCGGCCGTTGCGGCAGATAGGCAAGCCCGGCGCCCAGCATCTTGAAGGGCGGCTGGCCGGTGATGTCCTCGCCGTCGAGCGCGACACGGCCGCTGCTTGGCTTGAGGAAACCGAAGAGCGCTTTCAAGAGGGTGGACTTGCCGGTGCCGTTCGGTCCGACGACGCAGGAGATGCGTCCCGCCCAGGCTTTGGCCGAGAGGTTGCGCAGGATGTTGATGTCGCGCGTATAGCCGGCCACGAGGTTCTCGCAGGCAAGCAGCGGCTCGGCAGCGGTCCAGTGCCCGGATTGCGATGCGGAAGCGGTCTCGGCCATCATACCCCTCAATGTACCCGCGTTCCGGTATAGGCGCGCACCACCTCCGGGTCCTGCAGCACCTCGGCCGCGGCCCCGTCCGCGATCTTGCGGCCGCGCGCCATCACCATCACGCGCGTCACGACGGACTTGACGGCCTCCAGATTGTGGTCCACCAGCACGATCGTATAGCCGTCGCGGTTGAGCGTTCGGATGTGATCCGCGATCTGTTCGAGAAGGCGCGGATGCACGCCCGCGAAAGGCTCGTCGAGCAGGAGCAGCCGGGGCTTCAGCATCAGCGCGCGGCCGAGTTCCAGGAGCTTCTGCTGACCGCCCGAGAGGGAACGCGCATAGTCGTGGGTGAGGTGATCGAGCCTCAGGAACGTCAGCACCTCGCGCGCCCGCTCCTCGGCGGGGCCGTGCCGTGCCGTCGCTTCGGAAAGCGCCGGCACCATCATATTCTCCAGCACCGTCATGCGGCGGAAGAGCCGCGGCACCTGGAAGGTGCGGGCGACGCCGCGACGGGCGTAGAGATGAGCGGGAGAGCGGGCCATGTCGGCGCCCTCCACGTTGATCGCCCCCTCGTCGGGCTTGAGCGCACCGGTGACCATGTTGATCGTCGTGGTCTTGCCCGATCCATTCGGCCCGATCAGCCCGACGATCTCGCCGCGCGAGAGCGTGAAGGAAAGGCCCTGGACGGCGTGGACACCGCCGAAATGCTTGGCGAGCCCTTCGACTGCGAAGAAGGGGGCGGTTTCCTCAGCCGACATGGCTTTCCTCCTTCGCCGCTGCGACCGGTTCGGATGCGCCTTGGACCGTCGTCCGCCGCCGGCCCCATTGCTCGATGATGGGGAAAAGGCCGTTCTGGGCGAAGCGCTGCACGAGGATCAGCGCCAGCCCCATCAGGACGAAGCGCCATTCGCCGTATGAGCGCAGCGTCTCCGAAAGGAGGTAGGCGACGACGGCGCCGATGACCGCGCCCGGCAGGCTCTCGATGCCGCCGATGACCGCCATGGCGATGACCAGGCCCATTTCCGGCAGGATCGCCATGTTGGGCGTCAGGATGCCGATGAAGTGGCCGTAATAGATGCCGGCGATCGCCGCGATGACGCTGGTGATGATGAAGACCAGGATCTTGTAGCGCGTCGTGTTGACGCCGCTGGCGCGCGCCGCGCCCTCGTCCTCGCGGATGGCGCGCAGGAAGAGGCCGACGCGCGTCTTGAGCAGTCCGTTCATGCCGAGGACGGCGAGCACGACCAGCCCGAGACCGAGATAGTAATATGGGAGGTCGGAGCGGCCGGGAAACAGGCTCGGCACCGGCAGGCCGAGCATGCCGCGCGTGAAATCCTCCTCCGCGATGAGCACCATGCGGAAGATTTCCGAGATGGCGAGGGTGAAGAGCGCGAGGTACGGGCCCGACAGCCGCAGCACCAGCGCGCCGATCAGCGCGCCGGTCACGATGGCGAGCAGGACGCCGGCGAGCATCGCCGCCGGCAGCGGCAGGCCGAAGCGCGCGACGCACAGAGCCGACGTGTAGCCGCCGAGCGCGGCGAAGGCCACATGGGCGAAGGAGAACTGGCCGGCGAAGCCTGCGAGCAGCGCCCAGCTCGCCGCGAGCAGGGCGTAGTACCAGGCGATCGCCCCGACATGCGTCCAATAGGGGCCGATGCCGAGAAGGGGCAGCAGCAGCGCGACGATGAGCAGGATCGCTTGCGTGACCCGCGAGAAAAGTGAAGAGCGCGTCATCAAGGGCGGCCCTACTCGAGTCTCAGATGCGAGCGGCCGAACAGGCCGGTCGGCCTCACCAGGAGCGTGATGACCAGGAGAAGCGCGCCGAACGCCTGCGTATAGGCGAGCGCCCGGTTGGGATCGGGCAGGTAGCCGACGCCGAGGCTCTCGACGAGGCCGAGCAATATGCCGCCCGCGATGCTGCCGCCGACCGAGCCCATGCCGCCCAGGACGATGATGATGAAGGCCTGCACCGCCGGCAGGTCGCCCATCGAGGGCGACAGCGCGAAGATCGGCGCGATCAGCGCTCCGGCGCCACCGGCGAGCGCTGAGCCCAGCCCGAACGCGACGGTATACATGCGCTTGGGGTCGATGCCGATGACGGCGGCCGATTCGCGGCTCTGGCTGACCGCGTCGAGCGCCTGGCCGAGCGCCGTGCGCTTGAGGAAGACGGTGAGGCCGACGAGCAGGAGGACCGCCACGACCGCTGCGATCAGCCGGTCATAAGGCAGGATCAGCGGCCCGAGTATCAGCACGCCACTCATGAAGGGCGGCGGCGATTTGGCGAACGGGCCGAAGACGACGAGGCCGAGATTGGAGAGCAGGATGGTCAGTCCGAAAGTGACGATGATGGCGTATTCGTCCTTGCGCTCCACCTTGTCGGTGTACATCGGCGCGATCACCAGCCGCTCGAAGATGACGCCGAAGACGAACAGCGCCACCATGGCGCCGGCCACGCCGACGAGCGGCGGCAGATGCAGCGCGGTGATAATGTAATAGGAAGCGTAGCCGCCCAGCATGTAGAGCGCGCCGTGGCCGAAATTGACCACCTTCAGCACCGAGAAGACCAGCGTCAGCCCGGCCGCCGTCAATGCGTAGATGAGGCCGATGACGAGGCCGTTGACGGCCAGCAGGAGAAAATAGCTCATGGGCGCGGATCGCCTGTTTCGCGGGATGGGCGCATGAAGTGCCGGCGGCCGCCGGGTCTGGACTCAAGTCTGGACCTTTGGGCCGCCGGCCTTGCGATTACTTCTCAGGCAGGATCTTGTCGGTCGTCGCCCATTTCTTCGGATAGACGACGGCCGCATCCCCCGGTGCCTGGTTCATCTCGGTATACTGGATGATGGTGAAGGGCACGTCGACGAACTGGTGATAGGCCCAGTCCGGCGTCTTCGTCGTCGGGAAGCTGTAGGTGGCGTTGGTGCCTTCGTAATTGATCTCCTCCAGCGCCTTGACGATCGCGGCGCGATCGGCCGAGCCGGCCTTCTTGATCGCGGCGACGACGACGCCGAACGTGTCGTAGGCTTCCATCGCCACGCCAGTCGGCGCGCGCTTGTAGCGTTCGGTGAACGCCTTGGCGAAGGCCTTGGCCTTGTCGTTCCACTGCGAGGTCGGCTGGGCAACGTTGACGATCAGGAGGTTCTTGGCGCATTCGCCGTCGACTTCCCAGACCTCTTTCTGCAGGAGGCCGGACGAGCCGATCAGCGCGGTCGCGGCCGTCGGCGCGAAGCCGAGCTGGCAGGCCTGCTTGACGAGCTGGTATTGCGCCTGGCCGGCGACCACCATCTGGATGGCGTCCGGCTTCGGGCTCTGGTTCATGAGCCTCAGAAGCGCCGGTGTGAAATCCTGCTGGTTCAGGTCGATGGTGACCAGAGTATGCGGAACCTTCTTGGCCTCCAGTTCGTCGGCGATGACCTTGGCGCCGCCCTGGCCGAAATCGGTGTTCTCGGCGATGATGGCGATGTTCTTGAAGTGCTCCGCGGACCAGTCGGCCGCCTTGACGTAGACCAGCGAATTGGCCGGCGCGAGGCGGTAGACCTCCGGATATTGCTTGGCGGTGATGGCGTCGGACCACACGTCGGTGCCGACCCAGGCGACGCCGTATTTATGCGCTTCCTCGATCTCGGCCAGCGCCACCGAGGAATGGAACTCGCCGAAGATGGCGGCGACGTTGTCCTTGGTGATGAGCCGGACTGCCGCGGCGCTGCCTTCCGCCGGCTGGCCCTTGGTGTCCTCGTAGGTGACGTTGATCTGGCGGCCGAGCACGCCGCCTGCCTTGTTCACCTCGTCGACGCCGAGTTGCACGGCCCATTGCATCTCCTGGCCGCCGGAATAGTTGCCGGGCGGCGACAGCGGCCCGACCCAGCCGAGCGCGATGGGGTCCTCGGCCTGAGCCGAGCCGGCCGCGAACGGCAGGGCCGCGAGCGCCAGCGCGGCGGCGCCGAGACAGCGTTCAAATATGCGTTTCATGCGAGTGTTCTCCCTGTTTACTCACTCTTATGAATGAAACACTACACTCATTTTTATGGATTTGAAATATCCATTGCAGTGCGAAAATCACAGGCGTAGTTTCACCCCATGTTGGAACCTGCCTTCCGCTCGCGTCTGCTGGAAGCTTACGAGGCGATGCCGCGCCAGCTTCGCGCGGCTGCGCAATGGGTGCTCGACAACCCGCGCGACGTGGCGCTTCTTTCCATGCGCGAACAGGCCAAGCGCGCCGGCGTGACGCCGGCTTCCATGACGCGGCTGGCGCAGCGTATGGGCTTCGACGGCTATGAGGGCCTGCGCGATCTCTATGCCGAGCGGCTAAGGCGCGGCGAGACGGAATTCTCCGGAAAGGCCGAGGCACTGGTCGCGCGCCGCCGGCAGGACGGCGACGGCGCGCTCGCCTTCGACCTCGCCGAGACGCTCGAACGGCATATGGCCGCGCTTTGCCGGCCGGCCGCGCTCGACGCGGTGACGGATGCCGCGGCGGTCCTTGCCGGCTCGAGGCGCGTCCATGTACTCGGCTACCGGTCGAGCTATCCGGTGGCGTGTCATTTCGCCTATGTATATGGCCTGGCGGGCGGGAGCGTACGCCTGCTCGACGGCCCCGGCGGGACGGGGCCGGACGCGCTGCGGGAAGCTTCCGGAGAGGACGCACTCCTTGCCGTCAGTGTGAAACCCTATACGCGCGCCGCCGTCGAACTGGCGGACTATGCGGTGACGATGGGGCTTGCCGTCGTAACGATCACCGACAGCGTGGTGTCGCCGCTTGTCGCGAGGGCGCGCGCCGCGATCATCGTTCCCACCGAAAGCCCATCCTTTTTCCATACCATGGCGCCGGCCTTCGCGGCCGCCGAGGCGTTGGCAGCCATCCTCGCGGCGACCGCCGGCGAGCGCGCACTCGACGCCGTGCGCGCCATGGAACGCCAGTTCGAGAGCCTTTCCACTCACATCTGAGACCGCATCATGACCCACCTTCTTCACAGATCCATCCAGGCCAAACTGCCCGTTGCCGTCGGAGGCAGGGGCATCGAACTCTTCGACAGTAAGGGCCATGCCTATATCGACGCGTCAGGCGGGGCGGCCGTCTCCTGCCTGGGCCACGGTCATCCCGACGTGCTCAAGGCACTCCACGCCCAACTCGACAAGATCGCCTATGCCCATACGAGCTTCTTCACCACCGACGTGGCCGAGGAGCTTGCGGATCGTCTCATCGCCGATGCGCCGGAAGGCATCGGACATGTCTATCTGGTCAGCGGCGGCTCGGAAGCGATCGAAGCCGCGCTGAAGATGGCGCGACAGTATTTCGTCGAGAAGGGCGAGCCGCAGCGGCGCCACATCATCGCGCGCCGGCAGAGCTATCATGGCAATACGCTGGGTGCTCTTGCTGCAGGTGGTAACGAATGGCGGCGCAGCCAGTTCAAGCCGCTCCTGATCGAGACGCATCATATCGATCCCTGCTTCGCCTATCATTTCCAGCGTCCGGGCGAGACGGATGCCGACTACGCCGCGCGTGCCGCGCAGGCGCTGGAGGACAAGATCCTGGAACTTGGCTCCGACGAGGTCATTGCCTTCGTCGCCGAGACCGTTGTCGGCGCCACGGCCGGCGCGGTGCCGCCGGTCGCCGATTACCTGAAACGCGTCCGCGCGATCTGCGACCGCTACGGCGTGCTCCTCATTCTCGACGAGGTGATGTGCGGCATGGGGCGGACGGGCACACTGCATGCCTGCCAGCAGGACGGCGTCGCGCCGGACCTGATGACGATCGCCAAAGGGCTCGGCGGCGGCTACCAGCCGATCGGGGCGGTTCTGCTCTCGGAGAAAATCTTCGACGCGTTCGCCAACGGCTCCGGCTTTTTCCAGCACGGCCATACCTATATGGGGCATCCGATGGCGGCTGCCGCCGGGCTTGCCGTGCAGGAGGTCATCCGCCGCGACAATCTTCTCGAGAATGTGCGCTCCATGGGCGCGCACCTGTCGCGCCGGCTGAACGAACGCTTCGGCAACCATCACCATGTCGGCGACATACGCGGACGCGGCCTGTTCCAGGCCATCGAACTGGTCGCCGACCGCGGCTCGAAGGAACCGTTCAACCCGGCGCTGAAGCTTCACGCGCGGATCAAGCGGGAAGCGATGGCGCGCGGCCTTATGGTCTATCCGATGGGCGGCACGATCGACGGCCGGCGCGGCGACCATGTGCTGATCGCGCCGCCTTTCATCGTGACCGAGAGCGACGTCGATACGATTGTCAACCGCCTTGGCGATGCGGTCGACGCCGCGATAGACAGCGCTTGAGACGCCGCCCGGCCAAGAGTGACCCGGTCGCACGGCTTGACATTCCGGCTGATTGTCCCCAACTGTCGGGTATGTACAAAGCCGAGCACCTTATCGTCAGCTATTACAGGGTGTGTCCGATCGCGGGACACTGACCCCCGGCTTGGTGCGTCGCGCCCCGGCCGCGGGGGCACAGGCAGGCTCCCCGCCTTGCGGGATGATGCAAGGCCGATAACGCGACATTCAATCCAGAAATGAACATTATGCCCGCGGCGCGGAATGTGTCGGCGGCTCAAGAGAGTGAGGAGGTCCAGGAATGGCTCCCCAGACGAATAAGCGGCGCAAGCCGTCCATCGCCATTACCCGTTCGGACCACGAGCGGTTGTCGCGCCTTGCCGAGTCCGTCTCGTCGCGCAACCCCGAGCTTGCGGACGAACTCTTCGCCGAATTGGACCGGGCGCGCGTAGTTGCCGACAAGGCGCTTGCGCCGGGCGTGGTCCGCATGGGCTCTACCCTTCGCTTCTCGACGGATGCCGAGAGCCGCACGGTGACGCTGGTGTTCCCCGGTGAAGCGGATATCGCCGAAGGCAAGATCTCAATCCTGACCCCGATCGGCGCGGCGCTAATCGGCCTTTCCGCCGGACAGTCCATCGATTGGACGGCCCGCGACGGCCGTACGCATCGGCTCACCGTCGAGGACGTGAAAGCGCCCGGTGCCGCACCGGAGCGGACGAGCGAACTGTCCGCCGCATCGTGAGCGTCATGCGTCCTCCTTCCCGCCTCTCGCTCTTCGGAGGCTGCCTCATCGCAGGATCCTAGCCCCTGCGCCGCTTGCTTGCGGCCAGGGGAATCTCCGCCTTGTCCCAACATGCGCGCACCCCGAACGGGGCGAAGGAGAACCGCGATGTCGCCAGATGCCTGTATCCTCACCACCAAGGACCTCACGATCCTCGAAATCATGCTCGACCGCTGCCTCGGCCGCGACGACCCGCTGGCGCCTGTCCTGCGCAGGAAGATGGCGTCGGCGACGATCGTGTTCCGCGACGACGTTCCAGCCGATGTCGCGACCCTCAACAGCCGGGTCACCTTCAGCGTCGACGGGCGCGAGACCGACACGCGGGTGATCTCGCACGAATCGTCGGGATCTTCCGTCGGCCTTTTCCTTCCGGTGACTTCGGCGCGTGGGCTGGCGCTGATCGGCATGTCGGAAGGGCAGACGGCGCGCCTTGTCCGCCGCGACGGCACCGAGGAGACGATCGTTCTGGAAAAGGTGCCCTACCAGCCCGAGGCCGACCGACGGGAAAAGGAAAAGAAGGCAAGCGGGCAGGTGTCGGCCGAGCGGCGTCCTGCGCTCCGGTTGATCCGCGGAGCCTATTACGGCGAGCCGCGCCCCGTTGCCGGCGGGACGGGCGGTGGCTGCGACGATCCGGGCCCATCGGCGGCCTGAGCGGCTCGGCGCCCGGCAGGGCGACGCCTGCGACGGTAGTGCGCGAACCGGGTGCTGTTTTCTTCCCACGGCTTGTCGTATGACCTCGGCAAGTCTTGGGGCACAGGAGAGTGGAGAATGAAGGTTCTGGTCCTCGGCGGCGGGGTCATCGGGGTGACGACGGCCTATTACCTTGCCCGTTCCGGTCACGAGGTGGAGGTCGTGGAACGCCGCGACGGGCCGGGGGAAGAGACGAGCTTCGCCAATGCCGGGCAGGTCTCGCCCGGCTATTCCTCGCCCTGGGCCGGACCCGGCGTGCCGCTGAAGGCCGTGAAATGGCTGACCATGCAGTACGGGCCGCTCGTGATCCGCCCCAAGCTCGATCCCGCCATGTGGCTGTGGATGCTCAAAATGCTGCGCAACTGCACCTCGGCGCGATACGCGGTGAACAAGGCGCGCATGGTGCCGATCGCCGAGTACAGCCGCGACTGCCTGCGGGCGCTGCGGGAAGAGACGGGCATCGCCTATGACGACCGTGCCCGCGGCACGCTGCAACTCTTCCGCACGCAGAAGCAGCTTGACGGTGTCGGCCAGGATATAGACGTGCTGAGCGAATTCGGTGTCGCCTATGAGGTGCTCGACCGCAAGGGCTGCATCGGCGCCGAGCCGGCCCTTGCCCATGCCAGGGCCGATTTCGTCGGCGGCCTCAGGCTTCCCGGCGACGAGACCGGCGATTGCCGGCTTTTCACCATCCGGCTGGCAAAGATGGCGGAAGAACTCGGCGTCCACTTTTCCTACGGTACCGAGTTCAAGGGGATCGTCACGAAGGGGCGTGCCGTGGGCGAGGTGATGACCTCGCGCGGGTCGCGCGTGGCCGACGCCTATGTCATGGCGCTGGGCAGCTATTCCCCGGCCGCGGTCAGGCCGCTCGGCCTCAAGGTCCCGGTCTTTCCGGTCAAGGGCTATTCCATCACCGTGCCGCTTGCCGACGACGCCATGGCGCCGGTCTCGACCATCATGGACGAAACCTACAAGACGGCCATCACCCGGCTGGGCGACAGGATTCGGGTCGGCGGCACCGCCGAACTGACCGGCTTCGACCTGACACTGAGACAGCCGAGGCGGGAAGCGCTGGAACATTCCTTCACGGATATGTTCCCGCATGGCGGCGATACGACGAAGGCCACGTTCTGGTGCGGTCTGCGCCCGATGACGCCGGACGGCCCGCCGCTCGTCGGCGCGACCGGCATCGAGCGTCTCTATCTGAACACCGGCCACGGCACGCTCGGCTGGACGATGTCCTGCGGGTCGGCAAGCGTCCTTGCCGATGTCATCGGCGGAAAGACACCGCCGGTCGATATGAGCGCGCTCAGCCTGTCGCGTTATGCGGCCTGAGCACGGAACGTCCCCGCAGCTTTAGTGCCAGTCGCTTCGGCCCGGTGCGCCGGCGGGGCAGTCGGCAAGCGAGGTGACGGTCTCCATCAGTTTGCCAGGGGTCGGCTCCCGTGCGTCCGGATCGACGAGCAGGCTCGGGCCGATCGTCCTTGCCTCTTCCTGCACGATTTCGGCGAGGATCGAAATGGCGATGTCGGTGGCGCCCTTCGTTCCCGAAAGAACGCCGGCAGGGCTCCTGATCCGGCCGATCGCAGATGCAGTAACGCCGTCCGCCTTTAGGCGTTCGATACGCAATTGATGCGTCCTGACGCTTCCCATCGCGCCGATATAGAACGCGTCGGACTTCAGGATGCGCGGCAAAAGGCCGGTTTCCCATTCATGGTCGTGGAAAGCGAGCACGACGGCAGTCCTGGCGTCGATCTCGAACCCGGCCCCGTCGCCGCTAAGATGGATCGGCAGCGTCTTGATACCCGAATCGCTGATCGCGCCGAGCGTGGCCTCATCCGGCGCCGCCGCCAGCACGTCGAAGCCGCTGGTCCTGGCGAGCCTAGCAAGTTGCACCGTCACCGGGCCAATACCCGCGACCGCGAGCCGTCGCCTCGGCAGATAGCGCCGCAGGAAGGGGCCAACAGAAGTGCCCGTACCGTGCGACTGGACGGGATCGGGGATGGCAAGCGTCGCCTCCTTGCGCTGGCGCAGGAGCCCATCCACCCGTGCGAGTTCCTCGATGGTGACGCCGATATCCATGACGAGTTCGATGGCGCTGCCGCACGGCAACTGGATATCCAGATAGGGCGAACCCCTACCGTAGCGCACCCTGCGCGGCTTGCCTTTTGCGAACGCGTTGCACACTTCCGCCGCCACCGCACGTTCGATGCAGCCTCCGGAGAGATAGCCGACCCATTGCCCGGTTTCGGTGACCGCCATCTGCGCGCCGGGACGCCAGGGCGAGGAACCGTCGACCTCGACCAGCGTGACGATGGCGGTGCGTACGCCGTTGCGCATGTTTTCGAGTGCGAAATCGAGCACGTAATCGTCGAAGATTTCCCAATGGCCTTCGCTGTTCTTCATCTTCCCGGCCTTTCATTCGTTGCCTGTATCGCGCTGCTTCTCCCGTTCGAGCAGGACTTCACGCAGCACGACCGCATTATTGTGTTCCTCGTCGGCTGCGCCGTAGAGCAGCGTGAGGGTCCCCGAGCGCGCGATGGCGGCGAGCGCATCCAGTTCGCTGTCTTTTTCCTTCAGTTCCGCCCGATAACGCTCCTGGAATTCGGCCCAACGCTCACTCTTATGCTGGAACCATTTGCGCAGATCGTCGCTCGGCGCGACGCCCTTCTCCCAGCCATCGAGCCGGGCATGTTCCTTCGACATGCCGCGCGGCCACAGCCGATCGATCAGGATGCGGTGGCCGTCCTCACTACCAGCGGTCTCGTAAATCCGCTTGATCCGTATGCGCTCGGCCGGATCTCCCGGTACGCTGTGCTTCGTCGTCATGACCCGCCTGCCACGATCCAGTCGCGATCTCTTCTCAACCGACAGATATGATCGACGCCGCTCATCGGCAAATGCACAACCTCCGCTGCGAGGTTCGGGCGGCTTCCACGATGTGCCGCATATCTACCGAGATCCCGCACGAAGCCGCCGAGACAGGATACCTGTCCGGTTTGAACAGGGACAAACGAAATTAACCTCTAGGTTGATGCAGTAAAATTGCACCAAAGCACCATTCCCAAAGCTTGCCGATCACTCCGAATCCGTCGCCGCAAGCGTCCATACGGGACTGTTCGACGAATGCTCCCTCCGAAATGTCCAGATATCGATCGCCCGAAGGAGCGTGGTTGCAGTCGTATCCCCCTCGGCGGCCTCTCTTCCTTCGGAAAGGAAAAGTTCGGATTCGAACCTCACCCGGATCGCGGCCTCCAGTTCATCGAATTCCGTATCGACGATCTTGCATGTTTCGAGCGCCACGAATTCCAGCGTCATTGTCTCACCGGCTGAAACGCGTCGCGCCGTCTCTGCCGAGAAGGCCTCGAAGACCTCCGCGTCCAGGAGGCCCGCCAGTTTCTCCATGTCGCCGGCTGCATAGCGCGTGAGAATGAATTCGTAGGCGGCACCGGCCTGCTGGAGGAACAGCGGCGCGTCGAAAGCCTGCTCCGCCGGCGAGCGAATCTCGGCAAGCGCCTTCGACGTGTTGGCCGTCGGCTTGGCGGAAGTGTCCCCGCTGTTGCGCCTGTGCAGTTCCTGGAACACCAGCAGATAGGCCCAGCCTATGGCCACCGCTATCGCGGGCCACAGACTGATGCCGGTCTCGGATGTTCCATCCATGCGATCACATCCTGTCTTGGCGGTATCCGCATCAGCGGATCCGGGGCAACTCGTTGAACTGGTGGAATGGCGGCGGCGACGTCAGGGTCCATTCCAGTGTCGTCGCACCGACGCCCCACGGGTTCGCTCCGGCCTGCCGCTTGCGCACGAACGCCTCGGCGACCGCGAAGAAGAACACCGCCAGCCCGAGCGCCGAGATGTAGGAACCGATCGAGGAGATCAGGTTCCAGCCGGCGAAGGCGTCCGGATAGTCGGCATAGCGCCGGGGCATTCCGGCGAGGCCGAGGAAGTGCTGCGGGAAGAACACCAGATTGACGCCGATGAAGGTCAGCCAGAAATGCAGCCGCCCGAGATTCTCGCTCATCAGATAACCGGTCATCTTCGGGAACCAGAAATAGAAGCCCGCGAAGATGGCGAAGGCGGCGCCGAGCGAGAGCACGTAGTGGAAATGCGCCACGACGTAGTAGGTGTCCTGAAGCGAGTGGTCGATGCCGGGATTGGCCAGCACCACGCCGGTCACGCCGCCGATGGTGAAGAGCAGCACGAAGCCGGTCGCCCACAGCATCGGCACACGGAAGGTGATCGACCCGCCCCACATCGTCGCCAGCCAGGAGAAGACCTTGATGCCTGTCGGAACGGCGATGACCATCGAGGCGAAGGCGAAATAGCGCTGCGAATCGAGCGAGATGCCGGTCGTATACATATGGTGGGCCCAGACGACGAAGCCGATGGCGCCGATGGCGACCATCGCCCACACCATGCCGAGATAGCCGAAGATCGGCTTCTTCGAGAAGGTGGAGATGACGTGGCTGACGATGCCGAAAGCCGGAAGGATCATGATGTAGACCTCCGGATGCCCGAAGAACCAGAAAAGGTGCTGGTAGAGGATCGGGTCGCCGCCTCCCGACGGCTCGAAGAACGTGGTGCCGAAATTCCTGTCGGTAAGGAGCATGGTGACGGCGCCCGCCAGAACCGGCAGCGCGAAAAGCAGCATGAAGGCGTCCACCAGCATCGACCAGGCGAAGAGCGGCATCTTGAAAAGCGTCATGCCAGGCGCGCGCATGTTGAAGATGGTCGTGATGAAATTGATCGCCCCGAGTACCGAGGCGGCACCCGAAAGATGGATCGAGAAGATCACGAGATCGACCGCGGGGCCTGGCTGGCCGACAGTGGAGTAGGGCGGGTAGAGCGTCCAGCCGCCGCTATGCCCGTCCGAGCCGGCAGCCCCGGGGACGAAAAGCGAAATCATGAACAGCACGAAGGAGGCGACGAGCAGCCAGAAGGAAATGTTGTTCATGCGCGGGAAGGCCATGTCCGGCGCGCCGATCATGAGCGGGACGAGCCAGTTCCCGAAGCCGCCGATCAACGCCGGCATGATGACGAAGAAGATCATCACCAGCCCGTGTGACGTGACGAGCACGTTGTAGGTGTTGGGATCGGCGAAATATTGCAGGCCCGGTTCCTGAAGTTCCATGCGCATGGCGACGGAAAGGCCGGTGCCCAATATGCCCGCAAGCATCGCGAAGCAGAGATAGAGCGTTCCGATGTCCTTGTGGTTGGTCGAAAAGAACCAGCGGGTCACGAAGGGCGGCCGGTCCGAATCATGGCTGGCCTCATGAGGTATGTGTGGGGCGGCCTGGGAGGCCGTGTCGTCAGGCATTTTCTTCTCCTGTTTCCGCCGGATCACGCATCGGTCACGATGGCGTCCATGCGGATATCGTGTGGCTGTGGGTAGATGGTCGGCAGGCGGCAACGCTCGAAACCCACGCCGATCAGTTGAGGTTGGTTCGCGGCGGCTGCTATCGTCCGGTCGTAGAAGCCGCCGCCATAGCCGAGCCGGAAACGCTCCGCGTCGAAGCCGACCAGCGGAGCGACAAGCACGTCCGGAAGGACCGCCGGGCCGTTTGCCGGCACCGGAATGTTCCAGAAGCCGCGTTCCAGCGCATCGCCAGGTGCCCAGCGGCGGAACTCAAGCGGCCATCCCTTGCGGATCACTACCGGCAACGCGAAGGAGACGCCCTTCTCGGCCAGCTTGCGGATCCACGGATAGAGGTTCGGCTCGCCCTTGATGGGCCAGTAGACACCGACCACGCGTCCGGCGATGCGCCCGATCGCACGATCGAGAGCGCCCGCGATGCGGGCCGACCGCGCATCCCTCTCCTTTGCCGCCATCTGCGTTCGCTGCTCAAGGAGCCTCGCCCGCGTCGTGTGGCGCCAGGCGGCGACCTCGCTCCAGCCTGTCGGCTCGCCAGCCGCCGCTTCCTGCCTGAGTCTTGTCTCGGGCCGTGCCATATCCGCCGTGCCGATGCCCATGAACCGATATTCCCTTGCCCGTTCGCGCCAAAGGGGTCGTGAAGGGGGCGCGAGCGGGGACGCGGGAAGCGTAGCTCCGACATTGAAGAAGACAAACGGAATTAAATGCAGTATGAATGCAAAAAAATTGCATTAGGAAAAGGCATGGATATCGATCGCGCCCGCACCTTCCTGGAGATCGTCCACACCGGCAGCTTCCTCAAGGCGGCCGAGCGCCTGCACGTGACGCAGACCACGGTCAGCGCGCGTATCCGCATGCTCGAGGAGGAACTCGGCCGCCGGCTCTTCGTGCGTAACCGCAACGGCGCGCGGCTGACCTCTGCGGGCGTCGAATTCGAACGGTTCGCGCAGATGTTCGTGCAGGTGTGGGAGCGGGCGCGGCAACAACTTGCCGTGCCTTCCGGCAAGACCGGCGTGGTCAGCCTCGCCGCCGAACTCAGCCTGTGGAATCCGCTGCTGGTCGAGTGGATGGCGGGGATAAGGGCCGGCGAGCCGCGGCTTGCCGTGCGCGCGCATGTCGGCGTTCCGGATCAGCTCGTGGAGGAACTCAGGACCGGGACGCTGGATGTCGCGCTTCTTTATTCGCCGCAGCTTCTCCCCGGCTTCGAGGTCGAGCCGCTGATCGAGGAGAGGCTTGTCCTCGTGCGGGCAACCGCGCGGGGCCCGGTCCCCGGATCGCTTTCAGCATCACCATCGGGATCGCCCGAGGAATATGTCTATGTGGATTGGGGGCCGGCCTTCTCTGCGCAGCATGGCGCCCAATCGGCCTCCTTTGGCGAGGCCGGTACCTTCGTCGGCTTCGGTCCCCTGGGGCTCGCCTATCTCCTGAGGGCGGGCGGCACAGGCTATTTCCGCCGCGGCATGGTGACGCCGTTCATCGAGGAGGGGAAACTGGAACTGGTGGAGAGCGCGCCGAGTTTCACGTATCCCGCCTTCGCCGTGTATCCCGAAGATTCCAAACGGCGGCGTGAGGTCCACTCCGCTCTCGCCATCCTGCGCAAATACCTGGCTTCGGAGGCCGCAGACCAGGCTTCGCTCGGCAGCCTGGCGCTATAGGCTTTGACTCGGACCAATGGGGCAAAATTTTTGCCGTTAAAGCCGGGAAAACTTCCCGGAAAGCCTCATTGAAGGTCGGATATGCTCAGAACCGATAGGCGAAGCGGATGCCTGCGGATTCCGCGCCGTTGTTCGGCGTGCACAGGTCGGCGTTCGAGAAATGGTCGGCATAGAGTTCCACTGACACATGTTCGGAGAGGTCGTAGCCGAGGCCGGCGCCGAGGTGGAAGAGCACCTTGCAGCCGAGATTCTTGTAGCGCGTCGAATGCTCGAGGTCGTTCGCCGAGGTTATCGCCCCGCCCATGCTCCAGGTGGCGTAGAGCCGGTCGGTGAAATGAGCGTCCCAGTTCAGGCCGAGATAGGCGAAATGGATGGCGTGGGAGGCGGTTGCGATATCGACGCCGATCATCGGCCGTGGCGAGCCGATCGCGGAGAGGAAGTCCGGCGAGGGAAAGAGCAGTTCACCGTTTATCACCGTGCCATTGAAACTATGCGTGGTGAAAATGCCCGTATCGTAGGCGGCGACGCCTAGGCGCAACTCGAATTTGTTCGAGTATTTTCCGATAAGCCCGAAGCCGGGGAAGAGATAGCGGTCCTTGGCGCTTGCCGGACAGGCCGCCAGCATTCCGCATAACGCCGCCAGCGCAACGAAAAGCCGATTGGCCCTGGACATGGTCGGACCCCGAAGAATCAACCCTGACTAGGGCTTGCAATTCCTTGAATCCGGTGTCAAGCGTCCACCGCGTGTGGCGGTGTGCCTTCATGGCAGCATGACCGCCCTGCGTCCGTGAGCGGACGGCGCAAAGCAAGTAGACCGGGACGTTCAAATGAGATCACCACGCGCGGGCGAATCATCCCAGCGCCAGCTTCGTATCGGCGAGCAGGTGCGCCACGCTCTTTCGGAAGTGCTGCAGCGTGGAGAGGTGCGCGATGACCTCCTGCAGGCGGCGGTCCTGTCGGTCTCTGAGGTGCGCATGTCTCCCGACCTGAAGATTGCGACCGCCTTCGTCTCTCCGATCGGAGCGACGGACGACGAAGCCGTGGTCGAGGCGCTCAACCGCCATGCACGTTTCATCCGCGGGCGGCTTTCGCCGGCGCTCAGGCAGATGAAGTACATGCCGGAGGTCCGTTTCAGGCTCGATACCAGTTTCGAGAATTTCGCCAGGATCGACCGTTTGCTGAAGTCGCCCGAAGTGGCGCGCGATCTCGACGAGGGCGAAAATGAGGAAAGCGACGAATGAAATTGCCGCTGTTGCCGAAAATGTATCGGGGCCGCTGATGGGGCGCCGCGGCAGGAAGAAGGGCAGGCCGATTTCCGGCTGGCTTATCCTCGATAAGCCCCTCGATATGGGATCGACAGAAGCCGTCTCGAAGGTGAAATGGCTGTTCAAGGCGGAGAAGGCCGGTCATGCGGGCACGCTCGACCCGCTGGCCTCCGGCATGCTGCCGATCGCGCTCGGCGAAGCGACGAAGACGGTTCCCTATGTCATGGACGGCGCCAAGATCTATCGCTTCACCGTCGCCTGGGGCGAGGAGCGCTCGACCGACGATCTCGAAGGCGAGGTTACGAAGCGCTCGGACAGGCGCCCCACCGAAGCGGAAGTGAAAGCGCTCCTGCCGCGCTATATCGGCGTCATCATGCAGGTTCCGCCGAAATTCTCAGCCGTGAAGATCGGCGGCGAACGGGCCTATGACCTCGCGCGCGGCGGCGAGGAGATCGATCTGCCGCCGCGCGAGATCGAGATCGGGCGGCTCGACCTCGTCGCGTGCCCGGATGCGGGCCATTCGGTCTTCGAGATCGAGTGTGGCAAGGGAACCTATGTCCGCTCGCTGGCGCGCGACATGGGCCGCGACCTCGGCTGCTACGGGCATGTCTCCGAACTGCGCCGGGCCGAGGTCGAGCCGTTTACGCCGGACGATCTGGTGACGATGGAGGAACTCGAGACGGCCGCGGCTACTTCCGAAGAGGGAGCGGATGCCGCGCCTTCCTTCGCCGCGCTCGACGCCTTGCTGGTCGACACGGTCTCAGCGCTGGACTGTCTTCCGCAGGTGAAGGTCGGCGACGACGCAGCCAGTCGCATCCGCTCGGGCAATCCCGTCATTCTGCGCGGCCGCGACGCCCCCGTCGAAGCGTCCGAGGCTTGCGTGACCGCGCATGGCAGGCTTGTGGCAATCGGCGCGATAGAGGCCGGCATGTTCAAGCCGAAGCGGGTCTTTTCGTTCTGACCCAGAAGGCATTCTGGCGCTTTTCGCCACTTCGGGGCATTATCCTTTCCTATCGCAATCCGTTCCTTATAATCGGGAAGATGGAATGCAGGAACGCCCGCGCGTTTGGTCGTGGGTTGCAGCCAGGCAGGGCATGGGTCTGAACTTCAAGGCATCGGAAAGATCGGCCGAAGAGTCGAGTTCCGCCTCATCCGGAAGCCCGTCGGGCAAGAGGGCGAGGCCGCAGCCGATCGCCGCCTATCTGGTGCTCATGGTCGCCGTCTTGATCATCCCCATGATCGTCTTTTCGGTGCTGCTTCTCCAGCGCAACAATACGGCGCAGCAGAAGGTACTCGCCACCCTGACGGCGGCGGCGGCGGCTTCCATGTCGGAAGCCGTGGATCGCGAGATTACCGGCATGATGACTACGCTCAGGGTTCTTTCGAAGACGCCGTCGCTCTTCGACGACGATCTTTCACCCTTCTACGACCGCGCCGCTCGGGCGCTGGCCGGAACCGGCGCCCATCTGGTCCTGCTTGACCAGAATTACAATCAGTTGATGAATACCCGGGTGCCGCTCGGAACGCCGCTTTCCCAGACTTCCGATCCGGATACGATAGCCGTGGCGATAGAAAAGCGCTCGCCGGTCGTGTCCGACGTGTTCTTCGGCAAGGTGGCGAAGGATTGGGTTTTCGTTGTCGCCCTGCCGGTATTCCCCGAAAACGGCGCGCCCCGCGTCGTGGTGATGACGCGGGAAGCGGGCAGTCTCAATGCCGCGTTGGTTCGCCGAAAACTTGCTGACGGCTGGAATGCCGCCTTGGTGGATGGCAAGAACACGGTGATCACCTCGACGTCCCCTACGAGCAAGACGAGCCAGCATTTCTTTCTGGACCTGATATCCAAGGGCCCCGCGGCTTCCGGCGAGATGACCGTCACGCATAAGGGGGTCTCCTATCGGGCGGTCGTACAAGGCTCGGAACTGAGCGGCTGGAACATCGTCATGTGGGCCCCGATGTCCGCGATCAATCGGCCGCTGCGCAAAGCCCTCCAGTCGCTGATCCTGGGGGGGATCATCATGATCGGGCTCGGAATCGCTGCGGCCCTGCTCCTCACGAGGCAGATCAGCGGGCCGGTGCGGCGGCTGGCGAAGGATGCGCGCCGTCTCGGCTCGGGCGAGATGGTCAAGGCGGTCGACTATCCGATCGCCGAGATTGCCACCGTATCGCACGCGCTTGCGAAGGCGGCCGAGCGCCGGCAGGCGTCCGATAACGAGGTCCGCTTCCTGATGCGCGAGGTGGCGCACCGGGCCAAGAACCAGTTGACTGTCGTTTCGTCGATCGCCAAGCAAAGCGCGCGCAACGCTCGCGGCGTCGATGCCTTTCAGGACAGTTTCCAGAAGCGGCTGCACGGGTTGGCGCGCTCCACCGACCTCCTGATCGCGGGCGGCGTGGCCGGCGTCGAATTCCGCGAACTTCTCCTTGCCCAGATCGAGCCTTTCCAGGCCGGTGATCCGGCTCGGCTGGAAATCGATGGGCCACAATTCAGGCTGGACAACCAGGCCGCCCAGATGCTCGGCATGGCGCTCCACGAACTTGCGACGAACGCATCCAAGTACGGGGCTTTTTCCGTACCGGAAGGACGTCTTTCCGCGACGTGGAGCGTAACCGGCGACACCTTCGATTTCGATTGGCGCGAGCATGTACGGCGTTCCCGCAGGCGTCCCGAGAGGCGTGGTTTCGGCACCGAGGTGATCGAGCGGATGCTGAAGGGGGCGCTTTCGGCAACGGTGACCCGGACCCATCATCGCGATGGGCTTGAGTGGCGTTTCGAGATCCCGATCGAGCGCCTCCGGCCGAATGCCGCGAAGGAGGAAGAGGACGATCTCTGAGCCTGCCCCTCGGCAGCCCCATTGGTTGCCCTGCAGGTCGGCATCGCGAATTGACTGGTAATTCTCCTTTTCTTCGACTATAGGGCCGCCAGCGTCGCGCTGTTGCGCTGGCTCTTTAATGGCCTCTGCTGGACGACATCCCGGCTCAAGGCGTCCCGTTTCCGCAAGATCAGAAAGGAAAAGCACGATGTCGATAACCGCACCGCGCAAGCAGGAACTGATGTCCGAATACGCCACCGTGAAGGGCGATACGGGTTCGCCCGAAGTCCAGGTGGCCATTCTGTCGGAGCGTATCAAGAATCTCACCGAGCATTTCAAGGACCACAAGAAGGACAACCATTCGCGCCGTGGTCTCCTGAAGCTCGTTTCGCAGCGTCGCCGTCTGCTCGACTATCTGAAGGGCAAGGACGAGACGCGCTACCAGACGCTGATCGAGAAGCTCGGTCTGCGCCGCTGATCGGATTGGCCGGCGGGTTTCAAAGGGAAACTCGCCGGCCGCGCATTCGGACCGGCGATGGTCGTCGGTCCCGCGAGCCTGAGCCTTTGACGGCGGGCTCGAACCGGGTCCCGGTCGCCGACAGTGGCGGCGGGAGCCACCCATGGACCGGTCATGGGGCAGGATTGCAGGACGCCTGAAGGCGCATCTTCGCGCCGCTTTTCAGACTTCCCGTTGTCTTGCCCGTGGCTCGTCCCAAGGAAGCCGAAGGTTGGGCCGCGTCGCCAAAGCGACGGCGGTTCGGCCGCATATGAAGGACAAGACATGTTCAATCACCACAAGATAGAAATCCAGTGGGGCGGTCGCCCGCTCATCCTCGAGACCGGCAAGATCGCGCGTCAGGCCGACGGCGCGGTGCTCGCCACTTACGGCGAGACGGTCGTGCTCGCCACCGTCGTTTCGGCCAAGGAGCCGAAGCCCGGCCTCGATTTCTTCCCGCTGACCGTGAACTACCAGGAAAAGACCTTCGCCGCCGGCAAGATTCCGGGCGGCTTTTTCAAGCGCGAGGGCAGGCCGAGCGAGAAGGAGACGCTGGTCTCCCGCCTCATCGACCGTCCGATCCGCCCGCTCTTCGCCGACGGCTACAAGAACGATACGCAGATCATCGTCACCGTCTTGCAGCATGATCTGGAGAACGATCCCGACATCCTGTCGATCGTCGCCACTTCCGCCGCGCTGACGCTCTCCGGCGTTCCCTTCATGGGTCCGATCGGCGGTGCGCGCGTCGGTTATATGAACGGCGAGTACAAGCTCAACCCGCATATCGACGAGATGCCCGAATCGAAGCTCGACCTCGTCGTCGCCGGCACGGGCGACGCCGTGCTGATGGTCGAGTCCGAGGCGCAGGAACTCGACGAGGAGACCATGCTCGGCGCGGTCATGTTCGGCCACAAGGGCTTCCAGCCGGTCATCGACGCGATCATCAAGCTCGCTGAGGCTGCCGCCAAGGAGCCGCGCGATTTCACGCCGCCGAGCTATGCCGAGCTCGAGGCGGAGATGCTGAAGATCGCGGAAACGGATCTGCGCGCCGCCTACAAGATCACCGACAAGCAGGAGCGCTACGCCGCGGTCGACGCGGTGAAGGCCAAGGTCAAGGCCGCGCTGACCCCCGCCGAGGGCGAGGAGGAGCGCTACACCGGTGAGCAGATCGGTTCGGTGTTCAAGGAACTGCAGGCGAAGATCGTCCGCTGGAACATCCTCGACACCGGCTCGCGCATCGACGGCCGCGACCTCAAGACCGTGCGCAACATCGTCGCCGAAGTCGGCGTGCTGCCGCGTACCCACGGTTCGGCTGTCTTCACCCGCGGCGAGACGCAGGCGATGGTCGTGGCAACGCTGGGCACCGGCGAGGACGAGCAGTTCATCGATGCGCTGACCGGCACCTACAAGGAGAAATTCCTCCTTCATTACAATTTCCCGCCCTATTCGGTCGGTGAGACCGGTCGCATGGGCTCGCCCGGCCGTCGCGAGATCGGCCACGGCAAGCTCGCCTGGCGCGCCATTCACCCGATGCTGCCCGGCGCGGAGCAGTTCCCCTACACGATCCGCGTCGTCTCCGAGATCACCGAATCGAACGGCTCCTCCTCGATGGCCACGGTTTGCGGCACCTCGCTGGCGCTGATGGATGCCGGCGTTCCGCTCCAGAAGCCGGTCGCGGGCATCGCCATGGGCCTGATCAAGGAGGACGAGCGCTTTGCCGTCCTTTCCGACATCCTCGGCGACGAGGACCATCTCGGCGACATGGACTTCAAGGTGGCCGGCACGGCGAATGGCGTCACCTCGCTCCAGATGGACATCAAGATCGACGGCATCACCGAGGAGATCATGAAGGTGGCGCTCGGCCAGGCCAAGGACGGCCGCCTGCATATCCTCGGCGAGATGGCCAAGGCGATCACCGGCGCGCGCGCCGAACTCGGCGAGTTCGCGCCACGCATCGAGGTGATGAACATCCCGGTCGACAAGATCCGCGATGTCATCGGTTCAGGCGGCAAGGTCATCCGCGAGATCGTGGAAAAGACTGGCGCCAAGATCAACATCGAGGACGACGGCACGGTGAAGATCGCTTCCTCCAACGCCAAGGAAATCGAGGCGGCGAAGAAGTGGATCCACACCATCGTGGCGGAGCCGGAAGTCGGAGAGATCTATGAGGGCACGGTGGTCAAGACCACGGATTTCGGTGCCTTCGTCAATTTCTTCGGCCCGCGCGACGGCCTCGTGCATATCTCCCAGCTTGCGGCCGACCGCGTCCAGAAGACCACCGATGTGGTCAAGGAAGGCGACAAGGTCTACGTCAAGCTCATGGGCTTCGACGAGCGCGGCAAGGTCCGCCTTTCGATGAAGGTCGTCGACCAGGAGACGGGCAAAGAGATCGCCCGTGAGAAGAAGAGCGAAGACGCCGAAGCCGGCGCCTGACCTCGGTTCGCATGAATGAGATCGGCGGGCGTGCTCCCTAGGGTGCGCCCGCTTTTTCATAAGAACCATATGCGCGACACGCAACGGCTTCCATGACGGACGACAGCCTCAAGACGCTTTTCCATCCATTCGAGGCAGGCGATCTGCCGATACCGCCAAAAGGGGCGCGGGTGCTGTTTTTTGGCGCCGAGCCCGGCTTGAGGCCGCCGGCCGGTTTCGCGGCGGCACTGACCCTGATCCAGCCTTTCCGGCCTTCCTTCCGCGTGCTCAAAGCGGCGGGCTTTGAAGTATTCCCGCGGGCGGAAGGCGCGGAATACGATGCCGCTTTTGTCCTTTGCGGTCGGCACCGGCGCCAGAACGAGGCTTGGATCGCGGATGCCGTGGCGCGCGTGAAGGCGAGCGGCCTTATCCTTGTCGCCGGCAGCAAGGTGAGCGGCATTGATAGCCTGCGCCGAAAAGTGGCCGGGAAGGCGCCGCTTGGGAGCCTCGCCAAATATCACGGCGTTGCTTTCTGGTTTCCGCGCCCGACCGATGCGGAAGCCGTGTCGGCCGCGCTCGCGCCGGCGGAACTCTCTCTGGTGGAGGGGCGCTTCCGCACCGCGCCGGGGATGTTTTCCCCCGATCATGCCGATCCCGCGTCACGGCTCCTGGCCGCTTATCTTCCCGACGATATTTCCGGTGAAGTGGCCGATTTCGGCGCCGGTTGGGGTTATCTTGCGGCTGAACTGCTGTCGCGATCGGATGCCGTTTCGCGGATCGATCTCTACGAGGCCGATTTCGAGGCGCTGGAGGCAGCGCGTGGAAACCTGGCCGGCACCGGTAACGCCACGCAGGTGGGGTTCTTCTGGAGCGATCTCCTGAGTGAGCCCGTCGAGCGTCGCTACGATTTCATCGTCATGAACCCGCCCTTCCATGCAGGTCGCGCGGCCGAGCCCGCGATCGGGCAGGGGATGATCCTCGCCGCCGCGCGCGCCCTAAAACCCGGCGGGCGGCTCTATCTCGTCGCCAACCGGCAACTGCCTTACGAACAGGTGTTTGCGAAGGAATTCCGGAAATCCGGCGAAACGGTTCGCGATGCCCGGTACAAGGTATTACAGGCGGTCCGGTGACCGGGAAGCCTCTGGGGAGTTCCCTGAAGGGCGCTCAATGGATCGTCGTGGCAACCGCGAGATCTTGTGTCGTTTCGGATGCGGCGGCAAGGGGAGCCGGCCTTCCGTAGAAATTGCCCTGAACCACCTCGCAGCCCGCCGCCCTCAAGAGCGTGGCCTGGCTTTCCGTCTCGACGCCTTCGGCGATCGTGTGGACGCCGAGCGCCCTCGACAGGCCGACGATGGTGGAGACGACCGCGCCAGAACTGGCGTCCGCCTCCAGCCGGTCGATGAAGGTCTTGTCGATCTTGAGCTTATGGAAGGAGAAGTCGATCAGATAGCTCAGGTTCGAATAGCCGGTGCCGAAATCGTCGACAGCGACCGAGATACCGATCTGAGTCAGTTCTTCCAGGATTTTCGCCGCACGCCCGCGATCCTGCATCATCGCGGTCTCGGTCACTTCCAGTTCGAGCCGCGCCGGGGCCAGTCCGGATTCCTCCAGCGCCTTGCGCACCACGGCGATGAATTCCGTGTTCATGAACTGCACCGGCGATATGTTCACGGCCACGAAGCAGTCTTCCGGCAGCCGCAGGGCATCATGGCAGGCGGTGCGCAGCACCCAACGTCCGATCGGCTCGATCATGCCCGTTTCCTCCGCGATCGGAACGAATTCCATCGGCGGGATCATGCCGTGCTCCGGGTGGTTCCAGCGCAAGAGCGCCTCGTAGCCGACAATACGGCCGGCGGTAAGATCGAACTGGGGCTGGTAGTAAAGCTCGAAGTCTCCCCGCTCGAATGCGGTGAGAAGCTCCGCCTCGATCCAGCGCCTGAAATCGGCTACCTCGCCCATTTCCGGCTGGTACACCGCCCAATTGCCGTGGCCGCCGAGCCGGGCATGCTGGAGCGCCAGATTGGAGCGGCGCAGGAGCGTCGTCGGGTCGCTGCCGTCCTTGGGAATGGCGACGACTCCTACCGAGATATTGACCGACTGCGAGTGTCTGTCGAGTTGGTAGGGCTTCATCATCGTATGGATGAGGTTCCGGACGATCGAGTCCATGGCGGGCATGGCCTTGCGGTCGGGATAGAGAACGCAGAACTGTCCGGCCCCGATGCGGCCGATCTCGGCTCGCTTCGGCAGGTTTTCCTTCAGCCGTCGGGCAAAGGCACGGATCAATTCGTCGGCCCGCCCGTAGCCTATGGCCTCGTTGATCTGCTTGAAACGGTCGATATCGATGTCGATCAGGAAGACCGGCTCGCCCTTCCGCGAAGCCGCGATCGAGGCCTCCGCGATCTTGCCGATCATGGCGACGCGCGCGTGGAGCCCGGTTAGCTTGTCGACCTGGGTTTCGTTGAAAACGTAGTCTGCGGATTCATCGATGCCCGCGAAATAGGACAGGACGGCGCCGCCGGCGGAAAGCGCGCACAACGCTGCGACCATCGAGCCGATGGTCTCCGGGGAAAGATCGTGAGGGCCGGCACCGAAATCGAATTTCAGCGCCCACAGCCCGAGTACGAAGCTGCTCAGCGCCGAACTGGCGATAGTGATGAGCCGAAACGTCGTGCTTCGGTTCGGGTTTGTCATGGAATGCAATCCATCTCGCCTTGATGCGACGATGGTATGCGGGCTGCAGCTTAAGATTCATTTCCGCCGGGTGCGGAAACTCCCGGCATGGTGAAGGAAGTATTGATGCCTTCGCGCTCCGCCTTATGCCTGTTCGGAGGGCACATCGGTGCGCTTCAATTCGTCGAGCGTTGGCATCGACACGATGTGGTACCCGGAATCGACATAGTGGATTTCACCGGTCACCCCGGACGACAGGTCGGACAGGAGATAAAGCGCGGAGCCGCCGACTTCTTCCAGCGTTATGGGCCGGCGCAGCGGAGAATTACGCTGCTGGTAGGAAAACATATGCCGCGCGTCCGAAATGCCCGCGCCGGCCAGGGTGCGCACCGGTCCCGCGGAGATGGCATTGACGCGGATACCTCGCGGTCCGTAGTCGCTGGCAAGATAGCGCACGCTTGCCTCCAGCGCCGCTTTGGCCACGCCCATGACGTTGTAGTTCGGCATGACCCTGACGGAACCCGCATAGGTCAGCGTAACGAGACTGCCGCCATGGTTCATCAGCCTGGCGGCCTTGCGGGCGACTTCGGTGAAGGAGTAGCAGGAGATCACCATGGTGCGCACGAAATTCTCGCGCGACGTGTCGGCATAGAGGCCCTTCAACTCGTTCTTGTCGGAAAAGCCGATGGCGTGGACGACGAAATCGAGTCCGCCCCACGCGGATTCCAGTGCTTCGAAGGTGGCGTCGATCGAGGCGCTGTCTTCCACGTCGCAGGGCACGACGAGCGAGGTGCCGAGCTTCTCGGCCAAAGGCTTGACGCGACGGCCGAACGCCTCGCCCTGATAGGTGAAAGCGAGTTCGGCGCCATGCTCCGCCAATTGTCTGGCGATGCCCCAGGCGATCGAGTGATCGTTGGCGACGCCCATGATCAGGCCCCGCTTTCCCTTCATCAATGCTTCCATGCAATACCCCCGTATCTGAGCGCGGGGTCCTTTCTTGAGCCGCCGCGCTACGGAATTCTACGATCGCGCCAGTCGCGGCCTATTCGGAATAGCGCCGGAATACGAGCGTCGCGTTGGTGCCGCCGAAACCGAAGGAATTCGACAGCACCGTATCGATCCTGGCGTTGTCGATCCGTTCCAGAACCACCGGCATCTCTTCGAATTCAGGGTCCAGCGTTTCGATATGGGCGCTCTTTCCGATGAAGCCGGCTTGCATCATCAGGATGGAATAGATGGATTCATGCACGCCGGCGGCGCCGAGGGAGTGTCCCGTCAGCGATTTCGTCGAGGTGATATGGGGCAGTCGCTCTCCGAAGACCTCGCGGATCGCGCTCATCTCGCGCGAATCGCCGACCTGCGTCGCCGTGCCGTGGGTGTTGATATAGTCGACGGGCTGCTTGACGGTCGCCAGCGCCTGCCGCATGCAGCGCATCGCGCCTTCGCCGGAAGGCTGCACCATGTCATAACCATCCGATGTCGCGCCGTAGCCCACGATCTCGGCGTAGATCTTCGCGCCGCGGGCTTTCGCCGTTTCGAGTTCCTCCAGCACGAGCACACCGGCGCCGCCGGCGATGACGAAGCCATCGCGATCGATATCGTAGGCGCGGGACGCTTCCGCGGGACGGTCGTTGAATTTGCTCGACATCGCGCCCATGGCATCGAAGAGGTTGGACATGGTCCAGTCCAATTCCTCATGGCCGCCGGCGAATATCCGGTCCTGCTTGCCGAACTGGATCAGCTCGCAGGCATTGCCGATGCAGTGTGCCGACGTCGAGCAGGCCGAGGTGATGGAATAGTTCACGCCGTGGATCTTGAACCATGTGGCAAGCGTGGCGGAGGCTGTGGAGGACATGGCTTTCGGCACGGCGAAGGGACCGACGCGCTTGGGGCTGTTGTTCTTACGCGTGATGTCGGCCGCCTCGACGATGGTGCTGGTCGAGGGCCCGCCCGAGCCCATGATGATGCCGGTCCGCTCGTTGGTGATCTCGTCTTCCTTGAGCCCGGCATCATCGATCGCCTGCTGCATGGCGACGTGATTCCAGCCCCCGCCCTTCGACAGGAAGCGCATGGCGCGCCGATCGACCATCTCGGCAAGCTCCGAAGGGCCGAGCTTCGGCATGCCCCAGACCTGGCAACGGAAACCGTGTTCCGCGAATTCGTCCGAGAACGTGATTCCCGACTTCGCCTCACGCAGGGAAGTCGTGACCTCTCCGGCATTGCTGCCGATGGGCGACACGACCCCCATGCCGGTGACAACCACCCGTCTCATCGCAGGCTCCCGCTAGTGGTGGCGCTTATTCCGCGCCCTGTTTGGATAAGCCGACCCTGAGGTCGGTTGCCTTGTAGATGGGATCGCCATCCGCCTTAAGCCAGCCATCGCCGATGCCGAGGACGAGGCGGCCGCGCATGACACGCTTGAAGTCGACGCCATACTCGACCTTTTTCGTGGTCGGCGTCACCATACCCTTGAATTTGACCTCGCCCGTCGACAGCGCCATGCCCTTGCCGGGTTCGCCCAGCCAGCCGAGGAAAAAGCCCGTCATCTGCCACAGCGCGTCGAGGCCGAGGCAGCCGGGCATCACCGGGTTACCGATGAAATGGCAGGGGAAGAACCAGAGATCCGGCTTTATATCGAGTTCGGCGCGGATATAGCCCTTGTCGAATTCGCCGCCGGTCTCGCTGATATCGGTGATACGGTCGAACATCAGCATGGGCGGTGCGGGCAATTGCGCGTTTCCTGGCCCGAACAGCTCGCCGCGAGCGCAGCTCAGCAGATCCTCATAGTCGTAACTGGATTTGGCGCCTGCGATCATGCTCTCCTACCCGTGACGGCCTCGAGATGGCCCCTTGAGGACGGCTCTCAGGTAGCCCCGAGAGACAACCGTGAAGCGGCCCGTTCTTCTCGTCGGTTCCCTAACACAAACCTTCAGCTTGCGGAAACCGCCGTTGGCTCTAGCGTGGGGCGCTTCCCCGGTCAATGCGCCGCTATTGATTGCGCGACCTCCTCAGAATATATCAAGTTTATGGATATCGGAGCCTCGGCGGTGGCATTGATGAGTGCCGGGTGCCGCGGTGGAACGAAAACCGGTGGAGATGACGTTAGACGCCTTGGAGGAAACGAGACAGATCGAGCGACGCGTCCGAGACGCCGGCCTGAGGCCGACGCGTCAGCGCGTAGCGCTGGCCAATCTCCTGTTTGCGCAGGGCGACAGGCATCTCTCGGCTGAGGAACTGCACGAAGAGGCGATCTCGGCGGGCGTTCCGGTGTCGTTGGCGACCGTCTACAACGCCCTGCATCAGTTTACCGAAGCCGGCCTGCTCAGGATCCTGGCCGTCGAAGGGGCGAAGACCTATTTCGACACCAACACTTCCGACCATCACCATTTTTTTGTGGAAGGCGAGAACCGGCTCGTCGATATCGACATCGAGAAGGGGCCGGTCACCGTCATCAACCTGCCGCCGCCGCCCGAGGGCCTCGAAATCGCCAATGTCGATATCGTCGTGCGCCTGCGCAAGAAGCGGCAGGACAAAGCCTGATCCAGTCGGTTATTCGATTCAATCCTTGATCAGTTCGCCCGGATAGGCGCCCCATACGAGCGTCTGAGCCATCCATCCGGTTCGTCCCGAAAAATCCAACTCGCACCACTGCCCGTTGCACGAGCGGATCGTACCGATCACGCCGGGTTCTATAAGGGCGACGCTGGACGCCTTCTTGTCGGGCTCCGCGAAAAGCGGAAGCTCGGCATCCTTGCCCTTCTGCCAGGGGGCTATGATGCCCGTCCGGCGGCCCGACAGCAGGCTCTGGTTGATCCAGCCTTCCGCACCGTCCGCATCGCGCACCTTCCGCCAGGTGTCGTATTCCTGCAGGATTTCCACAGGCAGGCCCTCTTTCAGGTAGAGCCACGCCACCGGATAGCTGAAGCTCGGTCCGATCCGCGCGTTTACCCGCCCCGATTTGAGGCTGACGAAGCGCGGCAGCGGCAGGCCGCTCGGCCCGAGCGTGACATTGGCGACAGCCGAAGCCGCGCCATGCGGGTTGGTGATGGTAGCGGAGGCGAAGCCGATGCACAAAAGCACCAAAGCTGAGGCTTTTCCGAGGGAGACCAGACCGCGCACGATGCTTACCCTACATTCGCTCCGGCCGTGGGTCGGCGATCCGATGGCCGGTTTTTCTTTGTCTTGGACGGCTGCCCTTGTTACAGAAGAGGTCAGGCCGATTTTCGCTTCAAGTCTCGCCTGTCTTGGTTAAAGAGGTCTCAACAGGCCCGGAGGAAACAATGGCCGGCAGGAAAAAACCTCTCGTCGTCATCACGCGAAAATTGCCGGATCCCGTCGAGACGCGGATGCGTGAGCTATTCGACGCGCGCCTGAACGTCGACGACCGGCCCATGACCCAGCCCGAACTCGTGGCGACGGTGAAAGAGGCGGATGTGCTGGTGCCGACCGTCACCGACCATATCGATTCGGCGCTTGTCGAGCAGGCAGGACCGAATCTCAAACTCATCGCCAATTTCGGCAACGGCGTGAACAATATCGACGTGGCGGCTGCTGCGCGCAAGGGTATCGTCGTCACCAACACACCAAACGTATTGACCGAAGACACCGCCGACATGACCATGGCGCTGATGCTGGCCGTGCCGCGCCGGCTGACCGAAGGCGCTGGCCTTCTCAATGCGGACGGCAGATGGGCGGGATGGTCGCCGACCTGGATGCTCGGGCGGCGCATCTGGGGCAAGCGGCTCGGCATCGTCGGGATGGGCCGCATCGGCACCGCCGTTGCCCGCCGCGCCAAGGCTTTCGGCCTTTCGATCCATTACCACAACCGCCATCACGTCGCGCCGGCGATCGAGGAGCAGCTTGAGGCGACCTATTGGGAAAGCCTCGACCAGATGCTGGCGCGCATGGACATCATCTCGGTCAATTGCCCATCGACGCCCGCCACTTTCCATCTCCTGTCGGCGCGTCGGCTCGCGCTGCTCCAGCCGACCGCCTATCTGGTCAACACAGCGCGCGGAGAGATCATCGACGAGAATGCCCTGGCGAAGATGATCCAGGAAGGGAAACTCGCCGGCGCTGGTCTCGACGTCTTCGAGCATGAGCCGGCAGTCAATCCGAAGCTCGTGAAGCTGGCCGCCAAGGGCAAGGTAGTGCTGTTGCCGCATATGGGTTCGGCGACGATCGAGGGCCGCATCGACATGGGCGAGAAGGTCATCATCAACATCCGCGCCTTCTTCGACGGCCACCGGCCGCCAGATAGGGTTTTGCCGGACAAGGTGTGACCGGTCGGAATTTCAGTGCCTACGGTGCCGGGGTTTTCCCGTCGGTGACGATCCTGCCGGCGCGGTCGACGGTGACCGTGTGGCCATCGAAACCGCGATGGAGTGCCCGGTCGAGCCTGATCGCCGGCGGATGCGGCCAGCCCATCTCGCGGGCGACGATCAGTCCGAGAAGCAGGATGGCGTCTGGTTCGTGCAAGACGATGGCGGCGGGCGCAATCCTGGCGTGAACCAGTTCGAGCAGTACGGCCGATGCGGAGGACGAGCCGATCGTGCCCGGAAGGAAAAGCACGCGGCCGGCGACGCTCTCGCCAGATTGCGGGTGGCGCGGGTCGGCCACGCGGCCGGTCTTCGGATCGACGCCGCCCCAGAAGCTGATCGGCGCCGTCATTATCAGTGCTTCGCCGCGTGCGCCGGCGGTTCCGGCGATCAGCACTTCGCCCTGTTCGCCTCGGCTCATGGCTCGTGCCACCGGATAGATGGCCGGCCCGCGACCGCGCTTTCGACGCAGTCGGCAAGCGAGGCGTAGAGGACCGAATAGCCGGTGTTGGCGGGCGCGTAATGCGCGAACTTGCCCGAATTGGTCATCAGCACGCCACCGTTCAGCGGTTCGAGGATCGGTGTCACGACCACACAGGTATCGGCGACGATCACGACGCCGGCTGTTTCAAGCGCCTTGCGGCTTCCACGCCGTTCCAGTTCGGGAAGGTTATGCCGGCCCGTGCAGGCATAGATCGGCACGCTCAACCGGCGCCCTGCGAGGAGCCGTTCCAACGCGTCGAACTCGGCGAGCGAAAGGTGCGGGCTGCCGATCGCGACCGCGTCGATCCGGTCCGACCTCTCCGCCGTCGAGAGACGGGCCTGCGCCGCGCGCACCATCTCCTCCGTCACCCGGATTTCCTGGTCGAATTCCGATCCATCGGCGAGGGCGCCTGCCTTTGCCTCAGGCGTCACGCCGTCCATGTGGAAAAGCCCCACCGCGCCGGATGACGCGGCCGCCGCTCCGAACGTCTTCAGAGCGTCCTCGCCGGGGTCCCCCGCGACCCCTGTCACTATGCCGACCGCATCGCCGACCTCGCGTCCGTAGAGATTGCCCAGGATAGGCCAAGCAATTTCCGAGCCGAGAAAGCCCCGGGGGAGGGCGGAAAGATCGAATCGAACCTTCGGTCGGCGATTCTCCGGGCGATGCAGGCCGTAGTCGGGCGCGCGCCCGGCGATGGCACAGGCGATATCGAGGAAGTCGCCATAGCGGTTCGTGCGCGCTCCGAGGACGGAATTGCAGAAGACGACCGCGTTCGATTCTCCCCAGGCGACGTCGGTGCCGGAGGCCGGACGATGCCCGGCCTGGTAAGGCGCGCAGGTCCAACTCGTCTCGCAGCCGAGCGCGCGATAGGCATCCATCATGCGCCGCGCCATGCCGCGCTCCGGACCGGCAAGCCGCACCTGCGAGCAGCCGGTGAGATCGAGCGCACCGACATTGAGCGTCGCGCGGACGGCGACCTTCGCGCCGCCTTCGACCAGCCTTTCGGCGAAAAGTGTGCCGGAATCGCCGTGATAGAGCGCGCCGTCGATATGCGCCGAAGCGATCGGGATGAGCCTTTGCGCGCCGAGCAGACGCGCGCTGTCGGCGGCGATGCGCATCGCCATCGCCGCTCCGGCGCCATGCTTTCCGGCCGCGACCGCCCGCTCTTCCGGCGAAAGGGAAAGCGTCACGACCGCAAGTCCTTGCGCATGGTGATGGATGTCGCCCGGTCGAAGCCGGCATGCGCCGTGCGGTCCGTCTCGCGGAAGCCGAGACGACGGAAGGTAGCCTGATTGCCGGTGAGTTCGACACGCACCTGTAATTCGATGACCGGCTTTCCTGCGGCCCGCGCGTGACTCTCCGCTGCCTCGATCAGACGACGCCCGATGCCTTGGCCCTGGCAGGTCGGATCGATGGCCAGCTTGCCGAGATAGAAATGATCTTTCTTCTCGGCCAGGAAAACACAGCCCGCCATCCGTCCGTCGAGGAGTGCGAGAAATACGGCCTCTCCCGCCGCCTTGTCCCGCAGACTCCCTGGTGTCAGCCGGAACGCGGAAGAGGGCGGGTCGATGACGCCGATCATGTAACGGAAGGAAGAAAGGATCAGGTCGAGCAATTCTTCCCAGCGGTCGAAATCTTGCGGCAGCGGCATGACGGAAAGCCCGCCGGCAATACCGTCTTGAATGCGTGTTTCAGCCATGATGCCGATAGTGGATCGTTTCGAAGCGGGTGGCGAGGCTGTCATAGAGCAGAAGTTTGCCGACCAGCGGCTCGCCGACGCCGGTGACGAGCTTGATGACCTCCATCGCCTCCAGCGTGCCGAGCACGCCCGTTAGCGCGCCCATGACGCCGGCCTCCGCGCAACTCGGCACCATTCCTTCCGGCGGAGGCGCGGGGAACAGGTCGCAATAGGAGGGGTTCGGTTGGCCCGTTTCATCCCTTGAATAGGGCATCAGCACGGTGAGCGTCCCGTCGAAGCGGCCGACAGACGCGGTGACCAGCGGACGCTCTTCTGCCGCACAGGCATCGGCGACGGCGTAGCGCGTGGCGAAATTGTCGGATCCGTCCACGATGACGTCGTAGGCCGCAACCAGCCGCCTCGCATTGTCTTCGTCGAGACGCAGCGCATGCGTCTCGACCCTTACATGCGGGTTGAGCCTTTCGATGGCGGCGCTTGCGCTGGCCGCCTTCGTCTGGCCGATGTTCTCGGTCGCGTGGATGATCTGCCGCTGCAGATTGGAAAGCGATACGGTGTCGTCGTCGATGATGCCAAGCGTCCCGACGCCCGCCGCCGCGAGATAGGAAAGCACCGGCGCGCCGAGACCTCCCGCGCCGACCACGAGCACCCGTGCCCGTTTCAGCTTCTGCTGGCCGGGTCCGCCGATCTCGGCCAGCACGATATGTCGCGCGTAGCGTTCGAGTTCCTCTGGCGAAAGGGGAGGGGTTTCGTGCTTGTTCATGGGTCGATCGCAGACTTATTATCGTGCGTCCTTCGAGGCTCGCTTCGCTCGCGCCTCAGGATGAGGACACTCGGCGCAGGCTTCTCGCCTTGTTACAGCGCGAGCGTCAAGGACAGGAGCCTTCGCTCACCCCTATCAGAGATTCGAACGACCACGCCTCGCAGACACCTCGAGATAACGGCCTTGGCGCAAACTTCCTCATCCTGAGGTGCGAGCGAAGCGAGCCTCGAAGGACGCACTAAGCATAGTGAAGCCGCAAGCCCATGTCAGGCGGTTTCCGTCACCGTTCCCGACGCCACTGTCAGGAATTGCGCCTTTCCCTTGAGCGCCGTGAAGAGCGCCGGCTCGGTGCCGGTCATGAACACCTGGCAGCCAAGTTCTTCCAGTATGTCGAACAGCGCGGCGCGGCGGTGTTGGTCGAAGTGTGCCGCGATCTCGTCGAGGAGCAGGATCGGCGTCATACCGGCCATCTCCCCCGTCAGCCGTGCATGCGCCAGCACGATGCCGACGAGCAGCGCCTTCTGCTCGCCGGTCGAGCACAGGGCGGCCGGCATGTCCTTCGGCCGGTGGCGGACGAGGAAATCGGCCCGCTGCGGTCCGTCGAGCGTGCGGCCGGCGGCGCGGTCGCGCATGCGGCCAGCCGCAAACTCGCCCCGCAGCCATTCCTCGATCTCGACAGCCGGGCGCTGGCCGATCTGTTCCTCAAGCGTGCCGGCGATTGCGAGATCGGCTTTCGGGAAGGCGCTGTCATCCGGCAGCCGCTCGATCATGGCGGTGGCGAGCCGCAGCAACTCGCCACGCGCGGCGGCAATCGCCACGCCCGTCTCGGCCATCTGCAATTCGATCGCGCCGAGCCAGCTCTCGTCCATCTTGCCCTCGGCCAAGAGGCGGTTGCGCCCGCGCATCGCCCGCTCATAGTCGAGCGTGCGCTTGCCGTGCGTCGGGTCGATGGCGAGCACAAGCCGGTCGAGGAAGCGCCGACGGTCACCGGCCGGTCCGGTGAAGAGTCCGTCCATGGATGGCGTCAGCCAGACGACACGAAGCCATTGCAGCATCTCCTCGGCGGATTTGGCCGGCGCGCCGTTGATCCTGACCCTGCGGCCGGCGCCATCCGCCTCTTCCTGGCCGAAGGCGAGTGTCCCGGTGCCGATCTCGCATTCGCCGAACGGGCCCTCCAGCCGCGCATGGATAGCGAAGCCGCTGCCAGCGGCACTCTCGCGCGCCATGTCCGCATAGGGGGCGCGCCTCAGGCCGCGTCCAGGGCTGAAGAGCGAGACGGCCTCAAGCAGATTGGTTTTGCCGGCACCGTTTTCGCCGGTCAACACTACCGCGCCCGGCGCGAGATCGAGGCTGAGGGCCGCGTAGTTGCGGAAATCGGTCAGCGACAGCCTGCGTATATCGACCGGAGGTGTCCGCTCGGTCCTGTCGGTTTCGCTCACGCCCCGCCTTAGACCCGCATCGGCATGAGCACGTAGAGCGCGTGCTCGTCGGCCGAATCGTGAATGAGCGTCGGCGAGCCCGCGTCGGCCAGCATGAACTCGGCCGTGTCGCCGGAAAGCTGCGCGGCGATGTCGAGCAGGTAGCGGGCGTTGAAGCCGATATCGAGCGGATCGGAGCTGTAGTCGGCCGACAATTCCTCCGTGGCGCTGCCCGAATCCGGATTGTTGACCGTCAGCGTAAGCTGGCCGTCGGCTATGGAAAGCTTGACCGCCCGCCCACGCTCCGACGAGATCGTCGAGACGCGATCGACGGCGGCGGCGAAGCTCTGCCGGTCGATGACGAGTTTCTTGTCGTTGCCGCTTGGAATGACGCGCTGATAGTCCGGGAAGGTGCCGTCGATGAGCTTCGAGGTGAGCACGACGCTGCCGATGGTGAAGCGGATCTTGGTATCCGAGAGCTCCACCGTCACGGCGACGTCCGGTTCGTCCACCAGCTTCTGCAATTCGCTGACAGTCTTGCGCGGGATGATGATGCCCGGCATGCCTTCCGAACCGGCCGGCGCTTCCACCTCGGCGCGCGCCAGGCGATGCCCGTCGGTG
Organism: Mesorhizobium koreense; assembly: GCF_031656215.1. Taxonomy (NCBI): domain Bacteria; kingdom Pseudomonadati; phylum Pseudomonadota; class Alphaproteobacteria; order Hyphomicrobiales; family Phyllobacteriaceae; genus Mesorhizobium; species Mesorhizobium koreense. The sequence continues at coordinate 2,222 of NZ_CP134228.1, read as the reverse complement.
GCGACCGCGCGCAGCTTCAGCTTTCCGTCCGTTTCTATCGCATGCAGGTAGATTCCGTTCAGATAGTAGCGCGTTTCTTCGGTGGAGATGGCGAACTGGGTCCTCTCGATCAGGCCTTTGAGCGCCGGCGAATCGAGCCGGAAGATATGCGGGAAGGTGCCTGCCGAGAGTTCGGGGAAATCGGATTGCGGCAGGCATTGCAGGCGAAAGCTCGACCGGCCCGAGATCACCGACATGGCGTTGCCGTCCTCGTCGGTCTTGAGCATGACTTCGGAGCCGTCGGGCAGCTTGCGCACGATGTCATAGAGCAGATAGGCCGGAACGGTCGTCGCGCCCTTCTGCTCGACGGTCGCCGGGGCTGCCTCCGTCACTTCCAGATCGAGGTCGGTCGCCTTCAGTTCGAGACTGCTGCCGTCGGCCGAAAGCAGCACGTTCGACAGGATCGGGATCGTGTTGCGCCGCTCGACGACGCGGTGGACGTGACCCAGCGATCTGATGAGGTTGGAACGTTCAAGAACCACACGCATAACGAACCGATCTCGCCTCGATGAATGAAATTGTCGCCTGCCGGGCAGCGCGCCCCGCCACCGGCCCTTTGCGGGTCGGGATCGTCGCAAACTGACAGGAAATCGGCTGCAAAGGCAAGCCTTTGCACGCGCTTCGCGGCGGATCGGGAGGCTTTCTGGGGATAAAATATCAGAGCCGGCAATCCACATGGATCGCCAGCCTCGATCCGCAGCAGCCTACGCCTGGTCGCTGATCAGCCGCCGCAGAAGCTCCAGTTCCTGCGCGAGGTTATTGTCCGTCCCCGAAAGGTCCTCGATCTTGCGCACGGCGTGCAGCACCGTCGTATGGTCGCGGCCGCCGAAGCGCCGGCCGATCTCCGGCAGCGAGCGCGGCGTCATCACCTTCGACAGGTACATCGCCACCTGGCGCGGCTTGACGATCGTGCGCGTACGCCGGTTGGAGAGCAGCTCCGTCTTCGACACATTGTAGTGCCGCGCCACCACGCGCTGGATATCCTCGATCCGGACGCGCTTCGGCTCGCCCGAGCGGTAGATATGGCTGAGGATTTCATCGATCCGCTCGACGCTGATCGGCTCGAAGGAGCGGCGGAAAAGGAGCTGGTTGAAGGCGCCTTCGAGTTCGCGGCCGCTGCCGGTGACGGTACCGGCCACATGCTCGAGTATATCGTCGGCGATCTCCAGCGTCTCGTCCTCGGTTTGCGCCGCCTTCAGCCGCTGCTTCAGCATGCCGAGCCGCATGGCGTAATCGGGCGCCGACATTTCGAGCGCAACCCCGCCATTGAGCCGTGAACGCACTCTCGGCTCCAGCGATTCAAGCTCCGCAGGCGGGCGATCCGCCGCCACCACGACCTGCTTGGCGCTGTCGAGCAGCATGTTGATGAGATGGCAGAATTCGTGCTGGATCGACTTGCCCTGCAGGAACTGCATGTCATCGATGATGAGAAGGTCGATGTCGCGCAATTGCTCCTTGAGTGTCAGCGCGTTGTTGTCGCGGATCGCGGTCGCGAAACGCCACATGAAATACTCAGCCGTCAGATAGACGACCCGCGACTGAGCCCGTTGTTTGAGGGACTCGGCCGCGATCGCCTGGAGGAGGTGCGTCTTGCCGAGCCCGACGGAGGCGTGGAGGAACAGCGGATTGAAGCGCACTGCGTTGGAGGCATGCTCCGCGACCGCGCGCGCCGCGGCGAACGCCACCCTGTTCGATGCGCCCTCTATGAAGGATTCGAACGTGTATCGCCCGTCGAGCGGCGATCCGATGACGTTGTGTCGGCTGTCGGCTTCCGCATGGCGCGGCCTATGGTTCGGTGCGCGGTCGATGCGTGGCGCGTTCGTCGGGCCCGAGCCGACAATCGCAGGGGCCTGCTGCGGCGTGGGCCGGTTGGCCGATGTTCCCGCAGCGTCTGCCACGGGACGCACGTGCCGCACAGCCGACCGTACGACGATCTCCACCTTGAGTGCCTGCGGATCCTCGCTCTGCCAGAGCTCGGTGATGAGATCCAGATAATGTCCGTTGATCCACGACCGCAGGAATGCGGTCGGCACGGAGAGCCGGACGATCCCCTTGGAGTATTCGTCCACTTTCATGCGGCCGAACCAGCTTGAATAGACCTCCCCGCCGACGCGGGCTTTTATCTGTGCCCTTACCTTCTCGAACGCCTTTTCCGCCCTTGCCGGGTCGCTGGCAGTCATCAG